>JBBTED010000022.1:0-44458 GCA_038042445.1 Candidatus Firestoneibacteriota bacterium
TATTGAAAATAAAGGAGTTAAAGAAAAAATAGGACTAAAATTTAACAAAGTCCTGGAGATGAAAAAGAAGGCAGAGAACATCAACTTATATGGTTAGGCAAAGGAGATAATTATAAAAATAGAGCTAATTTTGGGAGATTATTATTGGAATAATCCTATAAGGTTCTGCTATTTTAAAATAAGGAGATTATATGTTTGATGTAAAAATAACCGCGCACGATAAAAACATAATCTGTACGCTTGCAACTCGGGTTGCTGAAATTGCATCTCTTCCAGTGCAAAATGAGAATCGCAAAATGTGGATTAGAATAAATCGGCTTGAGAGGGTTAGGCCTCTTATTCACATTCAGGCAATTGCTCCAGATATTTGGGAGGAACTGATTCCGAATAAACAACTACAGTGCATTGATTCGTTTTGTAGGGAACAAGAGATGGAATTGCGAAAAAAGATTTATTGCTGGGAAAATTTTAGGGATGATAGAGTTGTAGATGATATTGTGGTGTGTCCCATTATTAGCAATTATAATACTGGATGTGGTATTGAAATAGGCATTTTAAAACCGAAAGATAATATAGGTGCGCATGCTTTTCTGCCAGTTATTGTGGAAGAACGGGATATTGAAAAAATTCAGACGAAATCCGAGATATATGTGGATTGGAAAGAAACGAATACGTTATTTGAACTGCTCTATAATCTCTATGGTGATATCCTAAAAGTGGAGAAACGCGGGTTTGATTTCTTCAATTTTGCACCAATGGATATGTTTATTCGCTGGAGAGGTATTGAGCAGATGTTCATGGATTTACTTGATAGGCCAAAATGGGTACATGAAGGACTTGAAAGAATTACAACCAGGTATTTGGGCGAATTAGAACAACTTGAGAAAATGAATGTTCTCTCCTTGAGCAATGGAAACACACGCCTTGGTTCAGGCGGTTACGGATGGACTGATCAACTTCCACAAAAGGATTTTGACGGCGCACACGTCAGAATCAAGGATATGTGGGCACGTGCTGCAACCCAAATATTTACTGAAATAATTTCACCAGAAATGCATTATGAATTTGCGATTCAGTATGAAAAGCGGTTGCTTGAAAGATTTGGGCTGAGTTGTTACGGGTGTTGCGAGCCACTACACAAAAAGATGAGTGTTGTCAGAAAAATTCGTAACTTGCGGCGGGTATCAATGAGCCCTTGGGTAGATATTGAAGTTGCATCAAGAGAAGTCGGCAGAGATTTGGTTTATACACATAAACCAAATCCTGCAATTGTGAGCATGGAACAATGGCATCCGGATTTAGCTCGTGAAAAACTAAAAGATGCTTTTGAAAAAACACGGAACAACATTTTAGAGGTTAATCTTCAGGACATCCACACTGTTAGAAATGAGCCAAATAGACTAACAGAATGGAGAAATATAGCTTTTGAACTCGCAGAGGAATATATTTGAATTGCTGTAGTTGCCGATTTATCGGCGTAAAAAAAACAGCTGATAAATCAGCAACTACAAAAATTTTGGTTTTATATTTGGTAGATATTTGCTTAACAGTGTTCTATGAATAGTAAAGTTTTACTGAAAAATTTATGATTTATACGGGTAAGAATATTAAGGAGATTGCTTTTCCGCTTGGAGGGATAGGAACAGGCTCAATATCTTTAGGTGGTTGGGGTCAGCTTAGAGATTGGGAAATAATGAATAAGCCAAATAAATCAAACGAGAGGAATCACTCTGATTTTCAGACAAATAATGGTGTGCCAAAACATACATTTTTTACAGTTAAGATAAATCAGAAAAATAAGAATGATATAATCAAAGTTTTGCAGGGGAATTGTGAAGGGGATTTTATAGGATATGGTAATTCAGGTCAAATGCATTTAGGCGAAGGCTTGCCACATTTTCGCAAAGTAAAATTTGTTGGGAATTATCCTTTTGCAAAAGTTATTTTGCAAGATGTTGATATTCCAGTAGATGTTACATTAGAGGCTTTTAATCCTTTTATTCCACTCAATGCAAAAGATTCAGGGATACCTGCTGCAATTTTACTTTATCATTTTAAAAATACGAGCAATAAAACAATTGAAGGAACAATATATGGAAATTTAAGAAATATAATTGGAGATCCTGAAAAAGAAGGTAAAATCAATAAGATAAAAAAGTCATCTAATCTTACAGGATTATATTTAACAACAGACAAATTTAAAAATGATTCTCCTAAATACGGTTCTATTGCATTATCTACAATATCTAAAAATGTAAAAATTTTACCAAAATGGAAGGATGATAGATTATCAAAATTCTGGCAAATGTTAGAATTAGATAAATTGCCAGAAGACAAAGGTCTTACAGAAATTGGGACAGTAGCTATAGATTTTAAAATAAAAGCTAATGAAATAATAACTATCCCATTTTTTTTAACCTGGTATTTTCCAAATTTTGAAAAGTATTGGGGTGCTTCATCTGATTGTTGTGGTACTTCATCTACACATGAGATATGGAAAAATTATTATGCAACTGTGTGGAAAGATGCATGGGATGTAGCAAAATATACAGTAGATAATTTTGATAGGCTTTATAATGAAACAAAGCTATTTGCTGATACTTTGTTTTCTTCAACTTTACCTGATTATGTGTTGGATGCTATAAGTTCACAAGTATCAATATTAAAAACAACGACTTGTATAAGATTAGAAGATGGAACATTTTATGGATTTGAAGGTTGTCATAACACAGGGGGTTGTTGTGAGGGTTCATGTGCACATGTATGGAATTATGTTCAGGCAGTTGCGTATCTTTTTCCAGAACTTCAACGTTCAATGAGAGAAGCTGATTATAAATATAGTATGGCTAAAGATGGATTTATACAATTTAGATTGCCATTGCCACTTGGGAAAAAGCCAGATTTTAATTTTCCACCTGCGGCTGATGGACAAATGGGTGGAATTATGCAGGTGTATAGAGAATGGCTTATAAGCGGAGATGATAAATGGCTAAAAGAAATATGGCCATCAGCTAAAAAATCATTAGAGTTTGCATGGAAGTATTGGGATAAAGATAAAGATGGTGTGATGGAAGGAATGCAGCATAATACTTATGACTGTGAAGTGTATGGTCCTAATACAATGATGGGTAGTTTATATTTAGGAGCACTTCGTGCAGGAGAAGAAATTGCAAGATATTTAGGAGAAATTGACAAGGCAGATGAATATAGAAAGTTATTTGAGAAGGGTTCAAAATGGACAGATAAAAATCTATTTAACGGAGAGTATTATGAACAAAAAGTTAATCCTGAGGCGCATAAAATCTGGCCAAAGAAATATATAAGATTAGCAGAAGAACACGGCAAAGATGATAAATTTCCATCTTGGCCAAAATGGCAGTATGGAAAAGGTTGTTTGTCTGACCAGCTTATTGGACAGTGGTATGCTGAGATGTTAGGATTGGGATATTTTTATAGCAGAGAAAATACCAGAAAAACCTTGAAGTCCATATTTAAATATAATTGGAAAAAAGATTTATCCGGTCATGCTAATTTTCTTCGGACATACGCATTAAATGATGAATCAGGACTTGTAATTTGTTCTTGGCCTAAGGGAGGAAGACCAGGATATGCTTTAGTGGATTATCCAGAAGAAATATGGACAGGAATAGAATATCAAGTTGCAAGCCATTTGATATATGAAGGATTTATTAAGGAAGGATTGGATATATGTAAAGGAGTAAGAAACAGATATAATGGAGAAAAACGTAATCCTTGGGATGAAATAGAATGTGGACATCATTATGCAAGAGCTATGTCAAGTTATGCACTTTTATTAGCTTTTTCAGGGTTTTCATATTCTGCACCAGAAAAGAAAATTGGGTTTTCTCCACGAGTAAATCAAGAAAATTTCGCCACTTTCTTTTCAATTGGTTCAGGATGGGGATATTATCAACAAAAAATTAAAAATAGCAAAACTATTTTAAAATTAGAAATAAAATATGGCGAATTAAAATTACAGGAAGTTGCAATAAATATAAAAGCTAAAAAATGTTTTGCGAAATTTGGGAATAAACAAATTGCAGTTAAAATCAAATATGAAAAAGAAAAAGCACATATAATTTTTAACAATATATTAATAATTAATAAAGAGAAATCCTTGAAATTATATTTGAGCTAAAAAGCTCAATGGACAATTAAAAAATGGGAAAGGAGTAAAAATGAAAAAGGTATTTGTTTTAGGGTTAGATGGTGCGAATCAGAAATTACTCAAAGAATATGTTTTAAAGGGGTATTTGCCAAATTTTAAAAAGTTTTTGAAAACAGGAAGTTTTGCAGAGGCATTGCCTTGTTCTTATGGCGCAACTCCTATAAATTGGGCAACAATTTCCACAGGTTCATATTCTGGGACACATGGTATTTCTACTTTTTTGGTTCACAAGCCAGGGACTCCTATGGATAAGGTTGAAAATGGATTTACATCAAAAATTTGCAAATCAGAGTTTATATGGGATGCAGCGCAAAGAGCTGGATTAAAAACAGCACTGATAAGTTATCCTCATTCTCTTCCAAAAACTGCAAAAAGCAATATTGTGATAGGTTCAACAGGTACCCCTGGTCAATTCCCTGTAATACACGAAGCATTTAATATAGAATTGATAGATTTTAAATTACCAGAAAAATGGAAAAACGTACCAGAAGATAGAAACATAATAAAAGAGATGAAGTTCATTGTAAAACCAACGGATAAAACTGAATGGGGTTTGGGAACAATTCAGCGGATGGAAACAGGGTTAAATCAAATGGAGCTTTACATTGGATTAGTAAAAAATAAAAACAAGAAAGATTCAATAATATTATCACTTGTGAAAGATTGGAAAGAAAAAATAGTTGAAGTTTTTGATAAGCAATGGTCAGACTGGGTAACGTTAACATTTAAAAATTCCAGTGGTAAAAGAGAAATAGGATATTTTCAGTGTTATTTAGATTTTACGAAAAAGGATTTAACTTTTACATCTATATATTATGAAAAAGAATTATGCGATTCAGCAATATTAAGAAATGAACTTATAGAAAAATTTGGGTATTATGGAAAATATATAGGATCCGTAGTATATAAAAATGAATTAGCTTCGTTGCAACAGGCAGAAGCAAA
Source organism: Candidatus Firestoneibacteriota bacterium (assembly GCA_038042445.1). Lineage (GTDB taxonomy): Bacteria > Oederibacteriota > D2-FULL-39-29 > JBBTED01 > JBBTED01 > JBBTED01. The sequence continues at coordinate 5,135 of JBBTED010000022.1, forward strand.
AGGTATGTGGCAAGTTAAAGCAGGGACATATCTTATGGATAAGCATAATGTTAATATATGTTTTAGCAAGTGGCATTATTTCGACCATATAGGACACGGATTATTTAATTATATAGACCCGTTGAGCCCATGGTATAAACCAAGTGAGAGCAAATACTGGGAAAAAATATTTATAAACGCACATCAAATTGCAGATAAAATGTTGGGGTATTTAATGAATTGGGCAGATAAAGATACATCAATAGTAGTTATATCTGATCATGGCGAAGTAGTGCATATAAATGCGGTGTCAATAAACAATATACTTGCCAATAATGGATTGATTTCATTTAAAAAATCCAAACCTGCTCCAAAAATAAATTGGAAAAAGACAAAAGCATTTGCACATAATTCAAGCAATACACAAATAAGGGTAAATCTTAAAGGTAGGGATCCTGATGGTTGTGTTCAACCAGAAGATTATGAAAAAGTTCAAGAGCAAATAATAGATATACTTTTGAATGTTAAAGACCCAAAGACTAGGAAAAGATGTTTTAGTGTTGCTATAAAAAAACAGGATGCAGCAAGTTTTGGTATATGGGGAGATAGAGTAGGAGATATATTGTATTTTGCGAATCCTGGTTATACAACAGAATGGTTTGGTTTGACAAATGATTTAAGGGAAGTAGTTTGTATGGGTCAGCATGAAAAATCAAGTTTCAATTATGGTGCGCCAGATTATAGATCAGAGCATGGAAGTAGTTTGCCATCAGTTAGTTATGGAAGAGGAGGAGAATCAGCAATATTTGGTATGTGGGGAAATAATATAAAAAAAGGATATATGCGTAAAAATCCTATTAGATTGGTAGATGTAACACCAACAATTTGCTATCTTATGAAATTTAATCCGCCAAGAGATTGTGAAGGTGCAATTCTATATAATATGCTAAAGCAGTAACAAATGAAATAGGTGTATATAAAAACATGGAGGATAAATAGTGTCAAGACCTGATTGGGGAATTGGAATTATAGGATTGGGCGATGTTGCTAACTTACATCTGGAAGCATATCGCAAGATTGGGCTAAATGTTATAGGCGGAGCCGAATTAGATGCGAGGAAAAGGGATATGATGAAAGAGAAGTGGAAACTGTCTGTTGTTGTAGAAGACTTTAAAGAACTGATTTCACGGCCAGAAGTAAAGATAGTGGATGTAGCACTACCACAGATTTTTAAAATCAGGAAACCTATCATCGAGTATGCTTCTCAACAAGGAAAAGCATTATTTGTGCAAAAACCTCTATCTATTTATTTGTCCGAAGCGAAACAGCTTGTGGAGATAGCAGAATCGCATCGGGTGCCTTTTATGGTAAATCAGAACTCTGTATTTGTCCCATCTTTTATGGCAATGGATCCCTATCTTAGAGACAGCCGTTATATAGGAACGCCTTACTATTTTCAGATAGAAAACACAGGATGGTGGTTCCCGAAGGATAAATGGCTTATGAAATTGGATAGACATATTTCCTCGGGGTTAGGCATTCATTATTATGCACTTGCAATACATTGGTTCGGAGACTGGGAATCGGTTTACGCAATGGTTGGTCGGGATGCTTCTCAGACTGGACTCAAAGGCGATAGTCTCGGTATTGTATCTGTAAAGTTCAAGAATGGAGTTAAGGGTCTTATTATCAACAACGTTTGTTATCGGGGATCACGGATTCGTAGACATGAAATTATCATACAAGGCGATGCTGGGAGCATCACAGGTGATAGCGAGGATATTTGCATCACTACTGTGAATCCGCCATCGGAAATACGCCCGAAGATTCAAGGGAAATGGGAACCAGACGCTTTTGCAAATTCAATGTCACATTTTGTTGATTCGCTTGACAAAGGCACGTCCTTTTTGTTCTCGGGACGAGAGAATCTTAAAACCGTAGCGCTTTTGGAAGCTATCTATCTCTCTGCAGCAGAACGACGCGAAGTACGTAGTGACGAACTTTTGCCATAAGGGTGCTAAAAAAAATTTAAAAGGAGAAATGATGATTGATAAGTTAAAAAGTGTAGTAAAATTACATGAATCAGAAAAAAATATTGCGACTGAAGTATCCCATGCTTTAGGAGATAAAAAAGCAAAAATTGGATTTGTGGGTGCAGGAGTTCATGCCACTAGAAATTTATATCCAATGATTCATCTGATTCCAGAGATAGATTTGGTAGCAGTTTGTTGTAATTCAAGTGAAGAGAAAGCAAAAAGAAATGCAAGAAATTTTGGTGCATTGAGATGGTATACGGATTTAAATAAAATGTTTTCTCAAGAAAAATTAGATGGCGCAATTGTTTGTGGTACACCTCAAATGCATTATGAAGTCGGAAAAAAATGTTTAGATGCCGGTTTGCCTATTTTTGTGGAGAAACCTTCTGCGATTTCATCTAAGGATGCATTAGATTTAGCCGAATATGCCAGTAAGAAAGGATTGTTTGGAGCAGTTGCTTATATGAAAAGAAGTGCTACTTGTTATCGTATGGCAAAAGCTATTGTTGAAAAAGAAGAATTTGGAAAAATTACTGAAATAGCAGTTCATTTTACAACTGGAAGATATCCTGTTATGTGGGGCATAAAAGAGCCAGAGCGTTCTTTTTTAATCGGTTTTGCAGTTCATATTTTTGACCTTATACGATTTTTTTGTGGAGAAGTAGCTGAAATTTATGCACGGTTAAATAATGTAAAAACAATTGATGATAGTGCAATATTTGGCTATGCAATAACTCTTGTTTTCAAAAATGGTACCGTTGGAGTTATGAATTTGAATGCTTCAGAGGGACCTGGTTGGCAGACACATGAATATTTAACACTTGCAGGTTTTGAATGTCGATTGGAAGTAAAACATATGGTGGAACTTAATTATTATGCAAATAAAAAACAGATGCCAGAATTTAATCCTGATGGAAGAGCACAAATTTTTTCATGGAAGCCGGAATCTACAGAATTGATAGCTTCTAAGGCAGAAGGAATGATAGGTTATAAAGGAGAACTTCAAAATTTTGCCAGTGCAATTTTAGGGAAAGAAAAACTTAGAGCAGATTTATTTGACGGAGCAAAAGGTCTACAAATTGCTGAAGCTGTATGGGAAAGCGCAACAACCCAAAAAGTAGTTAAATTGTAAAAGGGTATGTAAAAAATGCGAATTATATATTTTGATATAGATTCACTTCGTGCTGATCATCTTGGATGTTATGGATATAAAAGAAATACTTCTCCAAATATAGATAGTATTGCAAGGGAAGGAGTTAGATTTGAAAACTGTTATGTTTCCGATTCACCTTGTCTTCCTTCAAGATCTGCAATGTTTACAGGAAAATTTGGAATTCATTCTGGAGTTGTAGGACATGGTGGCACAGCTGCAGATCCATATATTGTTGGAGCAACAAGGGGATTTAATAAATTCTGGACAGATAATAATAAGAGAGAACATTTAGGATTTGTAGAATTATTAAAAGAAGCAGGTTTTTATACGGTTTCTGTTAGTCCTTTTGCAGAACGACATGCATCATGGTGGTTTTATGCAGGATTTAGAGAAATGTTTAATACAGGAAAACGAGGAGACGACATTGCAAAAGAAATATCTGCTTGTGCAATTCCCTGGCTTAGGCAAAATGCCACAAAAGATAATTGGTTTCTTCATATAAATGTTTGGGATCCACATGTTCCTTACAGAACACCTAAAGATGAAAAAATTGATTTAGGGGAAACACCACAACAGGCAAAGTGGTTAACAAAAGAATTATTAAAAAAACATAGAGAAAGTTTTGGGCCACATAGTGCAAGAGAAACAACTGGATTTGGTAGTAGAGAGGAAAAAGAAAGGTACATAAAAAAATATCCAGAGACTCCACGTTCTATTGATTCTTTAAATGATTTTTATAAATTGATAGATTTGTATGATCAGGGAATACGTTATGCTGATACTTATTTTGGTGAAATTTTAAAAATTCTTAAAGAGAATAAAATTTTAGATGATACTGCAGTAATTATAACTTCTGACCATGGAGAAAATATTGGAGAATTAAATGTATATGCAGATCACCTTACTGCTGATTATATTACTTGTAGAACCCCTTTTATTTTGAAATGGCCGGGTTTAAAAACTAAAAAAGTTGACTTTTCTTTTCATTATCAAGTTGATGCTGGAGCAACTATTCTTGAATTATTAGGTATAGAAGTTCCTATTTCGTGGGATGGGAAAAGTTTTTCAAAATCTTTATTAAAGAATAAGCCAGAAGAAAGGGAATTTTTAGTAGTAAGCAGTTGTGCATGGACTTGTCAACGTTCAGTTATATTTAAAGATTGGATAATGATAAAGACATATCACGAGGGCTTAAAAGATTTTCCAGAAATTATGCTTTTTAATACAAAAAAAGATCCACATGAAATAAATGATCTTGCATGCAAGAACCCAAAAATAGTAAAAAAATGTTTGCAATTACTTGATAATTGGCATAAAGAGATGATGGATTCTTCTGATATAAAGACAGATCCAATGGATACGGTTATAAAAGAGGGAGGTCCTTGGCATACAAGATCTTTCGCTCAAAAATATGCCAAACGTTTAACTGAAACAGGCAGACAAGAACATGCCAAAAAAATTTTAACATGGCTAAAAGAGGGAAAATATTGGCAATAACTGTATAAGTTATATTATAAGAGGAAATAGTTCGGTAGGTACTGTAAAAAGTTTTATGAGAGAAAATTCATAAATACTGATAAATAAAGGTTAAATCTCTTTCATAAGGGGGGAGGGAACTTAAAACAGGGGATTAAAAGCAAATTAATACAAACGCATTAAGTTTTTTGTAGTTGCCGATTTATCGGCTTTTAAATTATGCTCATAAATGAGCGACTACAAATTTTAAAATAGATGTAATTAAAGAAATAAAGAAATATTGTTAAAAACTTTTCACAGTACCGTTCGGTAAAATAGAAGGAAAATGATGAAGAAAAAAATTCCTGTAATTCTTGATACAGATATTGGATATGATTGTGATGACACATGGGCATTGGTTATGCTATTGAAATCACCAGAACTTGATGTGAAGTTAATTACTACTGAAACTGGTAATACGACATATTGTGCAAAAATAGTTGCCAAAATACTTGAAATTGCAAAACGCACTGATATTCCTATTGGAATAGGAATTGATTTTACGCCTAGAAAAGAATACGAACGGCAGGCACCTTGGGTTGAAGGGTATGATTTTTCTAATTATTCTGGGATTGTGCATAAAAATGGTGTAAATGCTATTGTAGATACAATTATGAAATCACAGGAACCAATTACTTTGATTTGTATCGGTCCTGTTCCTAATATTAATCGTGCTCTTGAAATTGAACCAAAAATTTCAAATAAAACAAGGTTTGTGGGTATGTTTGGTAGCATTCGACATGCATATGGATATAAGGATAGTAAAACAATAGTTCCTGAATATAATGTCAAAGAATATATAAAAGAATGTCAAAAAGTTTTTAATGCTTTATGGTTAGATATGGTGATAACTCCACTTGATACTTGTGGGCTTGTAAGGCTTACAGGAAAAAAATATAAAGCAGTACATAATTGCAATGAACCACTTATTAAAGCATTACTTGAAAACTATAGGATTTGGGCAAAAAACAAAAAAGAAGAAAAATTTAATCCTGAAATTCACAGTTCAATCCTTTTTGATACAGTAGCGATATATCTTGCTTTTAGTGATGAACTTCTTGCAATGGAAAAAATTGGTATTCGTATAACTGATGATGGATATACAATTCCGGATAAAAATGCAAGACCAATAAATTGTGCGATGAAATGGAAAAATCTTCCTGCTTTTGAAGATTTTTTGTCTAAAAGGTTGGTAGAATCTGCGAAATAAAACTAAAGATTCTAATTTAAAGGAGGAATAAAATATTTATGAATTCAATACAAGGTACTGGCAAGTTATTAAAAAAGATGGATATGCATCCTTATATTAATCAAAGACCTTTAAAATTAAAGGCAGTTGAAAACCGCATTTTATATAATGTAAATAAGGGAAGGAAGCATAGTGGAGAAGTTGTTGAGACGACTTATTATCTTACTGCAAATTCCAACGAAGGTAAATTTGGAGGTATTGAGGAAGCTATTAACGCTCTTTTAATTCATGCTACAGTTGAGCTTTGGCCAGGGACTGGAAAAGATCCAAAAAAATATAGACAACATTTATCATACCTAAAGGATATTAAATTTTTAGGGGTTAATCCAAAAGAAAAACAAGAAGCAGCTTTGATTACTATATCTACACCTTTAGAATTTTTTGATAAAGAAACAAATGGTGTTTCATTAGCCCAGTTAAGAATGGCTACTGCAAGTGAGCCTTTTAATGCATTTAGCAATTTTACTGCAAGAATTGTAGATTATCAATTCCCCGAAAAATTCAAAAAAGGATTTTTAGGGCAAATCTGGCCGCATAAAAGAATTAGAGAATATTTAAATATAAGCGAAAAAGAACCAATAATAGGTACTATTGTTAAACCTAAGTGGCTGCCAAAAGAATTGTTTGCCAAAAAAGTCCTTGAAGCTGCTAATGCGGGAGCACTCTTTGTAAAATCTGATGAAAATCTACATCTTACAAAAAAAGAATTAGCTGAATATGTTGCTTTAACAGTTAAACTATTAGAAAAAAATGGATTTGACCTTTCTTTAAATAGTAAATCATCTAAAAAGAAATTTATTTTTGCACCTCATATCACAACAAACTGGTTTTCAATTTTAGAATATGCAAAAATTGCTGTTGATTGTGGAGCAAATGCTTTAATGTTCTCAACACATCTTGCTGGTGATTTTGAAGTCATCAGAAAAATATATGAGATGGGGGGGAAATATAAAATTCCAATTTATGCTCATACTGCAGGAATGAATAGAACTACAGGAGACCCTAATTTCTCTTTTGGAGAAGATGCAAAAACGGTATATCTATTAGCATCTCTTTCAGGGTCGGCTTTTATGCAATTACCAGCTATACAGGGATATATTAAGCCAACAGATATTGAAAAACTCTCAATAATAAATAGACTTGAAAAAGATGGACTTGTTGGCAATAACGGTATGACATTAGTAATTGCTGGTGGATTAAGCCCTGAAAATATAGGGCATAACATAAAAATTTTTGGAGTTGAAGGCAAAATGTTTTTAGCAGGAACTTCTGTTTATCATCATCCTGGTGGTGTTCAAGCAGGAATTTTAGCTCTTAAACGCGCTGCTATTAAAACAATTACACAAGTTTGTAAAAGCTTTTTACAATAATCATATTAAATCAGGAGGGGGAAAATGAATTTTAAGGAAATGAATTTAAGAATATTTGAAGGTAAAAAAATACCGCATGTTTTATTTCAACCAAGAATAGAACCATGGTATCATTGGCATAAGCATTTTAATATGCTTCCTGAGAAATATAAAAATATGTCAATTTTGGAGTTATTCGATGATCTTAAAATTTCTATGCGCTATTTTGATTATTATACAAATATACCTCATCCAATAGAGACTGTATATACAGACAAAATTAAAATTAAGGAAAATTTTGAAAAAGAATATGGGAAACGTATTATTGAAACTCCATATGGTGATTTGATAGAAGTCTTAAAAAAAACTCCGGATGATACATGGCGGACAATAGATTTTCCAGTTAAGACAAAAGATGATTTAAAAAAGTTGAGATACCTTTATGAAAACACAATATATCATTTTTCAATAGAAAAATTTGAAACAGGTGTTAAATTTATTGGAGAAAGAGGAATGCCTCAATTCTGGTTACAAAAAAGTCCATATCAGGCATTTAGACGTTGGATGCATTTAGAGGATTTTATTTATGCATTATGTGATAATCCAGTTAGTATAGAAGAGGTTATAGAAGCTATGGATACTTCTTATAACAAATTCTATGATGAAATTATTTCTTATGGCAAAGTAAAAATAGTTAATTTTGGAGAGAACATTCATGCTCACACGTTATCTCCAAAATATTTTGAAAAATATTTAATTCCGTACTATATGAAAAGGTCAAATCAATTGCGAAAAAGTGGAATTTACACACATATACATATAGATGGATATTTTAAGCCATTACTTAAATTTTTAAAAGATTTACCATTTGATGGGCTTGAAGCATTAACTCCTTTGCCACAAGGTGATGTGACTATTGAAGAAATCAAAGAATATATAGGTGATAAAATTCTTATAGATGGAATTCCTGCAGTATTATTTTTGCCGACTTATTCAAGGGATGAATTGCAAAAATGTGTAGAAAAATTAGTAAAATTATTTCATCCCAAATTGATTTTAGGAATATCAGATGAAATTCCAGAAAATGCAGATGAAGAAGGGATAGAAAGAGTAAGATGGGTATCCCAATATTGTCAAAAATATTTAACAGTATAATTTTTAGATTGTATACTTGAAAAAAGGAGAAATTTTATGCAAGCAAAGAAAGATTTAAATGGAATGTGGCAGTTTAGTTTAGCAGAAAAAAATAACTGGAATATTGCAAAGGTGCCGGGTTGTGTTCAAATGGATTTAATGGCACTTGAAAAATTGCCCGATCCTTTTTATAGGATGAATGAAAGACAATTTATTGATATAGAACCATGTGAATGGGATTACAAAAAAGAATTTGTAGTTGCCGATTTATCGGCAAAAAAACAGCTAAATAATGCACAGATAAATTTAGTCTTTGAAGGGCTTGATACTTTTTGCAATATATACTTGAATGATAAATATATTGGCAGAGCAGAAAATATGTTTATTCCACATATATTTGATATAACTGATATTCTAAAAGAAGGTAATAATGTGTTATTTGTACATTTTGATTCACCAATTAAAACAATAAAAGTAATGGAAGGCAATTCACCTTATGTAATGAAAAGTGTGGTAGAAACTGCAAGACCATATATACGTAAAGCACAGTATTCTTATGGCTGGGATTGGGGCCCAAGAATTGCACAAACAGGTATATGGAGAAATGTTTATCTTGAATTTATTGATATTGCTAAACTTGAAAATCCATTTTTTTACACAGAGAAAATATCAGACAATACTGCTTATGTCCATATTAGCTGTGAAGTAACAGGAAATACAGATGAAGATTTTAAAATAGAAACAATAATTAATTATAAAGGAAAAAAAATTGTATCCTTCAAAAATGATGTTAAAAATATTAAAGGCAAATTTGGAATTAATGAAAAAGTAGAAATTAAAAATCCAAAACTTTGGTATCCCAATAATATGGGCGAGCAAAATCTTTATGAACTAAAATTTCTTTTATATTGCAAAGGGGAAAAAATAGATACACTAAAAATTGCTTCAGGAATCAGAATAGTAAAATTATTACAGGAAGAAGATAAAGATGGTAAAAGTTTTATATTTGAGATAAATGGAATAAAAACATTTTGTAAAGGAGCGAATTGGATTCCAGCAGATAATTTTATTCCAAGGATAACAAAAAAGGATTATTATGACTTAATTAAAATGGCAAAAGATGCAAATATGAATATGCTAAGAGTTTGGGGCGGTGGAATTTATGAAGATTCAGCATTTTATAGTGCTTGTGATGAAATGGGCATTATGGTTTGGCAGGATTTTATGTATGCTTGTGCTCAATACCCAGACCAATTTGACTGGTTTCAGAAATTAGCTAAAGAAGAAGCAGTTTGTATTGTAAAAAAGTTGCGTAACCATCCTTCAATTGTTATATGGTGTGGAAATAATGAAAATAATTGGGGAAATATTATTTGGTGGGGATGTGGTGATCCAAAATTTTTTGGCAATTATATTTACAAAGAAATATTGCCAGAAGTATGTAGGGAAAATGATTTTTCCAGGCCTTATTGGGTTTCAAGCCCTTATGGTGGAGAAGATCCAAATAGCGAAAAAGAGGGAGATAGACATTCATACGAAGTATGGGGTAAATGGAAGGATTATGAAGTCTATACAAAAGATGAAGGCAGATTTATAAGTGAATTTGCTTTTCAGTCAATGCCAAATTGGAAAACCGTTATTTCTTTTACAGAAAGAAAAGATAGACGTATACTTAGCCAGGTTATGCTTTCTCACAATAAAAAACCAGAAGGAGTGGAAAGGACAATAAAATATTTAATTGCTAGAGTTGGTTTGCCAAAGGATTTTAAAAGTTTTGTTTATCTTACACAATTTAACCAGGCAGAGGCGATTAAAACAGGTGTGGAGCATTGGAGAAATAATAAATTTCACACAAGCGGAACATTGTATTGGCAATTTAATGACTGTTGGCCAGGTGCAAGCTGGTCTTGTATTGATTATTACAAAAGAAAAAAAGCACTGTGGTATTATTCAAAGAAATTCTTTGATAATATTCTTCCATATTTAAAGTTTATTGATAATGCAGTTTCATTGACAATAATAAATGATTTTAATGAAGCTAAAAAAGCAAAAGTTTTTCTAAAAGTGTTTGAATTTAACGGCAGAAAATTATTTGAGAAAAAATTTGACATAAATCTGTTGGCTAATGATGTTAGTAAAGTGTATAATATCAAGATAGCAGAGTTTATTAAAGAAGAAGAGAAATGTTTAATGGTTAAAGATATAAAAGAAGAGAGCAGTATTCCTGAGTATGTAAATAAAAAATTACTGAATTCAGTAATTTTTGTAGATGTTATTGTTGGCGATAAAGTTTATGGTAATTATCTTGTTTTTGACAGATTTCGAAATCTGGATATTCCAAAAGCAAAAATAAATCTTATACAAAAGGGAAATATTTTAAATGTTATAGCTGATAAGCCTGTATTTGGATTGTTTATTGAATCAGAAAATGACGTTGATATTTCTGATAATTGCCTTATTTTGGAACCAGTCAGAAACTACGAAATAAAATTTTCTGATAATCCCGGCAAAATTGAATTATTTAATCTGGAAAATATGATAACAGAGATTTGAAATTGTCATGCTGAATTTGCAGACTGTGTCATAATTGCAAAATACTGTATTTTGTCCTTCCCGAGTGTTCCCTGTTTACTATCCGCAGGGACAAGATTAATCGGGCATGGGCATCCAATGTCTCTGCTTTCATATCATTCCAAAAATCTTCCTTGATTTTTCCTTCTCTTTATGAGAAATAAGAATCAACTCCAAAACTTTTTCTCTCTAAACTCTTTTGTTTATCTACCGAAATAAAATTACAAAACCTATAAAATCTGATATAATCATCATAGTATGGCAAATAATAAAACAGTTGTAAATAATGGTGACGATAATATTTATAAACTTAAAATTGCAATAATTTTAACTGCTGCGATTTTTGTGTTAGAGATAATAGGAGGAATTATTTCTGGAAGTCTTGCTTTGCTTTCAGATTCAGTGCATGTTTTTACAGATTTGTTTTCTTTGGGCTTAAGTTTGAGCGTGATATTTTTGGCAAAACTTCCTTCAACAAAAGAAAAAACCTTTGGTTGGCATCGTGCAGAAATATTTGCTGCACTAATAAATAGTTTGAGCTTGCTTATTATTTCAGTTCTGATATTGCATGAGGCTTATATTAGATTTTTAAATCCAGTAGAAATAAAAACCGAATTTATGCTTAGTATTGCAGTAATTGGAATGCTTGGAAATTTAATTGTTATGTTGAAATTAAGAAATCACGAACATATTGATCTTAATGTTAAAAGTGCATATTTACATGTAGTTGGAGATTTTATAGCATCATTTGGTGTAATAGCAGGTGCAATTATAATTATTTGGACAAAGCTATATATTGTTGATGCAATAATAAGTGCATTTATAGGTATATTGATATTTGGCGGTACTTTTAGAGTACTACTTGAAACTTTTAATATTTTAATGGAAGGAGTTCCAAAAGGAATTAAAATACAAGAAGTAAAAAATGCTATACAAACAGTAGAAGGTGTTAATGAAATCCATGATTTGCATATATGGTCAGTATGTAGTCATATTACAGCCTTATCTTGTCATATATCAACCCATAGAGAATGGATAAACAAAAGGCCCGAACTGCTTTTGAAAATAAAATCATTATTAAAAGACAATTTTAATATATTCCACAGCACAATTCAATTTGATTGTGCTGATTGTGTTTCTGACTTAATAACCCAGGATTTAAAACATGATTAGCTATGATTTAAATACTATTTAACTTTCATAGGTAATAGATTATCGGTTTTATGTAGGGTCCGCCTAGGCGGACTAATGCAAACCTGAAGAGGCTGTGCCAAAAGGTGTCATTCCCACGAAAGTGGGAATCCAGAAAAGTGAAATAACTGCGTATTTATTGGATTCCTGCTCCCTGCTTACTACCTTCAGGGACAAGTTTCGCAGGAATGACAAATTATCCCATTTTTATGGATTTTGGCACAGGCTCTGAAGGTTTGCCCTACTTAAGTATGGGCAACTTTTATGTAAAAAGATATGGAAAAGATAGGTAAATTAATTGCAGTGGTAGATGATGAACAAGATATACTTGAACTTGTATCATTGCATCTCAATAAAGCAGGATATAAGACTCAGGAATTTTCCCAAGCAAAAGATTTTCTGAAGTTTATGGAAAAACAACATCCACAACTAATAATACTTGATATTATGTTGCCTGATACTGATGGTTATGAAATATGCAAATATTTAAAATCACAGGATAAATTTTCGTCTATTCCTGTAATAATGCTTACTGCAAAAGCTGAAGAAATAGATAAGATTTTAGGGCTGGAATTAGGTGCTGATGATTATGTAACAAAACCATTTTCTCCAAGGGAGCTTGTGGCAAGAGTAAAAGCAGTTTTAAGAAGACAGGAAACAAAAGATGAAACAAAAACCAGAGAGATAGGCGATATACTGTTAATTGATTTAGACAAATACGAAGTATTTGTTGAAGGTAAAAAAATAGATTTAACTATAACCGAATTCAGAATTTTGGAAATTTTTTCATCAAGGAAAGGATTGGTGTACACTAGAGAAAAAATATTAGATAATCTCTGGGGACAGGAAAAAGCAATTTTGGACAGAACAATAGACGTTCATATAAAAAACTTGCGTGAAAAATTAGGCAAAGCAGGTAAATTCATAAAAAATATAAGAGGTATTGGCTATAAAATAGAGTAAATGAAAATTTCTATATTTTCTAAAATATTTGGTGGATATCTTTTTATAATTATTGCTTTGTCATCTTTAATTATCTTATTTTCATTTAGTACTCTAAAGAATCACGACATAAATTCATCGACTGATAACCTTAAAAATCTCGGGACAACTTTAAGCCTACAGGTAGCTCCTCTTTTAGAAAAAAATGAATATCAAAAATTAGATGCACTTGTTAAGAAATTAGGAAATGAAATAAAAACAAGAATAACAATAATAAATTCTGATGGTGTGGTGTTAGCTGATTCAGAACATTCCCCAAAATCAATGGAAAATCATAAGAACAGGTCTGAAATAATAGATGCTATTGAAAATGGATTTGGTAAGTCAATACGTTATAGTAATACATTAAAAAAAGATATGCTATACGTTGCTTTGCCTGTATTTATAAAAGACAAAAAAGAGTTATTGTGTGTAATACGGGTAAGCTTATTCTTAAGTGATATAGATATGTTATTTGCTGAATTAAAAACTAAGATTTTACATATATCTCTGGTTATAATGATATTTTCAATACTGGGTGCGATGTTTTTTTCCAGGAGTTTATCAAGACCAATTCAGATGTTAAAAGTAGTATCAAAAAAAATAGCAAGTGGAAATTTTAATGCAAAAGTTATTCTGAAAAGTCACGATGAATTAAAAGATTTAGCTGAAAGTTTTAATAATATGGCTGAGCAAATGAAAGAAATATTTGAAAAGCTTTCTCAACAGAAAGAAGAACTCAATAATATTATTTCTTCAATTCAGGAAGGACTACTTTTAATAGATAAGAAAGGTATAGTTTTATTAGCTAATGATAGTTTCAGAAAGATATATGAAACTCAATATGTAGAAAATAAATACTACTGGGAAGTTTTAATGGTGCCGAAATTTAATGATTTAATAAAAAGGGTAATTAGTTCAAAAACGAACCTCATAGAAGAAATAACACTGAACAGCCGAATATTTTTATGCAGTGTAACTTTTTTGCATAAAAAAGAAGAGCTTGTTGTTTTGTTTCATGACATAACTGATTTAAAGGATATAGAAAAAATGAAAAGGGATTTTGTGACAAATGTATCACATGAATTACGCACTCCTCTTACCGCAATCAAAGGTTTTGCTGAAACTCTTGAAGATGAAGTAGACCAAAAGAGTAGGCACTATGTAGATATAATAAAAGTTCATACAGATAGATTGATAACTATAGTTCAGGATTTACTTATATTATCAGAACTTGAAGAAAAAGAAGCCAAGTTAAAATTGGAAAACTTAAATATAAAAGAACTACTTAATAATGTTGCAAAATTATTTGCGAAAAAAATAATGGAAAAGAAATTGGAGCTGAAAGTTGAAATTAGTGAGAACATTTCATTTTTGAAAGCAGATTCTTTTAAATTGGAACAGATGTTTATCAATTTGATTGATAATGCTGTGAAATATACTGAAAAAGGAGAAATTAAAATATCGGTAAAACAAAAAGATGAAACTGTTATTTTTGAAATAAAAGATACTGGTATAGGAATACCCAAAGAATATCTAAACCGTATTTTTGAAAGGTTTTTTGTTGTAGATAAATCCCGTTCCAGAAAGCTTGGTGGAACTGGTTTAGGTCTTTCTATTGTAAAACACATTGTGCAGATACATAATGGAAAAATAGATGTTGAAAGTACTCCAGAAATAGGCTCAAAGTTTACTGTTATATTACCCATAAATCCTCTTTAGATTATTCTTAACACAAAATTAATAATTTCTTTATACGCATTTAACTCGGATATTATATAATTATTTAAGAAAAATAAAATTCATGTCGTTTTCGTTTGTCTATGGAAACGATCTGTCAAAAAAGGAGGAATAAATAATGGTAAAGAAAAAGAAAATGTTTTTTGTGGCGGTGATATGTAGTGTAGTTTGTATTTTGAATACGGGTGTTTCTTTGGCAAGTGAAACTGATGTATTACTTAATAAACTTGTTGAGAAGGGACAGCTCACTAGTTTTGAGTCCCAGGAAGTAAGAAATGAAATTGATGTAGTAAGACAAAAAGAAGAACAGAAGAAAAAAGAGGAAGAAAGTCAAAAAAAGGAAAAAGACAAATTGCAAATGAAAATTTCTGGATATACTCAGTTGATTTATGTAGTAGATCCAACACTGGGAGGAAAAGAACCTTTAACAGTAAAACGATCACGAATTTCGTTCAGTAAAATGTTAAATGATTGGGCGTCTTTTAAGATTCAACCAGATTTTGCTGGTGTTGCTTCTGCTACAGGAGGCGGAAATGTGGCATTTCGTGAAGCATTTATTGAATTGATTGCCAATAGTGATTGTGCCAGATTCCGTTTTGGACAGTATCATCAACCATTTGGTTTTGAAAACAATTTTTCTTCTTCAAAGAAGAAAGTAGCGGATACTCCACAGTATATGAGCAAGATTTTAACAACTGATTACGATTACGGTATACAATGGTGGGGAAATTTGCCAGGGGATAAATCTGTAAGTTGGCGAATTGCAGTAATGAATGGATCTGGTTCTACAACTGAAGATAATACAAAAAAAGATGTTGCTGGAAGGCTAGTTATTGCAGTTCTTAATGATATAGAATTTGGTGCATCAGCTTATAGTAGGTATGCGGGTGCAACTGAGAAAATTGCAATGCATTATGGTGGATACTTCAAATTAGAAACAGCTGGACTTTTGCCATGTCCATTATTTATAACCGCTGAGTATGTTACAGGTAAAGATTCTGCTGGAGCAAAAGATGTTACAGATATAATTACAACTGTAGAAGTTAAGCCATTTGTCAATTTCGGGATATTGACCGAGATTGCGCCTGTAGTAAGACATGAGTTATTTAAAGATGGAAGCGGCCAGCAATTAGATTATGTAACTGTAGGTTTAAATTTTTACATTGATAAATCAGTGCGAGTGTTAACAGATTATGTAGTCAAAAACGAAAAGGAAAAATCCAAAGATGATAATCGTTTCAATATAATGTTACAAGTAAGTTATTAAAGGAGGGATAAATGAAAAAATATAAATTAAAAACAATTTTAATGTCATTAATGTTTGTTATTTCATTTGCAAACATCAGTTTGGCTGGAAAATTATTATTGATAAACGGAGCAGGAGCAACTTTTCCATATCCGTTATATTCAAAATGGTTCTATGAATATGCAAAAATAGATACAAGTGTAAATTTTAATTATCAGTCAATAGGTTCTGGAGGAGGCATAAGACAAATTACTGTTCAAACAGTCGATTTTGGCGCAACTGATGGACCCATGACTGATCAACAACTAAAAGAAGCACCTGGTGCAATATTGCATATTCCTATGGTTGCAGGCGCGGTTGTTGTTACATACAATATTGCAGGAATAGACGAAAAACTCAAATTCAGTCCTGATGTTATAACAGATATTTTTATGGGAAACATCACAAAATGGAATGACAAAAGAATTGCACAAGACAATCCGGGTGTTCGTTTGCCAGACAATAAAATAATTGTTGTGCACCGTTCTGATGGAAGTGGAACGACCTATATTTTTGTTGATTATCTTTGTGAAGTATCAAGTGAGTGGAAAAATAAAGTTGGTAAAGGAACTTCAGTTAGTTGGCCTGTTGGCTTAGGTGGAAAAGGAAATGAGGGTGTAGCAGGACTTGTCAAACAGACACCTTATTCAATAGGCTATGTGGAACTTGCTTATGCAATTAAGAGCAATTTAGAATATGGTGCTATTAAGAACAAAACAGGTAAATTCATTGTGCCAAGTTTACAAAGTATAACAGCGTCAATATCTTCAAAAGCAAACAGTATGCCTTCGGATTTCAGGGTGTCACTTGTAAATTCTGGTGGTATTGATACATATCCGATATCCGGATTTACATGGATTTTAGTTTATAAAAATCAGACCGATAAAATTAAAGGTGAAAAACTTGTAAGATTTTTAAATTGGGCAATAACTGATGGGCAAAAATATGCTGCTGATTTATTCTATGCTGGTTTGCCATTAAATATAGTAACAAAGATTCAGCAGAAACTTAAGGAAATAACTTATTAAAGGGTAATGGGGTTAGTTAAGGACGGAGATGTCAGACTGTGTCATAATCGGTTTTTTGTCACCCTGAACTTGTTTCAGGGTCTCAAAACACCTTGATTTTATTAGATGCTGAAATAAATTCAGCATGACAAAACGCGTAATATTATAATTATGACACAGTCTCAATGACACTTCTGTTCCTAACTGACCATTATATTAAAAATGAAAAAAATAAAATTCATTGATCCGCTATTCAAAAAAACGAGCAAAATAGTAGCACTATCTGTGCTCGTTCTTTCTATTTTTCTTATTTATGTAATGGTAAAATATTCAATACCGTCAATACAGAAATTTGGACTAAAATTTTTGTTTTCTACGAAATGGGACCCTGTTATAGAAAATTTTGGTGCTTTACCATTTATCTATGGAACAATTGTTTCATCTTTACTTGCACTGATAATTGCTGTGCCGTTATCATTGGGCATCGCTATTTATCTTTCTGAAATTGCTCCATTATGGATAAGAGAACCATTGAGTTTTTTAATTGAATTGCTTGCCGCTATACCAAGTGTAATATATGGAATATGGGGAATTTTTGTTCTGGCTCCTATTTTGAGAAATTATGTACAGCCATTTTTATCAAAATTTTTTGGATTTTTGCCAATATTTAGCGGAGACTATTATGGTGTTGGAATGATGACTGCTGGAATAATCTTGAGCATAATGATCATACCAACAATATCTTCTGTATCAAGAGATATTTTTTTGTCTGTACCAAATGATCAAAGAGAGGCTGCAATGTCACTTGGCGCAACTCAATGGGAAACAATAAGGTTGTCTGTGCTAAAATATGCAAAGCCGGGCGTTATAGGTGCAATAATACTTGGGCTTGGCAGAGCACTTGGTGAAACAATGGCTGTTACAATGGTTATAGGGAATAAGCCGGAAATTTCCGCTTCTTTATTTGCACCTTCTTATACAATGGCATCAGTAATAGCAAATGAATTCACGGAAGCAACAAGTGATTTATATATATCAACACTTATAGAACTTGGACTCGTTTTATTCATTTTAACATTTATTCTTAATATGATAGCAAGGTTACTTGTTTGGTCTGTTTCAAACAAATTAAAAGGTATGATTAGAGAATGAGTATAAAGAGAAAAATAATTAGTAAAATAATGATGACTTCAACGCTTTTGTGCGCTCTTGTAACACTTATTCCTCTAATTAGCATATTTTTATATGTTATTTCAAAAGGTATAACAAATATTAATCTTGATTTTTTTATGAATCTTCCAAAACCTGTTGGTGAACCGGGTGGTGGTATGAGTAACGCAATTGTCGGTAGTTTAATACTTGTGGGATTATCTTCTATATGGGCAATACCAGTGAGTATTTTGGGTGGAGTATATCTTGCAGAATACGGAAATAATAAACTTGGCACCATAATAAGATTTCTTGCTGATGTGTTAAGTGGAATTCCATCAATTGTAGTTGGTATTTTTGCTTATGTTGTTTTTGTTCTGCCTATGAAAACTTTTTCTACAATAAGTGGAGCATTTGCATTAGGTATAATTATGATACCATCTGTAATGCGAATAACAGAAGAGATGGTGCGTATGGTTCCAAATACATTGCGGGAAGCTTCTTGGGCATTGGGAATAAGCCAATTCAGAACTACGGTGAGTATAGTACTAAAAACTGCAAAGGCAGGTATAATTACAGGGGTAATGTTATCTATAGCACGTATTGCCGGTGAAACAGCTCCATTATTATTTACTGCGTTTGGAAATAGATTTTGGAATCAGGGTTTGAATACACCAATAGCATCATTACCTCTACAAATATTTGTATATGCTATGTCTCCTTTTGAAGACTGGCATAAACAAGCCTGGTCAGGTGCACTTGTACTTATAATGTTGGTATTTCTAACAAGTTACTTAAGCAGAAGAACAATGAAATCACGATATAAAATATAAATGAGGAATATATGGAACAAAATACTGGAAAAATTATAGTTAAAAATCTCAATGCATATTTTGGCGACAATCATGTCCTAAAAAATATCAATATTACGTTTCCTGAAAAAAAAGTTACAGCTGTAATTGGTCCATCAGGTTGTGGTAAATCAACTCTTATCCGCTGTATAAACAGAATGCATGAAGTAGTACTAAATGCAAGAGTTGAAGGCGAGATATTTTTGGATGGCGAAAATATTTATCCAAAATATATAAAAGATGTTGAACCAATTGAAATAAGAAGAAAAGTAGGAATGGTTTTTCAGAGGCCAAATCCATTTCCAACTCTTTCAATTTATGATAATGTTGCAGCGGGCTTGAAACTCAATGGTGTAAGAAACAAGACGTTACTTGATGAAATTGTGGTAAATTCCTTAAAGGATGCAGGGTTGTGGAAAGAAGTAGAACATAAACTTAATCACTCGGGTGTAAGTCTTTCAGGCGGACAACAACAAAGATTATGTATAGCAAGAGCACTTGCTGTTAAGCCAGAAGTTGTTTTATTTGATGAACCATGTTCTGCGCTTGACCCTATATCAACAGCAAAAATAGAAGAATTAATGTTTAAGTTGAAAGAAAAACATACGATAATAATTGTAACGCATAATATTCCACAGGCAGGAAGAGTATCTGACTATACAGCGTTTTTGTATTTAGGCGATTTAATTGAATTTGATAAAACAGAAAAACTGTTAACTATGCCAACAAACAAGATGACAGAAAAATATCTAACAGGTAAATTTGGATAGGTTGTATGTTGCGACACTGTGTGTTGCGACGAATAAGGAGCAACAAGTTACACAGGCTACCGAGATGGTGAGGTGGCGGGAGGGAAAACTATTATGTTTGATGAGAAAATGATAGGACTTAAAAAAGAAATTGTTGAGCATGCAGGATTAGTAGAAAGTATGATTGCCAAAAGTATCAAAGGATTGTTAAGTAAAGATAAAGGGCTACTATCTGAAGTAATAAATAAAGATGAACTAAAATCAAATAACTATGAAATTGAAATAGATGAGTTGTGCACAAATATCATTGCTCAATATGAACCAAAGGCTAGGGATTTGCGAATTGTTCTTATGATTTTGAAAATGAATAATGATTTAGAAAGAATTGGTGATCATGCTGTAAACATAAGTCAAAGTTGTATATATCTATTAGAACATCCTCTAATCAAAATTGATATAGATATTTCACAGATTGCGAATATATCTAAAAAAATGTTAAATGATAGTATAACTTCTTTTTTGAATGAAGATATTGATTTAGCGAAAAACGTTTGTAAAGATGATACCATAATTGACAATTTGAAGTATGACTTGTCAAAAAAACTAATCACTTTTATGGCTTCTGACCCAAAAACAATAAAATATTGTTTAAATATAATGCGTATAAATAATAATCTTGAACGTATAGCAGATTTGTCTACAAATATATGCGAAGAAGTAATTTTCATATCAGAAGGAAGAGTGATAAAACATCATAAAGATGAAAATGCTATTGAATCATTTATAAAAAAGCCTTAATGCTCCCGAGTTGATAGATTTTATGTGGTTCTATATTGTGTTTCTTGAATTACCTCCATAATCTGTTTTTACAACAAAATATCATAGAAAAATAAAATTTGTAATGCTATAATAAATATTATGAAAAATATTGTTATTTTGGGGTCTACGGGGTCTATAGGTATTAATACTCTTAAGGTTATTAAGGCTTTTCCGGATAGATTTAAAGTTATTGGGTTAAGTGCAAATGAAAATGTTGATTTGCTTATGGAACAAATCAAATATTTTAAACCACAAACTGTTGCAGTAATGAATCCTGAAAAAGCCAAAATTTTAAAAAGCAAAATTTCAAATAAACATCTCAAAATTTATAATAATCTTGACGGATTGATTAAATTGGCTACTTTGCCACAAGCCAATTTAATTGTTGTTGCTTTGGTTGGAAGTGTGGGGTTGTTGCCTACACTTGAAGCAATAAAAAATAATAAAGATATTGCACTTGCAAATAAAGAAACTCTTGTGATGGCAGGCAAAATAATTATGAGTGAGGCAAAAAAACACAAAGTTAATATAATTCCAATTGATAGTGAACATAGTGCAATATTACAATGTCTGAAAACAGAAAAATTGGATAAAGTAAAAAAAATAATTCTTACAGCATCTGGAGGACCATTTTATAAAAAGAGCATGAAAAATCTGAAAAAAGTAACATTAAATGCTACTTTGAAACATCCTACTTGGAATATGGGCAAAAAAATCACTATAGATTCAGCAACACTAATGAATAAAGGATTTGAAGTTATTGAAGCTCATTATCTTTTTGGATTGCCTATGGAAAAAATTGAGGTTATAATTCATCCTGAAAGTATAGTGCATTCTATGGTTGAATATGTAGATGGCTCAATTTTGGCACAACTTTCCAAAACAGATATGAAAATACCGATACAATATGCTTTAACTTATCCTGAGAGATTAAATAGCAATTTAGATAAATATTTTAATTTAGCTGATATAAAAAATCTTACATTTATTAAACCTGATTTTAAAAAATTTTTATGCTTGGAATATTCTTATACAGCTGGTAATATTGGTGGAACAATGCCTGCAGTATTAAATGCGGCAAATGAAATAGCAGTCCGAGCATTTTTGCATAAAAAAATAAAGTTTTTGGATATACCAAGAATTATTAAAAAAGTTATGGATAAACATAAATTCGTTGTAAATCCATCATTGGATAAAATAATTGAAGCAGATAAATGGGCAAGAATTGAAGCAGATAAAGACATAGTTTTGTAATCGTTGTAGCGGTTGGATTATTATCCAACCATTTGGTAACTGTCATTCCCGCGAAAGCGGGAATCCAGAAAAGCGGTAAAAACTAGATTCTTGCTTTCGCAGGGATGACAAAGAAACTTGTTCTCGTGAAAACGGGGATGAAACGGTGTTCAGCGAATATTTACAAAAGGAGATAAGATATATGTACAGTATAATTATAGGATTAGAAGTAGCGTTATTTTTAGGAATTGTAATATTTATACATGAATTAGGACATTTTTTTATGGCAAAAAAACGTGGCGTAAAAGTAGAAAAATTTTCACTTGGGTTTGGTCCTAAAATAATAGGATTTAAAAGAGGTGATACGGAATATTTAATTTCAGTTATTCCATTTGGCGGTTATGTAAAAATGGCAGGTGAAAATCCAGAAGAAGAACTCAAAGGTGAAAAATGGGAATATTTGAGCCAGCCATTTTGGGCAAGAATTCTTATTGTAACAGCAGGTCCATTTATGAATTTTGTATTGGCATTTATATTATTTTCTTTAGTTTATGCTATTGGTATGAATATACCAACATATTCTACAAAAATAGGTATTGTTAAAACGGAATCTGAAGCAAGCAAATTAGATATTAGAGTAGGTGATATTATAACAGAAATTGATGGTAAAAATATTTCAAATTGGGAACAACTAATGCGTGTTTTTCCAAAAGAAGGAAAAGTCCAAATAGTTTTAACGAGAAATCAGGAAAAACTTACAAAAGAATTAATTGTTGAAAAAGATAAAGACTTTGGCATTTTGCCATATAGATTGCCGATTGTTGGTTCTATTGTTCCTATGTATCCTGCTGAAAAAGCTGGTTTAAAACCAAATGACTTGATTATTTCAATTGAAGGCAAAGAAATAAAACAATGGGATGAAATGTCCGAAATTATTTACGCAAATCCTGAAAAAGAAATTTCAATAACTGTGAAAAGAGATGATAAAATTCTTGATTTCAAACTTACACCTAAAGCAACTGAGTCAGAAAAAATAAATATTAAAAAAATAGGATTAATTGGAATATCACCACCTGTTGAAATGGTTTATAAAGAAAGATTTGGTATATTTAATTCAATAGGAAGAGGTTTTACTCAGACAATAACTCTTACAGGAGTGATAGCTGATTGGTTTTTGAAATTGCTTACAGGAGGAGTTTCCGTTAAAGAGTCACTTGGGGGCCCCATACTTATTGGTCAAATAGCAGTAAAACAGGCAAAAGCTGGGTTAACTGATTTGATGAATTTTATTGCATTCTTAAGCTTAAATTTATTTATTTTAAATCTATTGCCAGTTCCTATATTTGATGGTGGTCATGTAGTTCTATGTCTTATTGAAGGTATAAGAAGAAAACCACTTAGTCTTAAAATTCAGACAGTTTTAAATCACATAGGATTTGCAATAATTATATTACTAATGGTATTTGCAACCTACAACGATATTATTCGTCAATTCAAAGGATAAGTTTTATCAAAAATGATTAAACGTCGCAGGACAAAAAAAATCTGTGTAGGCAATATTGCAATTGGCGGAAATGCTCCTGTATCTGTTCAATCAATGGCAAAAGTTGATACTCGTAATGTCCAAGCTGTTGTTGAACAAATCAAGGTTTTAGAGGATGCAGGTTGTGAAATTATTCGTGTTGCAGTGCCTGATATGGAAGCTGCAAATGCAATAGCAAGTATAAAAAAGCAAATTAAAATTCCTCTTGTTGCGGACATTCACTTTAATTATAAATTGGCAATAACTGCGGCAAAAAATGGCGCAGATAAATTACGGATTAATCCCGGGAATATTGGTGATATTTCAAAAGTCCAAGCTGTTGTTGATGTGGCAAAAGAAAGAAATATACCTATAAGAATTGGAGCTAATTCCGGCTCGTTGCCTAAAGAACTTGTCTGTATAAAGAATATTCCGGAAGCTATGGTAAAAGCTGCACTCAAACATATTCAAATACTTGAAGATATGAATTTCACAAATATTGTGATTTCACTAAAAGCATCAGATGTTTTAACTACACTAAAAGCATATAAACTAATGGCAAAAAAAGTAAATTATCCATTTCATTTAGGTATAACTGAAGCAGGAACACTTTTGTCTGGCACAGTTAAGTCTGCGGTTGGGATAGCAACTCTTTTGCAGGATGGAATTGGAGATACTATAAGAGTATCTTTAGCTTCAAGTCCATTAGACGAAGTAAAAGTTGGGTATGAAATATTAAAGTCATTAAAACTTCGTAAAAAAGGTCCTGAACTAATAGTTTGTCCTACTTGCGGTAGATGTGAAATAAATATATTTTCTATAGCCAAGCAGGTAGAAGAAAAAATTCAAAACATAAAAAAACCAATCAAAATAGCAATTATGGGTTGTATAGTAAACGGGCCCGGTGAAGCCAAAGATGCAGACATAGGAATAGCCGGTGGAAAAAAACTAGGTTTAATATTTAAACACGGAAAACCTTTCAAAAAAGTAGACGAAGAAAATCTCGTTACCACACTTTTATCTGAAATAAACAAAATGATTTAATTATAATTTGTTTCGGTTTTTCTGAAATTTTAGTGATTTCCCCTCTTTGAAAAAGAGGGGTTAGGGGAGATTTTATTAATTTCTATAGGCATCTTTTCTGTATTCAATATCAATGATTATTACAATTTCTTTTTCAATGTCTATTGTATAAAATAATCGTATTTTTCCTATTCTATACCTATAAACTTTTTCAAATTCACTTTTCAGTTTTTTAATATTATGCCCAAAAAAAGGATTATTTTTTAATTGAGGATATACATAGGTATAAATTTTATTGTAAAAGGTTTTATATTGATAGTGTTGAATTTTTTCTTTAAAATATTCAGTTTCCGCAATATTAAATTTATTTAACAATGGTGTATCGTCCTTCTTTGGCGTCTTTTAAACCTTTTCTCAGGCTGGTTGTTAAGTGTTTAATCTCTTCCATTTCTTCATTTGAAACATAAATGTCATCTGTTAAATATGTTAATGTTGCATATTCAATATAATTAGATATGCTTCTTTTTTCTCCATCAGCAGCTTTTTTAAAAATATCATAAATACTATCTTCTAGTCGAATTGTAATAGTTTTTGGCATACACACTCCTCCTTTTTTATCATAGTTTATGTATTCAATCTTATTCAAAAACATTCATTTTGTCAATCAAAATGTAAGTGGATAGCGGAAGATTCTCTGCACTAAAAATAATTGTTTTTTTAGGTTGACAAATAGACAGGATTTTTGTAAATATATAAAGTGGAGTAAAGTGGAGTGAAGTAGTATATAGTAGTGTAAAGGGGTGCAAAAGTAATGTTTATTGGAGAATATCAGCATAGTATTGATAAAAAAGGGAGATTGATTTTACCTGCAAAAATTCGCGAGGTAATAACTGAAAAATATGTTGAAAGTTTTATTATAACTCGTGGATTAGATAAATGTTTATATGTTTATCCTATAGATGAATGGAAGTCTACAGTAGAACCTAAAATAAAAGCTTTATCTGAGGCAGAACCAAATGCCAGATATTATAAACGTATGCTTTATGCGAATGCTGCAGAAGTGCCTATAGATAAACAAGGCAGGATAATGATTCCACATCATTTAAGAGAAAGAAATAATATAGGCAGAGATGTTGTTATTATTGGTGATTCAAATAGAATTGAAATTTGGGGTAAAGATAATTGGGAAGCATATTTAAAAGGTCAGGAAGGTCAAGGTAAATCATTCGAGGATATTGTAAAAGACTTGCAGATTTAATTGGAGGCTTGTATGGAAAATCAACAAAAAGATGATAAAAAAATTATGGCTACACGTAAAAAAACCGGTGCTGTTGGTGATAAAGAAGAAGATTATGAAGTAATACCATTAGATAATGGAAAATGATAATTATCATACGCCTGTTTTGTTAAATGAAGTTATTAATTTGTTTTCTTTAAATGAAGCTGGAGTTTATGTAGATGCAACTGTTGGAACAGGTGGGCATTCAGAAAAAATTTTAGAAAAATTGTCCAGTGGAATGCTTATAGGTATAGATCAGGATGAAGACGCAATAGATATTGCAAAGAAAAGACTTTCAAAATTTAACGACAAAGTTATTTTAATAAAAGATAACTTTTCAAATCTAAAAGAAGTATTGAATAAGCTAAATGTCCATAAAATAGATGGAATTTTATTTGATTTGGGAGTTTCTTCACTTCAATTAGGAAGTGAAAGTCGTGGATTTAGTTTTAGTATGAATGGTCCATTAGATATGCGTATGGATAAATCAGCGAAAGTTAAAGCGTATGATATAGTTAATTTTTTTGATGAAACTGAGCTTGCAGATATTATTTATAAATATGGCGAGGAAAGATTTTCAAGGAGAATAGCAAAATCAATTGTTTGTGCACGGACAAGAGAAACAATTTCAACTACAAAAGAATTAGAAAAAATAATAATATCTGCTATTCCTTATTCTTGTAGAAATTGGAAACGAAATCCGGCTACAAAGACATTTCAGGCATTAAGAATTGCGGTAAATAATGAATTGAATATTATAGAAAATAGCATTAATGATGCTATAGCTTTTCTTAAAGTTGCAGGCAGGATATGTGTTATATCATTTCATTCTCTTGAAGATAGATGTGTAAAAAATATATTTAAAAATCATCAGGAGATTAAAATTATAACTAAGAAACCAATTGTATCATCTTTTGAAGAGAGAAAAATGAATCCGCGTTCACGTAGTGCAAAGCTTAGATGTGGAGAAAAGAAAAATGAATAGAAGTTTGATAGCATGGACTATTTTGATTTCTGTATTTATTTTATTTTATGTATGGCAGAGAGTAGAGATTGTAAAAATGGGATATCAAATAGATAAGTTGCAGGAAGAATCTACAGCTTTGATTAATAAAAACAAGTCTTTTCAACTGGAAATAGTACGGTTGAAATCATTTGACAGAGTTGAAACATTAGTAAAAGAAATGGGGCTTATGCCACCTAAAAAATTTGAAAGCATAGAATTTGAAAATCCAGAAATCAACTAAATGAAAAACAATAATTTTGACAAACGGATAAAAATATTTTTCGCAATTGGTGTTTTATGTTTTTTATGTTTAGAAATACGGCTTATATACATTCAAATATTTGAACATAAAAAACTTAATAGTATGGCGAACAGACAACATTTAGAAACTACAGAATTATTGGCGAATCGCGGGACAATATACGATAAACGTGGAAATAAACTTGCTTTTAGTATTAATTTGCTGAATGTTTACGCTATTCCAAAAATCATAAAAAATTCTAATGAAGTAATTGAAAAGCTATCATCCACATTAAATATTGATAAAGGTGAACTTTATGCCAAATTTAAAAACGCAAAATTATTTTTAGTTAAAGAAGGCATAAATGAGAAAGAATTGAAGGCAATACGAAAAGCTAAGTTTAACGGTATTGATATAGCAGAAGAAAGTAAAAGATTCTATCCTTTAAATACTTTGGCTTGTCATATACTTGGGTTTGTTGGAAAAGATAATAAGGGATTAGAAGGATTAGAATTGAACTGTGATAATATTCTTAGAGGTGAAAAAGGTTTCGCTATTATAGAAAGAGATGGTTTAAAGCGTGAGGTATTTTTAGATGTCCAAAAAGGAAATGCTGCTCAAAGTGGGCATGATATTCATTTAACAATTGACAATGTAATTCAGCATATTGCAGAACGTGAATTACAAAAGTGTGCTTCAACATATAATGCAAAAGCTGGAATGATTCTTGTTATGAATCCTAAAACTGGTGAAATATTGGCGTTGGCAAATTATCCTAATTATAATCCAAATGAGTTTGGCTCTTTTTCAAGCGAACATTTTAGAAATCGTATGGTTGTGGATGTTTTTGAACCGGGTTCCACTTTTAAAATAGTTACTGCTGGTGCAGCACTTGAGGAGAATTTGATAACTGAGGATTCTAAAATTAACTGTGAAAATGGGACTTTTAAAATATATGACCGTGAAATTCATGACCATGAAAAATATGGATGGCTTACTTTTAGGGAAGTTATGACATATTCAAGTAATATTGGGTTTGTTAAAGTTGGAATGATGTTAGGGAGCAAGAAAATATTTGAATATGCCAGGAACTTTAATTTTGGAAATTTAACATTTATAGATTTGCCTGGGGAAAGCAAAGGGGTTTTGCGTAAATCAAAAGAGTGGACGAAAGCATCTATTGCAGCAATTCCATTTGGACAGGAAGTATCTATAACTCCAATTCAGCTTGCTTGTGCTTATGCTTCAATTGCAAATAATGGTGTGATGATGGAGCCGCATGTTATAAAAAAAATAACTGATTCTCAGGGTAAAACTATTTCCGAGCCATTACCAAAGAAAGTACGGACAGTTGTATCAGAAAAAACTGCAAAACGTTTACAGAAACTTTTAGAAGAAGTAGTTAAAAATGGCACAGGAAAAGCAGGTGCAATAAATAAAATATCAGTAGCCGGTAAAACCGGAACTGCACAGAAAATTGATATTACTACAAGAAAGTATTCTGAATACAGATATGTATCTTCATTTATAGGTTTTTTTCCTGTTGAAGATCCACAAGTATTAATTTCAGTTATAATTGACGAGCCAAAAGGTGGATATTGGGGTGGTTATATTGCTGCTCCTGTGTTTTCTAAAACTGGAGAAGAAGTGGCAAGATATTTAGACATAATACATTCAGAGACTGGGAAAAATATTTAGTGGGTAAATAATTATGAGACTTGAAAAATTATTAAAGACTATTTCTGTTGAGAGTATTACAGGAAATGCAAATATTGATATCTTTGGTATATCTTGTGATTCTCGAAAGGTTGGCAAAAACTATCTTTTTGTTTGTATTGATGGATTTAAAACAGATGGACACTTGTATATAAAAGATGCTGTTAATAGAGGGGCGATTGCGTTGGTTGTTGGGAAAAACCGCAGGCTAAAGCCTGCGACTACAAATAAAAATATTACTATTGTAAAAGTTCAGGATATGCGATTAGCTTTGGGAAAAATATCAGCAGAGTTTTATGGTAATCCATCAAAAAAGATTAAAGTAATTGGAATAACCGGAACTAATGGAAAAACTACAAGTGCATTTCTTATTGAATCAATTTTGAAAAAAGCAAGGTTAAATCCTGGTGTAATTGGAACAATAGTTTATAAAATAGGCAAAAATGAAATAGCAGCTACTAATACCACTCCGGAATCCTTGGAAATTCAAAAAATATTTTCTGAAATGTTGCGTAATAATTGTGATTGTGCAGTAATGGAAATTTCAAGTCATGCACTTGAATTAAACAGAGTAGCTTCAACAGAGTTTGATGTGGCAATATTTACAAATTTAACACAGGACCATCTTGATTTTCATAAATCAATGAATGAATACTTGAACGCAAAAACAAAACTATTTAAATTGTTGAATTTATCCAGCAAAAAAAGCAAAGTTGCAATATTAAATTTAGATGATTCACATTCAAAATACATACAAAAGTTTGTAAAGACTAAAATTTTAACTTATGGCATAAATCCAAAAGCAGATATATTTGCGGATAACATTAAATTGGACATTTGTGGGACTTCTTTTAATGCTGGGACACCTGCCGGGGAAATTTTAATAAATTTGAAATTAAAAGGATTACATAATATATATAATGCACTTTGTGCTATTTCAGTCGGTATTTTCTATGAAATTCCGCTTTCTATAATAAAACAGGGTATTGAATCTGTTCATTCTGTTTCAGGCAGGTTTGAAATGATTAATGTAGGTAATAATATAAATGCAGTTGTAGATTATGCACATACACCAGATGCTTTAGAGAAAACATTGAAAGCAATATCTCAATTTAAACCAAAAAGAATAATAACACTATTTGGATGTGGTGGTGAAAGAGATAAATTAAAACGGCCTATTATGGGGAAAATTGCATCTGTTTTGAGTGATTTTGTTGTTTTGACTTCAGATAATCCACGTTCTGAGGACCCCAAAAAAATTATTTTGGAAGTAGCAAGAGGAATAAAAAAAATAAAAAAGAAAAATTATACAATAGTTGTTGATAGAGAAAAAGCAATAAGGAAAATTTTAAATTATGCAAAATCCGGGGATGTTATTTTGTTTGCCGGAAAAGGACACGAAAATTATCAGATATTAAAAGATAAAACCATACCATTTAGTGATAAAGAGATAATTAAAAAATGGAAAAAATCACAATTGATGAAATAATTGAAGCCTGTGATGGAAAGCTTTTGCAGGGCGATTTAAATACTCAGATAGATAAAATATCTACTGATACCCGAACTCTTGAAAAAGGAGCATTATTTATTGCATTAAAAGGTAAAAATTTTGATGGGCATAATTTTTTAGAAGAATGTTTAAATAAAGGAGCTGTTGGAGCAATCATTTCCGATGAAATTTCTGATAGATTGAATACACGTTTTGAACTTTTAATTCCAAATGCTAAATTCCAACATCCAATGGAAATAGTAGATACTACAGGAAGAAATCTAATTCTTATAAAAGTTTCTGATACATTAATTGCATTGCAGGATATTGCCAGATATTACAGAAATAAATTTTCCAATTTAAAAGTTATTGGCATAACAGGAAGTAATGGAAA
The DNA here is from genome assembly GCA_038042445.1 of Candidatus Firestoneibacteriota bacterium. Classification (GTDB taxonomy): domain Bacteria; phylum Oederibacteriota; class D2-FULL-39-29; order JBBTED01; family JBBTED01; genus JBBTED01. Next base: position 35,796 of record JBBTED010000022.1, read on the forward strand.
AACTACAACTAAAGAAATTACAGCAGAAGTTTTATCAGTAAAATTTAAGACATTTAAAAGCGCAGGAAATTTAAATAATGAAATTGGGTTACCTTTAAATTTACTTGAACTTTCAAATGAGTATAAAGCAGGAGTTTTTGAACTTGGGGCAAATGATTTTGGCGAAATAAAATTGCTTGCTGATATATTAACTCCACAAATTGCTGTTATAACAAATATTGGCAATACTCATCTTGAGCTTTTAAAAGATATAAATGGAGTTGGAAAATTAAAATGGGAGTTAATTGATTCTCTTGGTGAAGGTAGTTTCGCAATTTTGAATTTTGATGATCTAGTTTTGCAGGAAAAATTAAGACAATGCGAAAAAGGTGAATTGGAATGTAAGTGCAAGTTTTTGACTTATGGTTTGGTGGAAGAAAACAAACCATTGCCGAAAAATTGTGGGTTTTCAGAAAAAGCTGATGTTTGGGCTACTGATATTAAGCTTTTTGGTTTAGAGGGTTCAGAATTCGTATTGCATTATAGGGAGTTTTCAAAAAAAATAAAATTAAATATTGCTGGAAATTATAATATATATAATTCTTTGGCTGCAGCAGCAGTTGGTTTTGCATTAGATTTATCTATTGATGAAGTTGCAAAGGGTCTCGAGAATTTTAAAAATACATTGCCTAATCGTATGCAGATTATTAATGTCCATGGAATAAGAATTATAAATGATACTTATAATGCAAATCTGCAATCCATGATAGAAGCCGTTAAATTTTTAAACAAGCTTAACAATTGTAAAAGAAAAATTTTAATTTTAGGCGATATGTTGGAGCTTGGTGAAAAAAGCAAAGATTTACATGAGAATTTGGGCGAACATATTGCAAAATCTTCATTGGATTTACTATATACTGTAGGAAAAGATAGTGAATACATAGGTTTTGGTGCAAAGGAAAATGGTTTTTCAGAAGAAAACATTTTTCATTTCAGCCAAAAAAAAGATTTGATTGAGAAAATAAAAGATGAATTTAGGGAAGAAGACACTATTTTTATAAAAGGTTCCAGAGGTATGGGTATGGAAGAAATTGTTGGGTTTTTAAAGGATAAAGGAGAGTAATGCTTTATTATTTATTATATCCTCTTAGAGATGTATGGCATGTATTTAATGTATTTAAATATAGTACATTTAGATCTATATATGCTGCTTTAACGGCAATTCTAATATGCTTTATTATAGGTCCTTATGTGATAAAAAAATTAAAAACATTGCATTTTGGGCAAAGTATAAGGACTGATGGTCCGAAATCGCATCATGTTAAAAGTGGTACTCCTACAATGGGTGGTATAATTATTATATTTGCAATAGTTATTTCTACATTGTTGTGGGCAAAATTGGATAACAGACTTGTTTTACTTGCTTTAACATCTCTTGTGTGGTTTGGAAGTGTAGGAGCGATAGATGATTTACTTAAAATAACAAAAAAAAATGCACTTGGTCTTAGTATGAGAACAAAAGTTATTGGCCAATTAATCGGTGCATTTGGAATAGGAATGTATTTATATGTAAATCCACAAGTTGTAGAATTTGCTACTCATATAAAAATTCCACTTGTTAAATATCCAGTAAATTTTGCATATCTATATGTTCCATTTATAATGCTTGTAATAATAGGTGCTTCAAATGCTGTTAATTTGACTGATGGATTAGATGGTCTTGCAATAGGTACATTTATATTTACAGCAATGTCATTTGTAATAGTTACGTATATTGTTGGGCATAGCAAATTTAGCGAATATTTACGAATAATACATGTGAGCGAAGCAAGTGAATTGGTTGTATTTTGTGCAAGTATGGTTGGCGCTTCTCTTGGATTTTTATGGTTTAATGCATATCCTGCACAGGTTTTTATGGGAGATACAGGTGCTTTGGCACTTGGTGGAGCTTTAGGAACTGTAGCTGTATTGATTAAACAGGAATTACTTCTAATACTTATTGGAGGAATATTTGTTATTGAGGCTTTATCTGTTATTTTGCAGATTCTATCATTTAAGTTATATGGAAAGAGAATTTTTTTAATGGCTCCTTTGCATCATCATTTTGAATTGTCTGGTTGGGCAGAGCCAAAAATAGTGGTACGCTTTTGGATAATTACAATAATATGTACGCTGTTAAGTTTAAGCTTGCTTAAATTACGGTAAGCGAGAAACTGTGTCATAATGGTAGCCGCAGGCTTTAGCCTGCGAAAAAATGGTAAAAAAAATAATACCGCAAGCTAAAGCTTGCGACTACCACTACAAAGAGAATTAAAAAATAGAATTATAACACAGTTTTCAAAAGTACTAATGTAACTATAACTATAAAATATATGGAATTAAAAGATAAAAATATTTTAGTGGTTGGTCTTGGGAAAAGTGGAATTTCTGCATCAAAATTTCTTGCTAAAAAAGGTGCGAAAGTTACGGCGACTGATTTAAAAAGTTATGAAGAGTTAAAAGGGAGTATTGTTCAGCTTGAAGGAATGGGTATAAAACTTGAATTAGGGGAGCATAAAGATCAGGTTTTGTATGGAATGGATTTAATTATTATAAGTCCTGGAGTGCCGATGAATAGTTCGTTTATATTGAATGCGAAAAAACAAAATATTCCTATTATCGGTGATTTAGAGTTGGCATATAATTTTATAAATCATCTTCCAATAGTAGCAGTTACAGGAACAAAGGGAAAAACTACCACTACGACATTAATAGGTGAAATCTTAAAAGAAGATGGACGAAAAGTTGTAGTAGCAGGTAATATTGGTAAACCTATTTGTGATGAAATTGAAGAAATCACAGATGAGCATATAATTGTTCTTGAGGTTTCCAGCTTTCAGCTTGAAACGATTACTAAATTTAAGCCGCATATAAGTATAGTATTAAATGTAACAGTCGACCATATGGATAGATATGAAAATGTACAGGAATATGTTGAAGCCAAAATGTTAATAGTCAAAAATCAAAATGAAAAGGACTACATAATTTTAAACAATGAGAATAAATATTCTCCATTATTTTTAGCAAGTACAAATGCAGTACCAATTTATTTTTCAGGAGTAACTCCTGTTGATGTGGGTGCTTTTTTGAAAGGTGAACAATTGACAGTAAATATACAGGGCACAGATAAAGAAATATGTTCATTTAAGGATTTAAAGATAAAGGGGCCTCATAATATAGAAAATGTATTAGCTGCAATATCTACAGTAGAATTACTTAAAGTGTCACAGGAAAATATAAAAAATGCTGTTTTGAAATTTTCTGGAGTAGAACATAGACAGGAATTTGTGCGTGAGATAAATAAAATTACATTTATAAATAATTCACAAGGAACCAATGTGGATGCAGTTATGAAATCATTGTTGAGCTATGATATGCCAATTATTTTAATTGCTGGAGGAAGAGATAAAGGTGGAGATTTTACACTTTTGAGGGAGATTGTTAAGGAAAGAGTTAAAGCGATAGTATTAATTGGTGAAGCAAAAGAATTAATACATAAAGCCTTGGATGGTAGTACAACGATATATGAGGAAAGTTCTTTTGAAAGTGCAATAAAATTGTCTTATTCTTTGGCAAAGTCGGGTGATTGCGTATTGCTTTCACCAGGATGCGCAAGTTTCGATATGTTTAAAAATTATGAAGAACGCGGAAGGATATTTAAAAACGTAGTTTTAAATTTATGGTCTGGCGAAAAAAATATGGTTCAACCATTCCCTTTGGTCACGGACCATAGTTAAATAATTATGTTAGCAATTAAAACACGTGCAGATGCAGTTTTGCTTTTTGTTACTATAATATTGGCAGAAATTGGTTTAGTAATGGTATACAGCACAAGCAGTATACTTGCATATCAACAGTATGGCGACGCTTTTTATTTTTTAAAAAAACAATTTATATGGGTTTTAATTGGAGTAATTGTGATGGTTGTACTATCTAATATTTCATATCAGACACTTTGTAAGATGTCCGGTATAATTTTAATTTTTACAATTATTTTATTGGTTTTGGTTCTTGTTCCACATATTGGTAAAAGTGTTGGTGGTGCAAGGAGATGGCTTGGACTGGGGCCTGTAAATTTTCAGCCAAGTGAGTTAGTGAAAGTAGCATTAGCATTATATATGGCAGATTCTCTTTCGAAAAAAGGCGAAAATATAAAAAATTTTACAAATGGTGTGTTTCCCTATTTATTAATAATTGCAATTTTAGGGTTGTTGCTGATAAAACAGCCGGATTTAGGTACAGCAGTAATAACCGGTTTGATTGGAATGATTTTGTTATTTACTGCTGGTGCAAGAATATCTCATATAAGTGTACCTATTTTATGTGCAATTCCGGCATTATATTTGCTTATAAGCAATACCGGATACAGATACCATCGTATTTTGGCATTTTTAAAGCCATGGGAAGATCCAAAGGGGATTGGATTTCAAATGGTGCAGTCTTTTATAGCGCTTGGTTCAGGTGGTATATTTGGTGTTGGACTTGGAGAAAGCAAACAGAAATTATTTTATCTTCCTGCGGCACACACAGATTTTATATTTTCTATAATCGGTGAGGAATTAGGACTAATTGGCACTTCTATAATAATTATATTGTTTATAGTAATTTTAATAAGAGGTATGAGAGTTGTAATCAGAGTAAATGAATTATCCGGAAAATTACTTGCAACAGGAATAACTGCAATAATTTTTTTGCAGGCAGTACTAAACATTGCAGTGGCAACAGGTTCTATGCCAACAAAAGGGTTGGCTTGTCCTTTTATAAGTTATGGAGGGTCGTCTTTAGTTTTTAATATGGCGAGTATTGGTATATTGCTGAATATATCAAAAAATGTACAAGATAAATGAAAGTAATTATATCTGCAGGTGGTACTGGCGGACATTTTTTTCCGGCAATAGCTATAGCGGAGGAATTGAAAAAAAGAATTATAGGGTGTGAAGTATTATTTATAGGCACAGGTCGTGAATTGGAAAGCAAAATGCTAAAAGAAAGAGGATTTAATTTTATGGCTATACACAGTTCAGGCATAAAAAAGAAAATTTCTTTAAATACGTTTAAGGCAATATTTGAATTGTTTCGCGGATTTACAGAATCAATAAAAATTATGCGCAAAATAAAACCGAATATAGTAGTAGGAATGGGAAGTTATGTATGTGTTCCTGTGATTTTAGCATCAAGTTGTTTAAATGTTCCAACATTGATTCACGAACAAAATCTCTTGCCGGGAAGAGCAAATAGATTATTGGGTTATATTGTAGATAAAATAGCTATAAGTTTTGAGGATAGCACGAAATATTTTCCTAAAGGCAAGGTGGTTTTAACAGGAAATCCTATAAGGGAAAATATTATCACTAAAAATAGAAATGAAGCTATAAAGGATTTAGGATTTGATAGCTCGAAGAGGACGATTCTTGTATTTGGTGGTAGTCAGGGAGCACATTCTGTTAATTATTGTTTTCTTGAGGTGTTGAAATATATAAATTCTTACAAAGAAAAAATTCAGATAATTTGGGCAACAGGAGAAAAAGACTATCAGGAGATTTCAAATTTGGCTAAAAATTGTCCGATTAAAACTCTAATTTCTCCATTTTTTGTGAATATGGCAGAGGTATATGCAATTGTGGATTTAGCAATATGTAGGTCCGGCGCTACTACAATAGCAGAATTAACAACTAAGGGCATTCCTGCAATATTTATTCCTTATCCATATGCCACAAATAATCACCAGGAGCTAAATGCTGATTTTGTAAGTTCGCATTCAGGAGGTATAACATTACTTGAGAAAAATTTAAATGGTAAGGTTTTAGCAGATGCAATTATTGATATTATAGATAATACGGAAAAACTAAAAAATATGTCAGAAGCTATGAAGAAAATTGCTAAACCAGAAGCAGCAAAAGCAGTAGTAGATTTAATAACAAAAACTTATGGTTAAAAAAAAGGAGCATATACATTTTATCGGTATTGGTGGAATAGGTATGAGTGGAATTGCAGAAGTATTGCTGAATTTAGGGTATAAAATTTCGGGCTCAGACTTAAAAGACAGTGAAATGCTTGAAAGGTTGAAAAAACTTGGAGCGAAAGTATTCATAGGGCACAGTAGTGACAATATAAGCGGAGCTGATGTGGTGGTGTTTTCTCAGGCTGTTGCGAAAGATAACCCTGAGCTTGAGTTTGCTAAAAAACAGAAAATACCGATTATACCAAGAGCAGAAATGCTTGCAGAATTAATGCGTCTTAAATATGGTATTGCTGTAGGTGGAACTCATGGAAAAACAAGTACTACATCTATGGTGGCAATGGTTTTAAGAGAAGCAAAACTTGATCCCACAATAGTAATTGGTGGAAAATTAAATGTATTGGGAAGTAATGCTAAGCTTGGCAAAGGGAAATTTCTTGTAGCAGAAGCAGATGAAAGCGATGGTTCATTTTTACATTTAAGTCCAACAATAGTTGTTGTTACAAATATAGATAATGACCATTTGGATTATTATAAAACTATGAAAAATGTTAAAACCAGCTTTACAAATTTTATAAATAAAGTTCCATTTTATGGACGAGCTATAGTTTGTATTGATGATTTTAATATAAATGAAGTGCTTAAATCTGTTACAAAAAAATATATATCTTATGGAATTTCAATGGTTGCGGATATTAAAGCAAAAAACATAAAATTGAATGCATTTGGTTCTGTATTTCAAGTAGAAGCTTATGGAAAAGAAATGGGGATACTTAAATTAAGTGTGCCTGGTATTCACAATATACAAAATGCATTAGCGGCTTTTTCAGTTGGTTTAGAGCTAAATATTAAATTTTGCGATATAGCAAATGGTTTGAAAAAATTTACAGGTGTGCATAGAAGATTTGAATTATTAGGTAAGCCAAAAGATATATGGGTAATTGATGATTATGCACATCATCCAACAGAGTTAAAAGCAACTTTAGATGCAGTGAAAAATTTAGGCAGGAAAAAAATAATAGCTATATTTCAGCCACATCGTTATACACGAACGCAATTTTTATACAATGAGTTTCATAAAGCATTTAAAGATATACAATATGTTTTAATAACAGATATATATTCTGCAGGAGAGACTCCAATTCCGGGAATAACTGCAGAGCTTATAGTGAAGAATTTGAAAAAGCATGGGAATAAAAATGTGTATTGTGTCAAAACAAAAGAAGAAGCTTTTGAAACTGCAAAAAAAATAGCCAAAAAAGGTGATGTAATAATAACACTTGGAGCTGGCGATATAAGAAAAGTTGCTCAGAATTTATATGATAATTACAAGAGATAGATTTATAAGAGATGTTTGTAGATTGTTAGGTAAAAATGTTAAGTGTGATGTTTTAATGGCAGATTATACATCACTTAAAATTGGTGGAAAACCTTATGCTTTATGTATAGTGAACAAAATAGAAGAATTGGTTTTATTAATTAAAATGTTAAAACGATATAAAAGAAAATATGTGATACTTGGTGCAGGTACAAATGTATTAATAAATGATAAAAGTATTAAAGAGGTAGTAATAAAATTAGATGGTGATTTTAAAAAATATAAATTTTCATCATCAGGTTTAACAGCAGGAGCAGGAGTTTTGCTGCCAAAATTAATTTCTGAATCTGTCCGTCGTGGAATTAGTGGGTTTGAACCATTAGCTGGCATACCGGGAACAGTTGGCGGAGCTGTCCGAATGAATGCAGGAACGCGTTTAAGTGAAATATCAAAAATAGTAAGTAGTGTAACTGTTTTAGACGGAAACCTTAAAAAGCATATTATTAATAAAGATAAAATACAGTTTGGATACAGAAAGAGTATATTTGCAAAAAAAAATTGGATTATTGTCCATGTAAAATTTTCTTTTAAAAAAGGGAAAATAAAAAAATTAAAAGAAACTATGCAAAATATTTTAAAGATGCGACTATCTACACAGCCACGAGGGGTTCATTCTGCAGGATGTATGTTTAAAAATCCTAAGAAAAATATTTCTGCAGGCAAATTAATAGATTCTGCAGGTTTTAAAGGTTTTAAAATAGGTAATGCTCAAATTAGCCCTGTGCATGCAAATTTTTTGATAAATATTGGGAATGCTAAATTTAAAGAAGTTATTAAATTGATGAAAGCAGTAAAGTCAAGGATTAAGGATAAATTTAATATAGCATTGACTCCGGAAATTATTATATGGAACTGAAAAAAACAAAAATTGGGGTGTTAATGGGTGGTTGGTCTCCTGAAAGAGAGATTTCTCTTAAAACAGGGCAAAATATTACAGATACTTTAAAAGAGGCTGGTTATAATGTTGTAGGTATTGATATTGGTAAATCTTTAAAAGGTGGTAAATATATTCCGGAAAAATTACTTAAACATAAGATTAAAATAGCATTTATAGCATTGCATGGTCCTTATGGTGAAGATGGCATTATACAAGGAATGCTGGAATTACTTGGAATTTCATATACAGGTTCTGGTGTTTTGGCTTCTGCTTTGGCAATGGATAAAATATTGTCTAAGCAGATATTTAAAAACAATAAAATTTTAACTCCAGATTTTCAGGTTGTTAAAAAAGATGAGAATTTTAAATTAGCACTAAATTTGCCGGTTATTGTAAAACCAAATTCTCAAGGGTCAGCTATAGGAGTAAGT
>JBBTED010000022.1:44558-53464 GCA_038042445.1 Candidatus Firestoneibacteriota bacterium
AAATTTGCCGGTTATTGTAAAACCAAATTCTCAAGGGTCAGCTATAGGAGTAAGTATTGTGCAAAAAAGAGATGATTTGCAGAAAGCTTTAAAATTAGCTTTTAAATACGGAAATTCTGTTATTATAGAAAAATATATAGAAGGTTTGGAATTAAGTGTGCCTGTTTTAGACGACCCACTAAAGTGGGTGCCCCGAGCATTGCCTGTAATAGAAATAATTCCAAAAGATGAATTTTATACTTATGAATCTAAATATTTACCTGGTGCTTCTAAACATATAATACCTGCTGCAATTTCTAAGCTTCTATACAAAAAAGCACAAGATATTGCTGTTAAAGTTCATACAGTATTGAATTGCAAAGGAGCTACACGTGTAGATATGATTGCCGGGAAAAATAATAATATTTATACACTTGAAATAAATACAATACCCGGTATGACAAAAACATCGCTTTTACCTGAATCTGCAAAAAAAGTGGGAATCAACTTCACAAAATTGTTGGAGTTGATGCTAAAAGATGTATTACGCTAAAGGAATAAAAAAACGTAGAACTAGATGGAAGACAAAGAATATTTCTATAAAGAGAAGCAAAGGGAATATTTTTGCTTCCCTAAAGAGAATATTTATTTCTGTTATTGTGATTTGTGCCATAGCAGGAGCTGCCAAGATGTGTATTCATTTGCTGACATCGCCAATGTATAATATTCAAAAAATAAATATATCAGGTAATAAACTATTGGAAAAATCAGATATATTAAGACTTTGTTCTATAAAAATTGGGAGTAATATTTTTACAGTGCGTTTATCGGCTATGGCAAAAGTAATAAAAAATAATCCTCAGATAGAATCTGTAAGAATTCATCGCTTTCTTCCTGCCACAATTAATATTAATATTATTGAAAGAAAACCAATAGGTTTTGTAAATAGCGGAAAAATTTTGCAGGTAGATGAAAATGCAGTTTTGTTTCCTGCTTTTCCTGTAAAATTGCCGGATTACCCGTTGTATTTTATTGAAAATTTTCAATGTTCTGCTTCAGATATAGGTAAGAAATTGGATAGAGAAGAGTTGAAAGAAAGTATTTTAATATTAAAAGAACTTGAAGAAAAAAAATATGTTTTCAAGGAAAAACTTGTAACTTGCGATGTTCAGGAAACACAAAACATAGTGCTTCATTTTGAATCTTCGCCTTATACTGTGCAGCTTGGTAGAGGTAATATGGATGTGAAACTTGCAAAATTAAATGCGTTGCTTGACAATTTAAGTAAAAATAATAAATCTGCAAAATATATTGATTTTAGATTCAGAGATGAAGCAGTTGTGAAATTGAATTAAAAAAGTGTAAAAAGTTTTATAAGGAAATAGGGAATAAGGATGATTTATAAATAGTGGTAGTCGCAGGCTTTAGCCTGCGAAAACGCAAGCTAAAGCTTGCGGCTACCAAAACATAAAAAGATTAAAAACTTTTGACAATACAAGGAGGTGATAAAAATGGCAAGGGAAGAATATGAAAATATAATTGTGGGATTGGATATTGGTACAACCAAAATATGTTCAATAATAGGTGAGGTAGATGATGAAAATCATGTGAATATTATTGGCATAGGAACAAGTCCGTCTCATGGTTTAAGGAAAGGTGTAGTTGTAAATATAGAAAATACTGTAGAGTCCATAAAAAAAGCAGTTGCGGATGCATCACGAATGGCAGGTGTTGAAATCGGTTCTGTATATGCAGGAATTGCAGGCGGACATATAAAAGGTTTAAATAGCCGTGCTATGATAGCAATAACAAAAGGTGAAAAAGAAATAACTAAAGAAGATGTTGAACGTGTTATTGATGCGGCTAAAGCAGTAGCAATTCCTTTAGACAGAGAGGTTATTCACATATTGCCTCAGGAGTTTATTGTAGATAATCAAGATGGCATAAAAGATCCTGTTGGAATGACTGCAGTGCGGCTTGAAGCTGAGGTGCATATAGTAACTGCTGCTGTAACATCTGCCCAGAATATTGTTCGAAGTGTTGAAAAAGCTGAGTTGTTTGTTGAAGATATAGTTTTGCAGCCTTTAGCTTCAAGTGAGGCAGTGTTATCACAGGATGAGAGAGATCTTGGAGTTGTAATGGTGGATATTGGTGGAGGAACAACAGACATAGCTATTTTTGTTGATGGCGGGATTTGGCACACAGGGGTTATTTCAATAGGTGGAAATCAGGTAACTGGTGATATTGCTATAGGTTTAAGAACGCCAACAACAGAGGCAGAAGAATTAAAGAAAAAATATGGATGTGCTTTAGCTTCTTTGATAAATGAAAGCGAAGAAGTAAAGGTTCCTGGAGTTGGCGGAAGAGCAGACAGATCAGTGCCTCGTAGAGCTATTGCAGAAATAATTCAGCCTCGTATGGAAGAGATTTTTGAGCTTGTTGTTCAGGAAGTAAGGTTAAATGGATTTGAAGACAGAGTTGCATCAGGAATAGTGGTTACAGGTGGCGCTTCACTATTAGAAGGAATTGTTGAGCTTTCTGAAAAAGTGACTGGTATGCCTACCAGAGTTGGAACACCAATAGGTATTGGCGGGCTTGTTGATGTAGTAAATAATCCTATTTACGCAACAGGAGTTGGGCTTATACTGTATGGTGTTAAAAACAGAACAAGTGGTAAAGGTTTAAGATTTACAGGTGGTGGTCCTTTCGAAAGAATACTGGGAAGGATGAAACAGTGGTTTAGCGAATTTTTTTAATCGGTAAAGTAAATGTCATCCTGAACTTGTTTCAGGATCTACATACAGGAGGTAAGGATTATGATTGAGTTTGAAAATGATATGGAGTGGATTGCAAATATAAAAGTAGTAGGTATAGGAGGAGGTGGATGCAATGCTGTAAACAGAATGATTGCAAATAAACTTTCAGGTGTGGAATTTATTGCAGTCAATACTGATAAGCAGGCATTGAAAAGTTCACTTGCTGCCCATAAAATTCAGGTAGGTTCAAAGTTGACAAAAGGATTGGGTTCTGGTTCTAATCCTGAAGTTGGTCGCAGGTCACTTGAAGACGATAAAGAAAAAATTGCTGATGTTTTGCAGGGCGCAGATATGGTATTTGTTACTGCGGGAATGGGTGGTGGAACAGGAACAGGTGGCGCGCCTATTATTGCCGAAATAGCAAAACAGCAAAATGCGCTTGTTGTAGCAGTGGTTACCAAGCCATTTTTGTTTGAAGGCTACAAGAGAATGCTTCATGCAGATCAGGGAATTAAAGAATTAGTGAGTAGAGTGGATACACTTATAGCTATTCCAAACCAGAAATTGCTTGCTATTGTAGACAAACAAACTCCGGTTAGAGAATCATTTAACATAGCAGACAATGTGTTAGATAATGCTGTGCATGGAATTGCAGACATAATAACTCAGCCAGGTCTTATCAATGTTGATTTTGCAGATGTAAGGACCATAATGTCTGAAATGGGTGGCGCGCTTATGGGCACGGGTTATGGAACTGGTGAAGGCAAAGCAGTGAAAGCAGCTCAACAGGCAATTTCAAGTCCGCTTTTAGATGAAATAAGTATTGATGGTGCTCATGGAGTTTTGTTTAACATAACAGGCGGACCGGATATGACACTTCATGAAGTTAATGAAGCAGCATCTGTTATTTATGAAAGAGCACATAAAGAAGCCCATATTATTGTTGGCGCTGTAATAGATGAAAGCTTGTATGATGAAGTTAAAATTACAGTAATAGCTACTGGTTTTAATTTGAAAGAGGAAGTAAAACCAAAAGAAGATAAATTGCCGGATTTTCTTAAACTTGATAGAATTTTGCCAAGAAGGGAATATACTTCAATAATATCTTCTGAAAGAGAAATGCCAAAAATTTATGGAAGCGATTCTTTAGACATTCCAACATTTTTAAGAAGAGGTGAAGTTCCAAAAGCAAAATAAAATTTAAATATAAAAAATTTAGCTCAAAACGTAATGTCATTCCTGTATACAATAGGTCAGGCATCTTGCCTGACAAATGACGGGAATCCAGAGAAATAAAAAATTGGCAAGAAAATTTTTATATATTGCACTATTTTTATACCTGTTATTTACAAAACAGGTATTTGCTGACGGCGTTGCAATTTTATGTTACCACCGAATAGTGGAATCGCCTAAAAGCACTTTTGATATTTCTCTAAAACAATTTGAGGAACAAATCAATTATCTGATTTCCAATAAATTTAAATTCCTTTCTTTAAATGATGTTGTCAAAGTTTTGAAAGAAGATATCCCTCCAAATTCTGTATCCATAACAATAGACGATGGAGATATTTCAGTTTATACTGTAGTATTACCTATTTTAAAAAAACATAACATTCCAGCTACAATATTTGTATATACTGATTACATAGCTAATGGCGGAAGAACATTAAAATGGGAGCAACTTAAAGAAATATACAATAGTGGTATAGAAATAGGTTCGCATACAAAATCGCATCCTAAACTTACTAAAATAAAAGAAACTCAGCTAAAAATTGAATTAGCAAATTCTAAAAAAATACTTGAAAAAAAACTGGGAATACAGATCAAATATCTTGCATATCCCTATGGTCTTTACAATGAAACTGTTGAAAAAACAGCTATCCAGTGTGGCTATAATGTTATGTTTACGATAGATTTTGGAATAAATAATAAAGGCCAAAATATTTATCGTCTCAAACGCAAATTAGTTTTACGCGATATGTCCTTACCCCAATTTAAAAATTTATTGCATTAAAAAATAACCCAAGATGTCATTATGAGCAAAGCGAAGAATCCCATAATTATTATTTTTTTGTTGACAAAATATTGGTTTGTTGTAGATTTGCAATTGTAATGCAAATCTACAACAAATATAAATGACAAGATATATAAATCGTAAAATTGAGTTCTAAAGTAAATACCCAAATGACAAAGAATTTAATTGCTTTTTTAAATTATTCTTTGATAAAATAAAAAAGGAATTTTTGGTTAATTTATCTCAAGGACAATTAGTATTAGGTAAAACAATAATTTCTATCCCTTTTAAATTTTATTCATACGTTATATTAAAAATAAAACATTCCTCTTGATAAAGGGGGATTAAGGAGAATTTTAAAAAATATGCAAAATTTGCTTTGTACTTCCAAAAAAGCATGTAAAATGGAATCATGTATTCTATATTAATTGAATGTCCGAAAAATAAAATCTTTTTTTTGACTAAGTTTAGAATAAATTTAAGTGATGTAGTTGCCAATTTATTGGCAAAGCTGATAAATCAACAACTACATATTAAAAATTAACTTAGAATGGCTAATCCGTTATATCAAATCTATATTTCTAACCAAAATTAAAAATATCTTTAATAATTTGTAAATTTCTGGTAGTATATCCGTATATGAAAATAATCAGAACATATCTTAAAAAATATCAAAAATACCTGAATAATTTTTTAAATAAATGTTTGTATTTTTACGAAAATAAAACAAAAATAGTAAGTGTTGTGTCCCCTGAATTCATGAATTCCTTAAAAGCTCGGGCATTCGTGGTTGCGTTGAAGAAAAATAAATATATAGAATTCTGTATCAATTATTGACTTATATTTTTGGAGATTAATTTATGCTTCTTAGAGAACAAAATATGAATGTTATTAGTAGTAGGCTAACTTATCTTCAAATTATGATAAAAAATAGAAATTCATTGAATTTAACTGATATCAATATTCACGCAGAAAACTTCTATCGTGATTTATTCAATTTGGTTTTTAACTGGAAGTTAATTAATTTGAATTTTCAAACTCAAAACATTGCTCATATTGACTTGGTTGATTCTGTAAATAAAAGGGCAATTCAGGTAACATCTCAAAATGATAATATTAAAATTGAGGAATCAATAAAAGGCTTTTTTCAGAATCCTTTACACAAAGAGTATAAACTAATAGTTCTATTAATATCTAAAGAAGCTAAAAATTATACGACTGATTTTACGGATGAAGGAAAATATAATTTTGATCATACTAAGGATGTTATTGACATACATAGGTTAATAGCCGATATCAATAACAAGTCTACTGATGAGATTAACCAAATCGCAAAGTTTTTGGATAAGGAGATATTAATACCAAGACCAAAAACGGAATCAAACGAAGTTGAAACAATAATGTCGCTTTTAGAATGGCTCAGTGATGACAAAAACTATAAAGAATTTGATAGGAATTATGAATGTGATCCTGATAAAAAAATAAATAGCCGATTTAAAGAGTATGCAAATAGCTTTAAAGAAGAATTTATGAATTTATATGCTACATATTGTATGTCAGTAACAGAAGCGAAGAAATCTTTTGGGCTTGATGGAGTTCGTGCGCGGAAAGTTTCAAACTTCTTGAAATATATGAGTAATCGCTTATTGCAGGAAGCAAATAATGATCCTCAAAATGCCTTGAATGGTTTGACTGATTATTTTGGAAAAAAGCTTATCACAAATGGAATAAAAGCTGATATTGGGGTTATTAGATATTATCTCTTAGATGAATTAATAGGTTGTAATATATTTTCAGAGGAAATAGAATAAACATATGTTAATATCAAAAGACGAAAATATTAAAACATCATCGGTTTATGTTGCTTCTCTCATCCTTAAACTTTTTTATAAAAAGAAAGCGACAAAGCTTTCAATTTTTGAGGTTTCCAAAGAGCTCAGAAAATATGAGATTGAGCATTATAGACAGGTATTTTTTGGGTTGGCTTTTTTATATTCAACAGGGATTGTCAATTTCAAAGAACCCTATATTTATATAAAAAATGATTAGGTTAAAAAAACTATATAGTGAACCAGAAATATTTAATCCGATTCTTTTTGAACCCGGAATTAATTTTGTTTTAGGCGAAAAGTCAGAGGGAAGTAATAAGACTAATGGAGTTGGGAAATCTATATTTATTGAATTTTTAAATTTTTGTCTTCTTAAAAAAACAGAACATAGTAGAGTTTCTCTGATACCAAATAATGCTATTGATACTGATGCAAAAATCAAGTTAGATTTTAATATTTCCAAAAATAACATAACTGTCTCAAGAAAAATAGGAACACCAGATTCAGTTACTATTTTTAAAAATGGGACTGAAATTAATTTTGACAAGCTTGATGATGCCTCAGAATTTCTAGGAAATCTATATTTTGAAAGTTTTCCTGCTCAAACTTATAGGATTAGCTTTAGGAATTTACTTGCACCGATCATTAGGGATGAACGTTCAGAATTCAAAGATATTATTAGGTGTTTTGATACGGACAAAAGAATACCAAGAGATTACAAACCTCATTTATTCTTTTTAGGGCTACGAATTGATTTATACTCTGAAATTGAAAAAGCAATCAATGAATTGTTTAAAAAAACAACATACTCTTCTGAAATAAAAAAGGTGCTAACAAATAATGGCGAAATTAAGCCAAGTGATGCAAAAGCAAGATTAAACGAACTTGAAAGTGAAGTTTCTAAAATAAATGCTTCTATAGAGCAATTACGCAACAATGAATCGTTTGAAGTTGTACAAAATGACACTGTTGCTTTAGAAATAGAACAGTCAAAATTAAGGACAAAACAGAAAGCACTCAAATATGAGATTAAGCAAATAAATTCATTGCCACAGCCCGAAAACATAAGCGAGACTGAAATAACATTGCTGTTTAATCAATTCAAAAAAGGGCTGGGTGATATGGTAGAGAAATCATTTGAAGAAGTTAAACAGTTCAGAGATAAAATTGACAGCTTCAGAAATACGTTAGTTAATAGTAAATTAGATAAACTAAAAGAAGAACTTCTCAAAATAAATGAAAAGACTCGGAAATTAGACGAAGAGTATTCTGAAAAGATATCTCTTTTAGACAACGGTGAATTATTGCGGGATTTAAAAACTTCAATAAATGTTTTTAATAAGAAAAACCAAGAATTAAACAATTTAAGAGCATTAATAGAAAGGCATGATAAAGCAGAAAAGGAGAAAAAAACATTAAAGGCGAGTAAGGATAGTAAAATTAATGAGTTTGATGGTTTAATCGTAAATAATGAAAGTAAAATCAAAAACTTTGAACAAACAATTTTAGAAATACATGAAAGTATTATTGGAAACAGAAAAGCACATTTTGAAATTGAAACTATAAATAAAGCAAAAGCCAGGGAGTTTCTATTTTTTGACTTAAGAACGGATGATGATGGAAGTTGGAGCACAGAGCGATTGAAAATTTTCATATATGATATTGCTCTTTTATTTAACGAAAATACAAGGAGAAATCATCCATGCTTTTTGATTCATGATAATATTTTTAATTTTGATAATGATTCCATTGAAAAAAGTCTGAATTTCTTATATCAACAAGAGCAAAATCGACCGGAAGAATTTCAATATATCCTTACTTTAAATAGAGATATGGTTGAAATAATGGAGGAAAAAAAACTATTGAAATTTAATATTGAGGATTACAGAAGAGTTACTTATACAAAGGATAATAGATTTTTGAAGCAAAAATATATTGAAATAAAAAACAAAAAATAAAAAATCTCCGTTTCAAAAAGAAGGCGAGGGCAGTAATGACTGAAAATGAAATAAAAACTTATAAATATCCAGATGATTTTATTAATAAAATCATCTGCGGTGATTGTCTTGAATTAATTAAATCAATACCTGATAAGAAAATAGATTGTGTTATTACAGATCCTCCTTATGGCCTTAATAAGAATGGGATTAAAAATGATAAAGATTTAAGCTTCTTTTATAATGTTCTCCCGGACTGTTATCGCGTTCTTAAAGACAATAGTTATTTTATTACTTTCTTTAGTACGAAATATCTCCCGGATATTTTTAAAAATAACCCGTTTACTTATTTTTGGCAATTTGTGCTATATTGTCCTGAAGGAAGTGTTCG
>JBBTED010000023.1:0-9360 GCA_038042445.1 Candidatus Firestoneibacteriota bacterium
TGACAGGTTTATTGTTGAAATTTTGGCCGTTAATTCATGCCTTCCTGTTTGATAGAATAAAATCATCCATATAATGACTACTATGGTAGCTGGCGGAATCAGATGTTGTGCTTCGTTAAAGGAGAGTTGAATGGTGAAGAATGGATTGAGGAATACCCTGAGTTTTAAAGTAAGGTATACGGACAAAATTATACCCACTATATCAAAGGGAATGAAAATCAATTTATAAAGGTATGTTCCTTTTTTCATTTGTTTCTTTTTTTAATTTTAAAACCAGGTTATCTAAGTTTCCACATTTTAGTTTATTATAAAGGTTTAATATTCCAAAAGACGCAAATATTAAAACATAAGGCATAATCGGAATCGAATATCTAAATATTGCTTGAATCACGGCATGAATAAGCATAAAAAACAGGATTAAAGAATATAGGGGGATAATAATCTTTATCTTCTTTTTATACGCAAAATAAAAACCAAAAATTGCAAGAATAATTATCGGAAATTGTACTATTGCCAATCCCAGAGATTTGATTTTATTTTCGCCCAAATACCAGAAGTGAAAACAACCAATGAAAATCTTTTCTAAAAATTCCAGGGGATTGTCTTTAATATTATTAAATGCAATTTTTTTGAAAACTTCATCCAATTCAACTTCTGTTATTTTTCTATTATGTAAAGTTTCAAATCGGTTTATTGCCTGCTCCTCCTTTGCGAAGGCTTGATGAATAGCGTCACTAAAGCTTAGAGAGGAAAAACAGAAATACATTTTTGCAGATTCATTCCCTCTCATGAAATGTATTCCTGCTCCATATTGAACTGGTACAAATTTTCCAGAAACAATATAATTCCTGATAGTCCATGGGCTTATGGTTAATAATAATGAAATGATTATCATAGAGAAACGTTTATACAATTTTATTTTTTCTTTCCTGTAAATATAGATTAGCCCCGGTAAGAGTACAAAGGGAAAGACGATCATCTGCCCTTTGCAAAGTGATGATATACCAATCAAAATTCCGAGTATTATGGAATTTCTTAAAGACAGGTTATAAAAAACTTTTACTACAAAGAACATAGAACATATCAGGAGAAAGGTGAAAAGGTTTTCATTGTAAACACGCGAAAGAAGCCATATAAATGGAAGATAAAAGGCACAAATAATGGAAGAAAGGATTGCGGTTTTTTCATTAAATACTTCCTTCGCTATTCGATATATAAAATAGATCATAAAAGAATTTATAATTATATGGAAAATTATCACAACGTTTGGTTTAAAACCAAAAATGTAATACACAAATGAAATAAAATAGGGATATAACGGTGTTCTTAATAGAGTATGCCTTTTGTTGGAGCTCAATACCGAGTCATCACCCTCATCAAAAATAAAGCCTTTATTTGAAAGGATGTTGAAGGCAATTTTCTGATACCCCTCACCATCGAAATTCAGATTCATCTTATTATCAATTTTGGGATATATCAGAAAGCAGAAAATTGTTGCGTTAAATAAAAATATGACAGTTGCTAAAAGGATTGACTTATTGATTTTAATGCTTTTTTCCATTCAAATATTCTTAATTTATTAATTGACATGAGAAAAGGTTAAGCAAAAAATACTCTTTTATCTGGAAACTTTAGTGTTATCACATACACCATTTTGGTAAATGAATTTTGTATTTTTTTTGCAACTCTATCTCTATTTTTTAATCAAATATACCTCGTGTTTTCTCTTTCAGTTTTTCATACAAATTAATAATTCCAAAAGAAGCAAAAATTATAACATAAGGCATGATCGGAACAGAATATCTAGCTATTGCTAGAATTACTGCATGGATAAGAGTAAAATACAAAATCAACAATAAAAGTGGAATAATATTGGTTTTGCATTTAATTGAATAAAACAAACCTAAACATGCCAGCAATAACATTGGTAAATTAATAACAGCAATAAGCACTGACTTGAATTGGCTACCGCCTAAATACCAGTAAGCTAAAATTCCCGTAAATATTTTTTTTATAAATTCGATAGGCTCATTTTTAACACTCTCAATAGATAATTTATTAAATAATCCATTCACTTCCATTTCGCCGGGTTTCCTATTTGTCTTAAATGAATAACGTTCTATATAATTTCTTTCTTTCTCAAAAGCTATTCTCATAGCTTCAGCATGGGAGTTATTTTTAAACCCGAAATTGTATTTTGAAGAAACATTTCCTCTCAAAAAATGAACCCCAAGACCGCACTGAACAGGAATAAATTTATGGGTAATATGATAGTTTCGCAATGTCCATGGGCTAATAATTATTATCATCATAAATAAAAGAGCAAAGAAACATTTTAACACCTTTCCCTTCATCTCAGGAAAAGCATAAAATAACCCTGGTAATAAAAAGAAAGGGAATATATACATTTGTCCCTTACACAGACTGGCAATACCTATTAAAGCCCCTGCAATCATTGAAGTTTTAAGCGAAAGCTTCTGAAAAAGCTTCACTATGTACAACATTGAGAAAGCCAGAATAAAAATAAACAAATTCTCGTTATATAAACGGGGTATATGCCAGAAAATAAGAGGATTCAATGCGAAGACAACAGAAGAAACAAGAGCAACCTTTCTATTATAAATTTCACGGGTTATAATAAAAACAATAAGACAGGTAAGAGTACTCAATATGATATGTATTAATTGTACAATTTCTAAGCGAGCACCGAACAGAGAATAAATAACCGATAAAAATAGAGGATATAAAGGAGGACGTAAAAGAGTTGTCCTTTCATAATCAGACAATAAAGGGTCTACTCCCTTGTCTATAAACAAGCCTTTACCCATGGAAAGATTTAAAGCCAGACTGTGATAACCTTCACCATCCACTAAAAAGTCAAAAGGATTTTCCAGTAACGGATAAAGGATAAATGTAAATAAAAATGCGTTAATAAAGCATATTATTAGTATTATATAAATATCTTTTTTTCTGCTCACTTTATTTTTATGCTGTGTGATTGGACCAATCATTTGTTTTTGATATTTTTTAGTACTGTATAAAGAGTGTTGATGATTTTTGGTTGAATTAAATTATATACAAAATTAAGCGATGAAATATGCTGGTATAAGCCTCCTTTAGTTTTCATCAACATTTTCAGACATTTGTATAAAAGTCTCTACACCATAGCTTTATATTTTTCAATATGTCTTTTCATAAAACCCTGTTTCCCGGTTATTTTTAAGGCGTCATTTGGGCAAATAAAAAAGCAGTACAGGCAATTAATACAACGATTATCTGCAGGCATCTGTCCAATTTTTTGTGTTTCAATACCAGTAGGACAATATATATTACATTCCCCGCATGAAAGGCATTTCTCTCCATCCCTATTTACAGCTTCAATTTCGTCTTCTTCCAGGGAGTATCGATCTTGAATAATTTTAAGCTTATAAGCTAATTCCGATATTAATTTTTGAGATGTTATAGATCGCATCAACCTTTTCAGCCAATATAACTCTTTCAACTCAGATATTTTGGCTATGAAGTTTTTCTCAGGGGCCTTCTCGATATTTACAATGGATGAGATATTTTTTTCTATCTGCATAATGTCTTTATCGGTAAAATATCCTTTATTTCTTGCAAGGCTTAAGTACCCTATTTTCTGCCAGTCAAGACCTACCAGTTTTGTGATGGCCAAATCGACCAAAAACGGATTATGTCCGGCAATTATAATCCCCAGTTTTCTCGGTTTACCATCTCCAGGCCCATTCCCCTCCATAGCTATTATTCCATCCACAATATGTAAACCAGGTTTTATAACCTCGTTTAAACGGATTATATTTCTTGCCAAATCGTTGTGCATTTTTCTTTTTTCCTGACCAATTACACAACCCACTAAATTTTTCATAACGGAACTCATAATAGCTTCAGCATGTGTTTTGATTTTGGGAATATTTATGATAAAATCAGCTTTCAAACAAACGCTTGCGATATTTGCATAGTCAGTAGCAAGTTTAACTTTAATAGCGACACAACGATTAAGATTTAGAATGTTTACATTATAGAACCTGGCAAATTTATCGATCCTCAATCTTTTGAAGACATCGATGTTTCTTCTATCTATTCCAACATTTGGTCCATCTGCGATTGTAATATTGCAATAACCATGATCTTTTAATGATTTTACAATAGCAGCTATGATTCTCAGATCAGTGGAATTACCAGTCAAAGCATTAAGATCATTATTAAGATTTGGTTTCAAAAGGATATGAGAGTCTTTAGATTTTGGTAACAATTCTTTATTGTTATAGATAATCTCATCTACAGTATCTTTAATTTCTTTGAAATTGTTACAGGTGCCTAAAAGCAAAGTGTCTTCTCTAAAATTATAAGTTTTTATCATATATGATGCTTCCTTGGATTTATAAGCCACAACATTCTGTTTCATCCCGACTACAAAATTACCAAGATCTCTACCCCTTTTGACTATTCCTTTACCCCTGCCAATAGTGCTTCTTAAATGTGGAGATAATCATAACCAAATTGCGGGGATAAAACTTTATTGTACCAGCCACATTTCATTTTATTATAACTTTCACGATGTTTGATATTTGTGAATTATATGGAACATCATCTACGCTTTGTATGCCAAAATAATACGTACCCTTAGGAAAACCCGACAAAATCATTTTCTGAGGTTTACCCGCTTGAACAGGTTTTGGTTCTCCTTCTATATCTTTTGTCTCGTATCTGGACCATAAAGTCCAGGGTTCTTTTGTAAAGTCTTTTTCAACCCCCTCGGAATAATCCCGGGTATTTTCCCTGTATTTTATTATATAGTATGATACTGTCCCATTGTAGCCATCATCACCCGGGGCAGTCCAGGTGAAGATTGTATCTTTTTTATGAACATCAGCCTTAAAATCATTAATTTTCCCGGGAGCTGTGTAATCTGCATTGAATTGAAGATACTGTGCATAGTATGAATTAGTATTAATATATTTCTCCCATACCTCTTTTTCTCCGGGATAAGCTCCAAAGTGACGGGGAGGTTCTCTATTCCCAAAAATGACACCTTTAATAGCCGGAAATTCATTTATCAGATAATCGCCAAATATTTTTTTAATAGCTTCTTGCTGTCCCCCATCGCCTTTATATCCAAATTCAACTAACATAACTGGTTTATCTTTCCATTTTGAATTGTTGTATAATTTGTAAAACCATGAAACGGCAGCGTGAAAAGTCCCCGCATCTTTTACAATGTCAATTTCCAGTGGATCATCTTTGACACTTGTATAATAGGCGCTCGTTCCCATCCAATCAATGTAATTATCTCCGGGCCAGTAATAGTCTAATTTATTCCATAAATGCGCCTTTCTGTCAAAAGGAGATCCATAGTTTCCAATTGAATGAGCAAACCATGTAACATTATTTATACCTACCTGATCAAAAATATCATGTACATGACGCCACATGTCCCTGACCCTTTCAGGACCATCAGGAATTTGAGGGCTTCCGTATTTATCATATAAATCATCACAATCATAAATAATATAAGTAGGGTCAGATAAGCTTTTTTGGGTATCCGCTAAAAACATCCTGGAGATAATTTCCGGATGTAAAATTTTTTCATACACAAGATCAGGGTTACAAATATCAAAAAAATCCGTTTCCCCATCCAGACCAAAGGCATTTGACCCCCCGGTAATTTGGGTGTCTGCATTGAACTCATAATGAAGTTCAAGCATTATAGGTTTCCCCCATTTTTTAATCTCCTGAGCCATATTTGTAATATACGGATCCCATTTCCCGTTGATAATATCATCTAAATGGGGAGATTCCTTATATCTGAAATACTCACTATATTCCCCATATCCTCCTATCCCCGGAGTCCATGCTAATGCAAAAATGCTCTTAAGTCGGAAATATATACCGGCCAGGCCCTCAAAATTTGTAATAAGAGGATTTGTACCCTTACTGAACGATTCCCTTATAAAAATAGACTCATTAAAATCGAAGAGATTATTGAAGGCATAATAGTTATCCCTATAATTGTACCAAGTAGCATCATCATATATTATGGCTGCATGTGAATTAGTATTATTATAAAAACTGTTTTTTTCTCCAGCATATGGATCACCCCAATAACCTATATATGCCCCTTTATTACCTGGCGGCACAACCTTCCCGGAACTTTCTTGAAAATTTTTTGTTTTCGTTCTGATTTTTTGAGGAAGAGGGTCATTGATATTTTCAGGTGATGACTTTTTGATTTGATTTATGGCTACCTCCATTTCTTTTGAGGCCAGATTTAATTGATTGTTATCGTAATATATCTTTGCCATAGCCCAATGATAAAAGGCGCTTTTCATATACTCATCATTACTGGGAGACTTTAATCGAAATTCCTTAAAAAATTCTTCATTTAATCCCTTCACCATATTCTCCGCTTTCTGACTCTTCATTTTTATAGATTTCGAATCTGCGCGAGGCTCCAATTTGTCCAATATCTTCCTTAAAGTAAAAAATGTTTCTTTGATATCTCTTTTCTGGGCAGCCAATTTTAAGGTTTCTTGGGCCAATTGTTTTATTGGGGTCATATCTTCCCCTTCCATTTCTTTAATTTCAATGAGTAACTTAACTTTTCTAAACATTCTTTGTACTGTATCAGGTGTAAATGGTGTTATCTCTTCTCTTTCTTCCTCGGGTTTGCCTTCCCTCAGAAAAGTGAGAACTCGATCTAAATATTTGGATGCTTCCTCAAATTCAAATTGGTTTTTCATCAGATTTATAGCCTGTTCCATCCATGGCAATGTCTGTTGAATATCTTTCCCTTCTAATACTCGCAACTCAACCATGCTTCTAATTAGTCTAAGCTTGGTTAAAGCAATTTTTTGCGACTTTTTGTACCTGGTATTAAGCATATATAAAATATGATTTAATTGTTTGTTCGCTTCAACCCATCTTTTTTCATTTATAAGCTGATATGATTCTTTCAATAATTTTGTTATATCTTCTATGTCTTTCCCCTGCTGCTTTTCCAGCAGTAATTGTATTCTTTTAAAATTTTCTATTGCCCTATTTTGGAGATTTCTTTCTTCTGAAGACGCACAAGAAAACAACGATTGAACAAGAACTAAAATCATTGAAATACAAATTATTTTGAATTTACACATGTTTTGTCATTCATCTTCTCCATTTTTAATGGTAGTTTTATTCTATTAAAATTTGTATAGTAATATCCTGAGACTTCTTTCCTCCGAATGGAACATAATTTTTTTAAATAGAGATATGCTCTTCTTTCTTTTTTACTGCTATGTTATAAATAGACCAGGATAAGCCCAGCAAAATCCATAACATCTTGGCTGTCTGATCTCCTCTCATTAATAAATGAATCAAAAGACTCACATAGGAACTTTTTAATCCAATGGTTAAATAGTATAATTTCTGGTCATTAATTGATTTAAATATTTTTTCCGAACAACATAATGATTTCCATGTATAAAATATGATGAGCAGAACGGAAAATAAACCTATAATTCCCAACTGATTAGCAAAGCCTGGTAAAAAGCTGGTAAGTTGAACTTGAGAATCTTCAGTATACACATCAGCATCTACAACTTCCTGATCCGCTTCCGGATCAAAGTAACTGTAAAAACCCATGTCAGTAAAATAATCTCTTACCTGTGGGAACTCGTTAATATGTCCCAGGCCTGTTCCTATAAATGGGTTGTCGGCAAATCTTCTGAGCTGGGAAATCTGATAGGATATTTCATCTTTTTTGAAATCCTTATTAACAAAAGTTTGATAATATCTTTCATAAATTGCACCCCGAAAACAATAGGAAAGTAAAAGAATTATAATAAGAGCAGAAAATAATTCTTTTTTATTCATCCCTTTTTTATACCACCAGTACATGCAGCCTATAGAGAAAGAAACCAATACAGAACGGGAAAAGGTGGTAAATAAACCCATAAAAAGTACGAGGGCAATTAAGCAAAATATAGTTTTACCCCAAAAAGATTTCTTCGTTAAGATAAGGGCCAAAGCTAAAAAAAAGATACTTTGTTCTATGACCGCGGTAGCTATCGCGTCTCCGGTGTAACCGATAGCCCTTTTCAGGGACTGAAAACCGGTATCAACATTTACGAGAGAGGTTCCCCGCTGCAACAGATGAGAACGGTCCATAAGACCGTAAATATATTTTTCAAGAGGATCAAGATTTAAAGATTGTAAAACACAGGTAACACCTATTATTACTCCTATCAATACAATGAATCTGTAAAGAAACTCAAACCTTTCAGCGGAATCCACGAGATTAATAATAATCAATGAGGCGAGACTATAAAATATAACGGTGAGTAACGCATTAGGGTAATTCAAATAGTTTCGCATCACTCCCTCTACCATGAAAGCCGGTAAGATAGCAGCAAAATACATAATCGGCAATAACCAATTTAGATGAGTTTTTTTCAACTTGTTCTTCCCTGCCAAAATCAGGAGTAAACATCCAAGCCCAGCCATGGCATTGCTGGCGAAGGAAATATAAAGTCCTGGAGGCAGCGCTAAAGTAAGCAGATATAACAATATCCCCAGGTAAGGATTGATAATGATTACTGCCGCAGCAATTAACCCTACGATAAGTAAAATAGAATATTTTGCAAAAAATATGATAAAGGTCCCAGTGAAAATTCCAACTATAGCGGGAAAGTAAATAGTTTGAGATAGTTTTTTTGTGGAAATATCAATTTTTATCATAGAAAGGCAGTTTCATAAATCTTTTGATATCGAATTAATTCAAGAATTTGTAATGAAACTTTGAGAAGCCCATTTTGATATCACTTACGAACGGTTACGAAATCTTTTATATGCCCTGTGATTGCTTTTGCTCCTCTCAAAACATAGCTAATATCTTCCATTGACCTGATGCTTAATAGGTGCCTGGCGATATATCGTGGTGAAAGAAATACTTTGTAAATATTCTGGCAAAGCTTCATAACCTCATCAGGGCACATGTCTGGAGCACGAAGAACAGACTCTGTCATATCGTATCGTTCATACTCTAATGGATCAATTGTAAACCATTTATTTTTTAAAGCCTCTTCATGGAGAGGAGTTCCGGGATACGGTATAACAACTGTTGATTGAAGCATTTCAGCATATCCCTTTACCATAAGTTCTTTTGCTAAATTTAATGTTCTTAATGCATCATCCTTCGTTTCCCACGGGTACCCAACCATTACAGTCAAGTGTACACCTATTCCTTCTTTCCATGCATTCCTGCATCCATCAATTATATCCTGAACTTTTATCCCTTTATTTATCCTGTCAAGGGTCTTTTGATTTGCTGATTCAAGACCTGCTTTTATTTTTCTGAAACCG
>JBBTED010000024.1:0-1661 GCA_038042445.1 Candidatus Firestoneibacteriota bacterium
AACAAAAGGCAAAAGGTAAGCCAATTCCATCTATTGATGCTCAAATTGCCGCCGTGGCGCGAATCCAGAATGTTACCGTTTTAACAACTGACCACCATTTCCATTTTGTAGATGGTCTTATTACAGACAATTGGTTGTAATCCTTGTTTGCCACATATAGATTTCTGCATACGTAATTGTGTGCTTAAATAAAACATTTGTCACAAGGATACACAACCAGTTTAAACTAAATACAAACGTATCTGCTTTTAATATACTCAGAACGGGTAGGATTTTGGTCTTTCGGAAAGTCCAATTCTCACCAGTTGGCAGTATATATATAATAAGAATGTTGAGTTTCGCTTAGCTCAACCCAACCTTATATTTAAAGAAGGTGATTTATGACGTCTACTCGACATAAAAGAATGAAAATTATAAATCACTAATCAAGGTGACCCCTTTCATGCCTTTCCTTTCATGCCTTTTTCATGACCCCTTTCATGCTTCTCCCAACACTCTACCCTAACGTTACATATCACCGAAAACCTTTTCACCGTTTGCTGGATTTAATTGTTGGACGTATTATTTTCGAACAAATGTTATGAAATCAATAGCCTGTTGATAAATTGAATTTATTTTTCTATCATTTGACAATACACCATCAAAATACGTGGCAAACGAAACATAAAACATATCAACTACATCATTCCTCATTTTCTCAGATGGATAAGCTGTCCAACCATGTTCTGTTACCCATTTTAAAGCAAGCAAAAAATTGGATAAATTGGAACGAAATATATAATGATTTAGAATGTTTTCTTTTTCAGACAATTGCGTTCCATAAATCTCCTTAAATGGTTTTTCACTTATTCTGTGCACATGAGTGCGAACATATTCATATTCATTTATCGTCCACGTTTTACCTGTACGTATATATTTTACAAAATCTTTATCCATTTCTTGGATGTAAATCTCTATTATTTTTGACATTAAAATACCAACTCCGGTTATTTTGTCTAAGCACCCAGCTGCGTATCGACTTCTTCTCACTAAATCTTTCGCATCTCGGTATCAGAATCATCTACTCCAGAAACTCTAAGACAAAATTTTTGAAGAGTTAATGTTAGACCCTCATCAATAAATGTTTCTCTAAAATCCGTTGAATTGTAATCAACCTTCATAATTTCATCTATACCTTTTAGTGCTTGAATTTGGTTGGTATATTTTGCAACTATCTCCAACGATTTTTTCATATTGTATGAATCCGCACCCTTCAATGCCTCCAGATAAGTATAATTATGAAATACCAATATATTATTAACAGCATCTTTCAGATATGTTTCTACCCTCTTATCCCTTAGATATCCAACATCTATTATCTTTTTCATTTTGTTGAGAAAATAAAATAAGTAAGGGGTCACCTTGATTAGTGATTTAATTTTTTCTAATCGTTTATTGATTTCATCTTCTTTAGATATCCTTGATTTCATAATAGTTACTCGCCGACTTATGGAAGAATAACCAAGGCCGAAGGGAAAACGAAAAGGGTCAGGTCTCGATTCTTGATGTTGTTTCTTATTTTTGCCCAACGGATAATTTATCAAGCAACGGTTTTATTTCACTATCAATAGCTGTCTGTTTATATTCCTGCTTGTAAACTATATTCAACTCAGGATCAACAA
>JBBTED010000025.1:0-1390 GCA_038042445.1 Candidatus Firestoneibacteriota bacterium
AACCGCATGGCTTTAGCTTGCGTAAGAAATAAAGATGAAAAATCATATACAAAATATATGCGAGTCAATAAGGGCTGGGGAAGTGGTTTTATTTTGTGGAGCAGGGATTTCCAAGAACTCTGGGTTACCCTTGGCTAATGAGTTGAAGGAATATATTCTCGGGAAATTACCCATTGATGAGACAGGCAAGAATGAAATAATGGATTCCAATCTTCCCTTTGAGACGTTTATAGAGACCCTTTTGGAAAATACAGATATTTCAAGGCTCCTGGATTTATTTAAAGATGGCGAACCCAATGCAACCCATATCCTGATAGCAAGACTCGCCAAGCAGGGATATCTAAAAACAATATTCACCACCAATTTCGACCTGCTCATAGAAAGGGCATTAGAAAATGAAGGCTTGAAAAGAGATAAAGATTTTAAAATATATTATAATGAAAATAAATTTTTTGGCATAGATCTTGGGAACCTAATAGATGACGAAATAAGAAGGTTTTGGAAAATTAAAGGTATTACCCTTCCTATTTGGATTGTAAGGATATTAAGACCCCTGTTCTATGCCTTTAATGAGAGTGTAGATGATAGAATAATAAGGGTTTTAAAAATACATGGAAGCGTCGAAGACAAGGCAAGTATCAAAATAACGCTAAAGGGAGTTACAAACATATTGATTGTGGCTTTAAGTTCTCTATTCACAAAATATATATTTTCGGCAGGCAACCACCAAAAGGTCTTAGTTCTCGGCTATAGCTGCTCAGACGAGTTCGACATAATACCACAGATACAGAGAATAGAAAAAAACCACAAAGAGATTATTTTCATTGATCATTCTTACGGAAATGATCCCCTCACATTAACCCTCTCCCCTGAGGGGAGAGGCGATTTTGTGGAGGCAGGCATAGAAGATATAGCGGAAAAAGCTGAAAAGAATCCTTTTAAAAGTTTTCCTGGCAAGAGGATAAAACATGATACAGATAAGTTCATT
Source organism: Candidatus Firestoneibacteriota bacterium (assembly GCA_038042445.1). Taxonomy (GTDB): domain Bacteria; phylum Oederibacteriota; class D2-FULL-39-29; order JBBTED01; family JBBTED01; genus JBBTED01. Next base: position 989 of record JBBTED010000025.1, read on the forward strand.
GAAAGCTTATGGGAATCTCTAAAAGAAATCGTTGGAATATTCAACCCTTATGAATTTAAAACAGAATGGAAAAAATACGTAGACGAATGGTCTAAAGGTTTAGAAGAGAATAAAGGCTTTTTTAAATATTTTATGGTAGGTTCAATATTTTATAAGATTTCAAGTTTCAAAAGAGTACTTGAGTATTATGAGAAGTCCTTAGAAATTGCTAAATCGATAGGAGATAAGGCAAACGAACAAGCATGTTACGGTAATTTAGGTATTGCTTATCATGGCTTAGGAGATTTGAAGAAAGCAATTGAGTATCAAGAAAAGTCTTTATTAATTGCTAAAAATATAGGGTATACTATAATGTACCCCAAAAACTAGACAGTATGCTAAGATAGAAAATGCTGCCTACCG
>JBBTED010000026.1:0-1145 GCA_038042445.1 Candidatus Firestoneibacteriota bacterium
CTATGATCCAGCAAGTTCATATTATGTGAAATTGGCAGGGACTGAAATTGGAATGACGGGTTCAGGGTATAATGCTCATTTAAAGAATGGCGGAGTTATCTACTTGGATTCATTACTATGGTATGTTCCAGCTAATGAATTTACCGTAAAATTCTTCATGCCTAATAAATGCTATGAAGATTTGGACGAAGATGATTGCGGCCAAACCCTTGGGAAAATGATTGAATTAAAGGTAAATGAAACACAAACTGTCAATAGCCAGTATGGGAAATTTAAAATGAAACTTGTGCAGTTTGGATTGGATTACACAAAAGATTTTTCAAAATGCGATAAATACAACTCTGTTTTAGAGGGTGTTTACAGCATGAATCAGGGTTATTCAAACCAAACAAAAGAAGGCAATATTTGCAGTGTTTTAGCTTCAGATAACTTTAAACAAGGAAGCTCAATACTATACAACAGTGAGACTGTTTACACAATTTTACAGATAACAGAATTAAACTAAAGGTGAAAAAATGAAAAGAATTCTTGGAATTGCTTTAATTTTGGTTTTAATGTGTGGAATGGTTTTTGCTTTGCCGCCAATAATAAAGAATAAAATTAACATCCCAAATGTATTCAAACATAAAACTTATTACGTTGCGTTTAATGGGATGATGGATAAAGAAGTTTTACCAAATGGAATTGGATTGATTTGGTGGAATTCACAGGTTTGCAGCTTTGATGGTTCAAACCCTGATTGTGGGGATGAAGCAGTTAATTTGAGGATATACAACGGCAACACAAACAAATACTACCCTTACCCATATAAAACACATTATAGTTGTGGTTATGACTCTATCAATATGTGCTTTGTGCAGGTATTGGAAAATAAAACCATAGACTTTGATTTACTTGCTTGGGCTTTTCCAAAAAGCTATTATTGGTTCATAAATTACCATATGAAAATAACTGCAGAAAAAATAGACATAGATTATGATAAGTTAGGGGATAGTTCAGCACATAAAGCAATACTAAAAGTAGAGGTGTGGTAAATGAAAAAATTGCTTGGAATATTATTTGCAATGATTTTAGTTATGGGATTGGTGAGTGCTTTTACTCCGATGGATAAGAAAGTGACTGTAAAAATACCCTCACATTATTAT
>JBBTED010000027.1:0-106469 GCA_038042445.1 Candidatus Firestoneibacteriota bacterium
TATTATTTTGCGTATAATGTGTAGTTATATCTATCATTTATTTGGGTTTGGCCCAAGAAAATTTTCTATCGCTGATTGAAGTTCATCTATGTTTACGCTGGTATTAAAACAAGGTCCATAAGCTCTAATATTTACTATACCAAACACAGGTATTATACCTGAATCGTAAATTCCGCTTAGCAACTCACGTTCACAAGCTACTGCTACAACCGCTTTTGGAGCAAAGTCGTGAAGTAATTTTCTAGCAAGTGTTCCACCTGTAGCAATATTCATTTTTATTCCATATTTTTTCCCAAATTTCACAATTTCTGAAATTTGACATTTGCCACAGAAATGACAATTTTCAATATTTATTGTAACTTTATGAATACATTCACTGTTTTGTATACATCGTGGAAGCAAAAGTAATATTTCCTCGGGCAAAACACGTATATGCTGAAGTTTTATCAAAGAAGCATTAAATTCGAAAAAAGCCGCTTCTATTTTTTCACGTTTAATGTTAAATACTTTTCCCCAGTAAAATGCAAATAAATTTAGAATTTTTAATGTTATTTTTTTTAGCTTCTCCAATTCTTTGGTATAAACAGCAAATACAGGAATATACAAAGATAGTATCATTGAAAAAAGTGAAAAACCTATAACCGCTAAAAAAATAATAACTGCACCTAATACAACCCATGGAAGCAAATAAAAAATATGGCTAAGACCTGGAAACATTATTTTAAATATAACAAGGGTTATTAACAAAACAGTAATATAGGCAAGTATTAAAAGTTTAACAAAGGTATTTTTCATTTTGATTAGGCTTAAATAGAACTTATCAATTCTTTTATTTTTGGCACAATTTCTTCTTTTGATATTTTATATACTTCTTTGCTTTTTCTCACATACAATTCAACTTTGCCTTCTTTTAAAGTTTTTGAACCTATTGTAATTCTTAAAGGTATGCCTATAAGATCTGCATCTTTTAGTTTTACACCAGCAGTTTCATCACGGTCATCAAACAATATATCAAATTTTTCCTTAGATAAAATATTGTAGATTGTATCCGCAGTAGTTTTTATTTCATCGTCTTTAACATTCAGAGGTGTAATTAATATCTGATACGGTGCAATTGATACAGGCCAGATAATTCCATTTTCATCATATTGTTGTTCAATAGACGCAGCTATTATTCGTGTAACACCAATACCATAACAACCCATTACCATTATTTGATCTTTTCCCTGTTCATCTAAATATGTAGCATTTAATGCCTTACTGTATTTTGTCCCAAGTTTAAAAACATGGCCAACTTCTATACCTCTTGTGAATACAAGCTTTTCACCACACAAATCACACAAATCACTTTCTTTAACAAGACGAATATCTCCAATTAAATCAATTTTGAAATCACGGTTTATGTTTACATTCATTAAATGTGTATCTGCTTCATTTGAACCTGTTATAAAATTAGACATATTTTTCACTGATTCATCAGCTATTATTTTTATATTTTTAAAACCTACAGGACCTGCAAAACCAATAGGTGCATTTGTAAGTTTTCTTATATCCTCTGCTTGGGCCATTGTTAATTCACAACAACCCAGAATATTTTTCAATTTATTTATATTTATTTCATAATCTCCTCTTACTAATGCAGCAATATATTCTTTATCCGCTTTACAAATTATAGTCTTAACTAAATTTTTTGCGCTGCAATTCAAAAATTTTGTTAATTCCTCTACTGTTTTAATATTCGGAGTATTGATTTTTTGTAAATTTTCTGTTTTGCCAGTTTTAGAAGTAACATCAGAATTTTTCCCGGATGCTTTTTCCAAATTAGCTGCATATTCACATTTACTACAGGAAACTATTACCTCCTCTCCTGAATCTGCCAACACCATAAATTCATGAGAAAATGAACCGCCAATAGCACCTGTATCTGCTTCTACTGCTTTAAATTTTAAACCTAAACGTGAGAATATTTTGTAATATCCGTCATACATTTTTTTGTATGTCCTTTCTGCATTCGCTTCATCTCTATCAAAACTATATCCGTCTTTCATCATAAATTCTTTTGCACGCATTACTCCAAATCTTGGTCTTATTTCATCTCTGAATTTAATTTGTATCTGATACAAATTAATAGGAAGTTTTTTATACGTTTTTATTTCTTTTCGGACTAAATCAGTAATTATCTCTTCATGGGTTGGACCTAACGCAAATTCACGGTTTTGCCTGTCTTTTATTCTAATAAGTTCTTTGCCATATACATCCCATCTTCCGCTTTCTTTCCACAATTCAGAAGGACTTAAAATAGGAAGCAAAAGCTCACTCGCACCAGCATATTCCATTTCTTCACGAATGATTTTTTCTATTTTTTGCAGAATTTTAAATCCTAAAGGCAGTAATGAATATATACCAGAAGATAATTTTCTGATTATTCCCGCGCGCACCATTAATTTATGGCTTATAAGTTCTGCATCTGCAGGATTTTCTTTTAAAGTCGGAATTAAAGTTTGGCTCCATTTCATAATAAATTAAAAACTTTAAATTAAAAGCGAAAAATCATAACTAAAAATTTAAAACCTACATTAGTTCTACGTTTTTCGTTTTTAGCTTTGCGTTATTATTATTTCGTCTATCTGTTTAATAATATCTTCTTTAGATTGCATACCACTAATTCTTTTCACAATTTGACCGTTTTTAAATATTATTATAGTAGGCACACTTAACACATCATTTGCAATTGCATATTTTTGGTTTTTACTTGCATCTAAAACTCCTATTTTGACTTTTCCTTTATATGGCTCTTCAAGACTTTCTATAACATAGGCAAATTTTTTACACGTAGGACACCACTCTGTCTTAAACTCCACAAGTACAGGAATATCTGATTTCAAAACTTCTATTTCAAAATTCTCATCCGTCCATTCCAACATAAAACACCCCTCTATTTTAACAATTTAACTAATCTTACACCCTACAAATTTAATATGTCAATTTAAATTTACGTGGAGTTTTTCCCATTTTAAAAATTCACCTGTTGTTTTGTCATTCTGAGGCAATAGCCGAAGAATCTATCTTTTAATATACTTTTAAAACAAGATTCTTCACTTCGTTCAGAATGACATAAAAATAACATAGTATTTTATCAATTTCTACTTTTTATTTTTACTTGATTTTAAAGGAGTTACATCATTTCATAATTAAATTTTGGAGGGACTCCTTAAATTTATAGGATTATAAAATAAAAGATTTTGACAAAGGCATACAATTTTAGTATTATTCTATATAATAAATTATGAACGAAGGAAAAGCTAAAATATTAGTTGTTGATGATGAGCAAGGAATACGAGATTTATTGGCTTTTGAATTTAAATCTCAAGGATATTCTGTTGCAACAGCTTCCAATGGTGAAGAAGCTATTGAAAAAATACAACAAGAGAAATTTGATATTGTTATAAGTGATATTAAAATGCCTAAAAAAGATGGGATAGAAACTTTAGAAGCAATCAAGAATATAAGCCCTGATACAGAAGTTATTATGGCAACTGGATATGGAACTATAGAAACAGCAGTATCTGCTATGAAAAAAGGCGCTTATGACTTCATACAAAAGCCATTTGATATTGAAGAAGTTTTGATGTTAGTAGAAAAAGCGATTGAGAAACAAGAACTTAAAGTTATAATTGCTTTATATGAAACAAGTAAAGCTATTTTTTCTACAATAAAATTTGAGGATTTATTAGAAATAACAGTTAATTTAGCATTAAAAGTATTGCACGCAGATGATATTTCAATTATGCTCATAGGAGATGACGGAAAACTATATATTGCTGTTTCACGAGGTTTAAATAGCGATGTTAAAATTAAAACAAGATTAGCAATAGGTGAAAGAATATCAGGAAAAGTTGCACAGTTGAAAGAACCTGTAATTATAAATGGAACGCTTTCAAATGACCCTCGTTTTAAAGATTTAGAACCTAAAGAAGGCATCAATTCATCACTTATACTCCCATTAATAGCTAATACAGAATTAGTAGGTGTATTAAATGCAACTCGAACTAATATTACAGAAAATTTCAGGCAAACGGATTTAAGAAATGGTTTAATTTTTTCTTCTCAACTCGCACAAGCCATACTTAACTCAACATTATATAAAAAATTAGAACAAAAAATTGCAGAATTAAAAGAAGCTTCTGAACATATTGAACAAAATCAGGTAGAACTTATTCATTCTGAGAAATTAGCGGCAATTGGAAGATTAATAGCAGGTGTAGCTCATGAATTAAATAGTCCATTAACCTCTGTAATAGGATATTCACAACTGATGTTAAATGCAAAAGTTTTACCTGAAGAACTAATAAAAGATATACAAATAATTCACAATGAAGCCAAACGATGTCGTGGAATAGTGCAGGATTTATTATTATTCTCACGTAAACGCGAACCAAAATGCGAACTAATAGATATAAATAAACCATTAGAAAATATGTTGGAATTAATTAAATATGATTTTGAAAAAGCAGGTATTACTCTTGTTAAAGAATTGGATGTAAATTTACCCAAATTATACATAGATCCTCATCAAACAGAACAAGTATTTCTAAATCTGGCTAATAATGCACTGGATGCATTGAAGAATATTACAAATCCTAAATTGATTATAAAAACAGAATTGTCTTCCAATAAAGTTAATATACATTTCACAGATAATGGTTGTGGGATTTCAGAAGAAAACCTCAAAAAAATATTTGAGCCGTTTTTTACTACTAAGAAATCAAGTAAAAGCAGTGGTTTAGGCTTAAGTATTTCACATGGCATTATTAACAATCACAAAGGACGCCTTCTGGTTACAAGCAAAGAAATGAAAGGTTCCACTTTTACAATTGAACTACCAATAGAATAGACTAAAAACAAACTATAGATTTTTTAGTCTGAAGTCTAACGTATATGGATAATTTGTTAAAAAATCTTGCCCAATATTTACATACTGCGCCATTTTTGGCTTATGTAGCTGTTTTTATCGGTGGAATTATTTCCAGTCTTGAACCCTGTATTTATACAATGATTCCCATAACTGTAGGTTTTATAGGGCGATACAGCCAAGGTTCAAAATTAAAAAGCTTTATATTATCAATAATTTATGTTCTTGGAATAGCTGTAACTTATTCTGCATTAGGAGCAATTGCTGCATTAACAGGCAGTTTTTTTGGAGAAATAAGTTCCAACCCCATTGTATATTTTATACTTGGAAATGTCTGCTTGATTTTAGGGCTTTCTATGTTTGATGTATGGACAATAAAACTACCATCTTTTATTTCTAACATCCAACCTCGTGTTATAGGAAAAGGATTTATTTCAATTTTTCTTTTAGGAGTTTTATCAGGATTTGTTGCAGGTCCTTGCACAGCAGCAATTGTTGGTGTAATTCTTGCATTTGTTGCCACAAAACAAAATTTAGTATTTGGAGTTTCTTTATTATTTACCTATTCCATTGGAATGGGAATACTTCTAATAATTATTGGAACATTTACAGGTGTATTAATGTCTTTACCTAAAGCAGGACAATGGATGAATAAAATCAGAAAAGGTATGGGTTGGTTTTTACTTGCAATTGCCCAATATATGTTTTATATTATGGGCAAAATGTCTGTTTAAAACTAAAAAAGCAGAGCTAACGAGCCTGTACCAAAACCCTATTTTGTCATCCTGAACGAAGTGAAGGATCTTGTTTTTAAAAGACTTTAAAACGAGATTCTTCGGCTATCGCCTCAGAATGACAGCTTTTGGCACAAGCTCTAACGCTCTGCAGCTACAATAATAAATAAAACATAGGAGGTAAAACAAAATGAAAAAAATATTAGTGTTGATTTTCGTTGTATTTTTTGCAGTAAATATTCTTTATGCCCAAGTAAATGTTGGAGATAAAGCTTTAGATTTTACTCTTACAGATTTGGATGGAAAACAAGTATCATTAAAGAATTTTACAAATAAAAGTGCTGTTCTTCTGGTTTTTAGTACTACATGGTGCAAATATTGTATTGAAGAAATACCAACATTGAATGAAATACAAAAAAATTATCAAAAAAAAGGGTTAAAAATTCTATCAATAGATGTAAATGAAAGTATTAAAAAAGTCGCATCATTTACTCAAAAGAAAAACATCATCTACACCGTATTACTTGATGAAAAAGGTGAAGTGGCAAAATTGTATGATGTTTACGGATTTCCAACAAATTTAATAATTGATAAAAAAGGAATAATAAAATACAGAGATTATTCTTTACCTGAAAACTATAAATCCATACTCGATCAAATTACTAAGTAGGGGCGAGTTTACTCGCCCAATAAATGGGCAGGTAAACCTGCCCCTACATATATTTTTCCGCCAAACTACAATAAATTATTTATTTCCTTTAAGAGATTTCCTAAATCAACTGGTTTTTCCAGAACTTTTGCAACAGGAAGCCAGTCCTTATCAGGATTAAATCCAAATGATAAATCCATTTCTCTGCTAATACCAGTTATCATAATTACAGGTATCTTTTTCAATTTATCGTTATTAGAAATTTCATTACTTACATCAAAGCCTTCTGACCTCGTTGTCATCATTACATCTAAAAGAACAAGATTAGGTGATTCATTTTTCATTTTATTCAATCCATCTTTTCCATTTTGAGAAGTTATTACTTCAAATCCTTTAGCTTCAAGAAAAATTTTTGTAGCTTCTACAAAATCAACATCATCATCTATTATTAATACTTTTTTTGCCATATATCCCCCTTACTGTTTTAATTCAGGTAATACTAATTTTATAACTTGCTTGCAAATATCAGGAATTTTTTCCTGCAACTCTTCGCTAATTTCCAAACCAAATTCTATACTATATGGTTCTATTCCAACTATTTTAACATTCTTAATCTTTTTTAAACTACCAGCCAATCTTAAAGTTTCTTTTAATCCTATACTATGTGTAGAAACAGCATCTTTAAAACCATTCGAATTTATATCTTTAGGTGTAAAAATTTTAACTGTGCCGGGAGAAACTCCCATTTTTGCTGCATCTACAATAACTACACGATTATATTCAAAATATTTTATCAAATCAAGACCGGCAATATCTCCTTGTATCCATTTCACATAAGAAGGAATGCCTATAGCTTCAAGAAATTCTATTACCCGAATACCTATTCCATCATCTTGGCGAAGTATATTCCCAATCCCAATGACTGCTGTAGTTTGCATTTAATCTACAAACTCCACATCCAATAAATGGCAAGAGCAAGAAATACAAGGGTCATAAGCACGTACTAACATTTCTGCCTGTAAAGTTATTTCTTCTTTAGTCTTATGCAATATCTCAGGCACCATTTTTTGCAAATCCATATCAATATTTGCTAAATTCTGATTTGTAGGAATAACACAATTTGCTTTCTCAATTATACCCTCTGCATTAACTGTATAATCATGAAAAAGTATTCCCCTTGGCACTTCAACTGCACCAACACCTCTACCTGATTTAAACGTAAATTTATTTTTTTCTAAACTACTTGGCCAGCTTGCAACTGCTTCTGACTGGTCAATTCCATTTTTTAAAAATCCATCTATTATTTCTATAGCATCATATAGACAATACGCAGTTTCAATAACCTGTGCAATTGAATTCATAAATGGGTTATAACAGGGAGCTTTTAAACCTAAACTCTTTGCAATATCTAGTAATTTTTCAGGTAATTTTTTGTGATTAATATTAAATCGTGCCAAAGCACCTGTCATATAAGAATTTCTCTTATTTTTTGAATGCTTTGAAGCACTGTGTTCAACATTTAGCTCATGAACAAAACTAAGATAATCACGTGGTGCAATTTCTTTTGCATCTGTTGAAGCAATATTTCCATCTAAAAATGCATATTCATCAGGATGTGTAAGCGCAATATATTCAGTTTCTCTTTCAAATTCAGGAAGTTTTATAAGTTTTACAACCCCCAAAACTATCGCTAAATCTTTTTCCAGTTCCCCAAGAAGTTCTCTTGATTTTTCAAGTTCTTTTTTGCCTGGGATTTTTGTAAATCCGCGAACTGCAAGTGTAATAGGATGCGTATGTCTACCCATCAAAATATCACATAAATCACTGCATGCTTTTTTCATTTTCAATGCAAGCAAAATCACATCTTTATGTGTTTGAATCATAGGAAAAACACTTTCAGCACCAAAAACATCTGGCGTAACAAGAAACAAAACATGTAATAAATGACTATCCAATGTCTCATAGTGCAAAGCTAATTTTCTAAGTTTTCGTGTCTGAACACTTGGAGTAAAACCAATAGCATCTTCAGTTGCTTTTATAGAAGCTAAAGAATGTCCTGTGGAACAAATACCACAAATACGTGAAGTAATATGTTGAACTTCAAACATTGAACGACCACGAACCATAGCTTCAAAAAAACGCGGTGCTTCTATAACATTTAAATAACAGGCTTCTAATTTGCCATCCTTCATATTTATTTTGATATGTCCATGCCCTTCAACACGTGTTAAATATTCAACGAAAATATTAAGGTCTTTCTTTTTAACTTGTTCAGCCATTTTTCTCCTCCATCTTACATGAATTGTAAAGAGTAAATTTATCTTTAAGCATATTTACAGTTACTCCATATTTTTTAAGAACATCCATTTGCCCCTGCTGATTAAAATCTTCTAAAACACCACGACAACCATAACAGGTATTTCCATTTGATGTACACCATGCACCACAACCAGCTCTTGTAACCGGCCCCATACAAACCTGACCTTTTTCATACAAACAAATATTTTCTTTGAGCTTACATTCAACACACACAGCATAAGTAGGAACTTTATATGCTACACCAAGTAACAAACATTTCAAAACTTCTGCAAATTCATTGTTATTAGTTGGACAGCCATGCACATAAGCATCAACTTTAACAACCTGGTCAACTGCTTTCACTTCACCAGTTTCAATTGGAAATTCCCTATCTGGATATACAATTTTTTTTGCTTCATCAATTGTGTATTTACGCCTTATGCCATTAACTCCGCCAATTGCAGCACAAGCACCATACGCAACTAATATTTTTGCACGTTCACGTATCTTTTTAATACGCTCCACATCATAAGGTCTGGTAATAGAACCTTCAACAATTGCTACATCGTAATCATCTGATCTTTCATGCATTACTTCGCGAAAATTAACTATATCACAATGTTTCAAAACATCAAGTAACGCCTCATTCAAATAAGTCAATTGCAGTTGACATCCTTCACAATCTGCAAAATCAAAAAAGGCAACACGCACTTTGCTCATATTGCACCCTCCACTTTCTTAATTTTATCGTATGAAAAAACAGGCCCGTCCTGACAGCAATACAATCCATTAATCTGACAGTGGCCACATTTACCTAAACCACATTTCATCTTACGTTCAAGTGATACTAAAATCTGTTTATCCGGAATATTTTTTTCCATCAATTTCACCAAAACAAATTTATACATTATAGGTGGTCCACAAACTATAGCATAGGTCTGCTTAACATCTATATCTATTCCCGGAATTAAATTAGTAATTAATCCTACATTACCTTTCCAATCAGGATCTGCTCTGTCTACAGTACACCTAAATGAAATACCTGTAAGTTTTTCCCATTTTTTAAGCTCGTCTGTATATAAAAGCTGTTTTGGCTCTTTACATCCAAGAAGAATATTTACTTTTCCAAAATCCTTTCTTTGGTCAATAACATAATTTATAAGTGACCTAAGTGGTGCAATTCCCAAACCACCAGCTATAAAAAGAAGATCTTTACCTTTTAATTCATCAATAGGAAAACCATGTCCAAATGGACCTCGAATTCCAAGATTATCCCCTTCTTTTAGTTTATGCAATGCAGCAGTTATTTTTCCAGCTTGCCTTACACAAAGCTCAAAATAACCACGTTGAGTTGGAGAAGATGATATAGAAATAGGAGCTTCCCCTAATCCTAATAACGATACTTCTACAAATTGACCGGGATTATGATTCAAATCTTTTTTGTTTTCCAATTCTATTTTAAACCATTTTTCTGTAGCAGTCATCTGCTTCGTAGCAACAATAGTTGCTTTTATTGGATTATAAAGTGAATTGTTCATATACTCTCCTTTGCTAGTGAGTTTATAGTCTCAATAAGACTAATTTTTGCCATACAGGTTCTTGAACAACGACCACATCCAACGCAAAAATTTCTATTATATTTCTCAATAGGATATTTAAATTTTCTAAAAAGTCTGTGCTGTTGCCGTTTTTTTCTATCCTTGCGGAAATTTTCTCCACCTGCAACTTCAGCAAATTCCTTAAGCTGACAGGAATCCCACACTCTATACCGCCTGCCCTCTGTTACTGCAAGATTCACTTCATCGCGAACATCAAAACAATAGCAAGTTGGACAAACATTTGTACAATTTCCACATGAAAGACATCGTTTACCTATATCATCCCAAACAGGACTTTTTACTGTTCTTCCAAGCAATACACCAATTTCATTTTCAGCAACATTTAATTGTTTATTAAAAACATTAGTCTTATCTGTACGTATTCTATTCACTTTACTTATATATTCTGAATCTGCATCAACAAATATTTTGTCATTTGCAACAACATTTAACCCTTCTTGTGAATTCACGTGAACTAAATACTGATTGCCAATATCAGTCAACATTAAATCATATCCACCTTTTGGATTATGTGTTCCCATAGTTACACAAGTAGCATATTCATCACAAGGTTTTAAACACTCTATTCCGATTATCAATATATTTTTATTTCTTTCAAAAAAATTGTTATCTTTTGGCTCAATATCACAAGCATTCTCAAGACAAATCACACCTGCAATATCACAAGTATGTGCTCCAAATACTACAGTAAAATTGTTACTAACATCAACCTCTTTACCTTTAGTTTCTCCAAAAGAAAAGTTAAGTAAATTTTCCTCCTGTGGCAAATAATATTTTTTAAGTGCTAAAACAGGTGGTTTGTGTTCTAACTTTAACTCATCAGGAGAATCTAAATCTCCATATACAAACTGATTTTCTTTTGCTTTAGGTCCCACAACTTTATACTGCTTGTTTTTCAACCAGACTACTAACTCTGATATTTTCAGCTTCTCTATCAAACTATATTTCATAATCACCTCTTGCTATAATTTTACATATTGTGAAAAGTTTTTAACAATATTCCTTTATTTCTTTAATTACATGTATTTTAAAATTTGTAGTCGCTCATTTATGAGCATAATTTAAAAGCCGATAAATCGGCAACTACAAAAAACTTAATACGTTTGTATTAGTTTGCTTTTAATCCCCTGTTTTAAGTTCCCTCTCCCTTATGAAAGAGATTTAACCTTTATTTATCAGTATTTATGAAATTTTCTTTCATAAAACTTTTTACATTACCTAATTTTATGATTTATGGTTACACCATTCCCTTTGGTTACTGGTTAAACAATTGGCAAACTAACAGTAAACACTGTTCCTTTACCAAGTTCGCTTTTTACTTCTATTCTTCCACCATATACTTCAACTATTTTTTTTGCAATTGTAAGTCCAAGGCCTGTTCCTTCTTTTTCCTCCTTTTTTGCATTTTCAGTTCTATAAAATTCATCAAAAATATAAGGTATTTCACTTTCCTGTATTCCTATTCCACTATCTTTTATTTCTATTTTTATATTGTCATCTGTTTTACCTGTAATCTCTATAACACCTGAAGAAGGTGTATATTTTATTGCATTATCAATTATATTTATTAAGCTTCCTTCAATTTCATCATAACTTGCAAGAATATAAGGCAGGGCAGAATTTAATTTTAAATTCAAATCTATCTTTTTTTCATTTGCTTTTTCCTTCATAAATTCTACAACTTTTGGTAACATAACATTCAAATCAACTCTTTCCTTCTGCTTAACTATTTTTAGCTCCTCAACTTTAGCCAAATGAAGTAAATCATTTATTAAATCTATAAGTTCTTTAATTCTGCTTTCAGCTTTTTTTAGCATATCTATTTGTTTTTCAATCGGGCCATAACCGCCAATTACAACAGTCATACAGCTCTTAACAGCATTTATTGGTGCTCTAAGCTGATGCACTACTTTTCTTACAAATTCTGATTTCATCTTATCCATTTCTTGCAATTGCAAATAGCTATTTTCCAGTTTCTTGTTTATTTTTTGAAGCTGAGAAGTTGTTTCTCCAACAATAAAAGAAACTGCAAAAATCGTGATTATTAAAAATAATAGCATTATTCTTTTATTTTTATATATTTCTTTATCTACTGTTTTTAAAGAAACTACTACATCTAAAATTCCCAAGATTTTCTTTTTACTATTGTGACATTTAAAACAAGATTCTTCATTATATATTGGCTGCATAACCCCTATAAATCTCTCTTTGTCTTTTCCATCATAAAGTCTTGTCATATCAGTTTGACTCTCTTTTAACCCATCACTTTTATGACAACTTATACATCCCTCTGAATTTTTATCAACTAAACACCCTTCTTTTTCTATTATAGAAGATACTGTTATTTTGCCTTCTTTGTTTAAAATTCTAACTTCTGTAATTTGCTTATTTTCTCCAATATTTTTGATAATCCATTTAACATACTCCTGTTGATTCTCAAGCATATGATATTTAACACTTCTTCTAATTGTATCTGAATACTGAATTGCATTTTGCTTAATCAATTTTAATATAGTTTTCTCCTGTGATTTAACTATAATAAAAGAAGTAGCTATTAAAATAGCAACAATTGCACCTACAATGTAAAAAACTGTTTTGTTCATAGCTTTGTTAAATTTTGCCCCACTAACTGGTTATTCTGAAATTTTAACAGCTTATACTCTTTGCAAATTGTGTCATAACTGAATAAATATTAGAATTAATCAATATTTATCCTCCAATCTGACACATAATATTTTTAGAGTATTCTGGAAACGAATGTTTCTCTAAATAATTTCCTTCTGGTTTTAAATTAATACCAGAAATTATCATATCTTTGAGTTCATTAAAAGATGCATTCGCTCTTAATGGAGTTTTCAAATCTACTTGCTTTGATGAATGCAAACATAATTTTAATTTTCCATCAGCAGTTAATCTTAATTTATTGCATTTACTACAAAAAGAATTGCTTACTGGGCTAATAACGCCTATTGTCCCAAGTGCTCCCTGAAACTTAAAATATTGGGCATGACCAGCACCTGTTATATGATCTGTCTTATACAATTTACCAAATACCATTAACTTTGCTTTTATTTCAGCACTCGAGATAAATTTGTCTTTGTCCCAACCAATACTATTTTGAGTTGGCATATACTCTATAAACCTAATTTCATAAGGATTCTCAATACTCAATCTTGCGAAATCAAGAATTTCATCATCATTTATTCCTCTAATAACAACTGTATTAATTTTGACAGGAGAAAATTTCAATTTTCTGACCTCATTAAGACCATCAAGTACTTCTCTTAATTTATCTGCACCTGTTATATATCTAAATTTATCTTTATCCAAAGTATCTATGCTAATATTTAGTCTTCTTAATCCTGTTTTTCTTAGAGCATAAGCATAATCCTTTAGCAAAATACCATTTGTTGTAATTGATACATCTTTTATAGCATTTATATTAAAAACTTTAGCAATAAAATCTATTATCCCTTTCCTAAAGAGAGGTTCTCCACCTGTTATTTTGATTTTCTTTATCCCAAGTGATACAAAAACTGTAAGAAGTTTTAAAATCTCTTCAAACCTTAATATCTCATCGTGTTTTTTCTGAATAAACCCTAAAGAAGGAACACAATAGATACATCTCAAATTACATCTATCTGTAACTGAAATCCTTAAATAATCTATTTTCCTATTAAATTTATCTGTAAGCATAAGATATTATTAGAAGTATAGCATTATGTCAAATTAAACATAACGCTGTAAAAAAATTATTTACGAAACACTTTTTTGAATTTTAAGTTTACCATTTCATTGATACCTTTTCTAAATAGTTCATAACGTTTTAAAAATTCTTTTCCCTCTTCAGTTAAGGTTGCTCCGCCTCCGTATTTACCGCCTATTTTGTATCGAAGAAATTTAACCTTTAAACGTTTTTCTGAAGTTTTAATATATGCCCACGCATGTCTATAAGAGATATTCAGCTTATGTACAGCTTTATTTATAGAACCAGTCTCCTCTATTGCCTTAAAAAGCTCAACCCTACCATCGCCAAATACTAAATGTCCTTTTTTTTCTATCCAGATTTTTGAACAAGGATATAAATCCAGCTCTTGCGTGCAAGGGCTGGACAAATTACTTTTTTCTTTCACTGGCTTACTTTTTCTTCTCATTCTTCGCTGCTTCTTTTACATCATTATTATTCATAATTTCTTTTCCTGCGTTTTTAAATTCCTTTATTGCTTTTCCTAAACTCTTAGCAATCTCAGGTAATCGTGAAGCACCAAAGATAAGAAATACAATAATCAAAATAACTACTAATTCCGGCATTCCAAGTCCAAACATTTTTAAAACCTCCTTTAAAAATAGGATTATAAAAAACTGCCGATAAATCGGCAACTACAACAACCCAATAAATTTTCTCTCTTATGGTTTATGGTTTTAAGGCAAACCATAAATTGGGTAATTACATACAACATTTATAGAAAAGGATTTTTGTATCCTTTACTTATAGCAAGGGTATCTAAATGATAAGTGATATTATCTTCTATTTCCAGATTAACATTCCTGCCTAACAACTTTTCATCTATGGTTTTAATGTACTTATTACATACCTTACAAATATCCACCCGATAAACTTTATTACCATTAGCATAAAAATATTCTAACGTATCTTGAGAATTATTTCCACAATAAGCACAACTAATCCTTGGAACCAACCATTCTGTCCAACATAAAAAACAAGCAAGTATTCTTTTTCCATCTTCTCTGTTTAATCTACTCATTTTAGGCAAATTACCACATAACGGACAAATTGCCTTCGTCCAATACGTTTTGTAATCTATACCATTAAATATTTCCGCTGTCTTCTTATAAAAAACACTTAATGTATGCCATAAAACATAACTTAATGTATCTTTCTCAGATTGTGTAATATCTTCTTTGTCTTTTATTACGAAGTCCATTAATTCTGGAAATTTAGTTGGAATCAAATCAGAAATATTCAAAAATAACTTTTCAAATTTGTCTGTATTTTCTCCTCTTTGTTTCAAAATTTTAATTAGGTCTTTAAATATATTTTCAAAGGAATTTTTATCTATGGACCAGGTAATAGATTCCATTAAATACCTGCCAGACTTAAGTTCTTGAATAATATCTTCTTTAGATGACAAAATTAATGATGTTTGTCTAATATATTGTTCCTTTAGATTAAAAACAGAATAAAAAAAATCTAATAACTCAGTGAGTTGGGGCTTTTGTTTTTTGTAATCGTTAATAGCATTTTCTACTTCAATTTTTGAGGCTTTCATTTTTTGATAGTAGTTTGTCTTTTTCCACCAAACCACATTTTCTTAAGAAATTACTCACTGTTTTCCACTTCATGAAAAACATTGAAATATTTTACTATTATTCTAAACGCTAATAATCCGCCAGCGATTACTCCAATAGTTATAAAAAATTCAATCAATGATGGAAAATAAACAGTATTGGATTGTCTCATAAGACCAATAATACTAACATTTATTCTGTTAGTAATAACTCCGATGATAATCATAATGGAAGAAACAAATATCGGTGTAGAACTGTTTTTAAACATTGACATAAACAGTAACACAACAGGTATAATCAATCCTATTATAACTTCGAATAAGAACATATTACTTTCTAAACCTCCAGTAAAAACAAAAGGTAATGCTCCTCTATTAACTATGTCAATTATTTTAAAAATTAAATATCCTGATAATACAAAAACTTCAAATTTCACAAGTCCAGAAATAATATCTGAATTCAACTTGATATTAAATATTTTAGAACTTGTAAAAGATTCAAAAATTACCATTGCTATTCCAACCATCACTGCAGAAAACAAAAATAGGTATGGCAACAATGACGTATACCAAAGCGGATGCAATTTATTAGGAAGTATTAAGAAAAGTGAACCTAATGATGATTGATGAAGTGTTGAAAGTATAATACCAGCCATCACAAGTGGAATTGTAACAGCGTGAATAATTTTAATTAGTTTCGACATCTTAAATCTTTCTAATAAAATAGGGCAAAACTCCAATGCTAATACTGTAGTATATAACATAACACACCATGTAACTTCAAAAAGCACAGAATGATGCTGCCACATTACTATAGGATGCCAGAATCTAAAAGAGCGACCTATTTCAAGAAACAGAATTATACTAAACGAAATATAACCTAAAAGCCCCATAAGAATTGCACGACGCAAAACAAGATGATACTTTTTAAAATTAAAAATATATACCAACGCTGCAAAAGTAAATCCACATCCTGATAAAGCAACTAAAGAAAGATCCATACCAATCCATAATCCCCATGGAACCTTATCACTAAGATTAGTAGTTGCTCCTAATCCAACGACAAGTCTGTATATGGCAGATATTACACCCAATGCAGCCAAAAACATCAATATAATAGTCCCAAAAGTAAACAATGGAATTTTTTTATTATCCATTACTGTAATAGTCTCCATATTTTACCCCTCACTTTTATGCGTTTTCTCTAATTTATTAACTTCTTCTTTTCTCTTAGTGATAAACCATAATCCGCTAAGTACTACTGCCAGTCCACCAACTACATACGGTATTTTTACAAGTGACTTCCATGTTAAATTAGGTAATGCTTCTTTTGACAGTTGAGTTTTGAAACCTAATTTATCAAAAGAAATACCTGATATATATAACCATGATGTTCCACCAACTTCATCTTTACCATATATATAATTAATATATTTATTAGGATTACTATTTATTCTATTTTCCGCCTCTTTTAAAATAATATCATACTCTCCAAATTGTAAAGCATCTGACGGACAAGTTTTTACACAAGAAGGAGTTTCACCTTCAGAAATTCTATCTGCACAGAATGTACATTTTTTAACAAGTGGAAATGCTTTATTCCATTCAAAAGTAGGAATACTGAAAGGACATGCAAGCATACAATACCTGCAACCAATACACTTTCCACTATCATAAGTTACAGGACCTTCAGGAGATTTCTTCAATGAGCCAACAAGACACGCTGAAACACAAGCAGGTTCCTTACAATGCATACATTGCGTCTTAATAAAGCCCCAGAAAAATTTATTGTTTTCTTCTCCCTCAACAAAACGAATTTTTGTATATGTATTGCTTTTAAGAGCTGGTGGATTTTCATAACTGCCTTCACAGGTTGTTACCTCTGCATCCAAACCATTCCATTGTTTACATGATACCTGACATCCACGACACCCAATACACTTAGTTAAATCAACTAATACTCCCTTAGGCATACAAACCTCCTTTATGTTTTACGAATATCACAGAGAAAAACTTTATATTCTGGAATCATAGTGTTACCGTCACCTACATTTGCAGTTAATTGATTTGCAGCATAATTCTTGTTATCCGGGCCACCTGTAACATAACCAAAAAAACCAAAATGCCATGGTAATGCAACAACTTCTGTTAATTTACCATCAACATTTAATGCTTGAATCCTATCTGTAATACACGCCCTTGCCATACAGTCTCCTCTTAAATTCACAATCTTCACCCATTCACCATTATTTATATTTTTTGCTTTTGCCAATGCAGGGCTAAGTTCAACGAACATCTCAGGCATAAGTTCTGCAAGCCAAGGCAGGTTACGAGTCATAGGCCCTGCCTGCCAGTGTTCTGTGAGTCTATATGTTGTAGCAATTATAGGAAACTCTTTTGAATCTATCTGTGCTCTTTTATCCAAATCCGCATCCCATATTTTTATTACTGGATTAATCTGTTGAGACGAAAGTAAGTTTTTAACTGGACTTTCAAATGGCTCATAGTGCTCTGGAAATGGTCCTTCTTTAGTTGCTCCTTTTGGAACAAAAAATCTTGCATGAAGTTCTGGAAGCATTATATATGGTGCTTGTGCAGATTTTTCTGGTGGAACCATATTTCCTGTTTTTGCATCTTTCCATCCAAAATCAGGAATATCATTATTTACCCACTGATTAGAAACACTATCCCAGTTTACCAATGCTTTTTTATTATTCCATGGCTTACCATTTGTATCCGCTGAACAACGGTTATATATAATTCGTCTGTTAAGTGGCCATGCATACGCCCAACCAGAGTATAAACCCAAATTAGATTTGTCTTCTTTATTTCTTTGTGAAGCTTTATTATCCTTTTTATCAGGTCCTGGATAAAAACCAGACATAATCCAATTTCCGCATGCAGTTGAACCATCATCAGCTAATTTTGTAAAATTTAACAATTGTATCTTATCAGCAACAGTATACCCATTTATTTCTTTAGCAACCAAATGAACATCTGGTTCATCTCCGTAATCCCAATTTAAGTTTACTATTGGATCTGGAAAAACTGCTTTATTATCTTTCTTGTATAATTTTTTTAATTCTTTATGTAATTTATTTAGGTACCATAGATCACTTTTTGCATCACCAACAGGTTCTATAGCTTTATATCTCCATTGTATCCATCGTCCGCTATTTGATATGCTACCTTCTTTTTCAACTGAAGAAGCAGCAGGAAATAGAAATACTTCTGTTTTTATACTTGATGGATCCGCTCCTGGTCTATTCCAGAAAGATGATGTTTCTGTTTCCCATAGACTAAAATCAACAAGAAAATCTAAATTCTCTAAACCTTTGAGAGTTAAATTGCTATTTGGACCGCTTACAGCAGGATTCATTCCCCAATTTATCAAACCTTTAATTTTACCATCATACATAGCTTCAAATAAAGCAATCCAGGAATAACCGCCTCCCTTATATCCAGAGCCAATTTTAGGAAGATAATCGTAGCAAAAATCATTTGCCTTTGTTGCTTTATCACCCCAGAATGCTTTTAATAGACTTACAAAAAACTTTGGCTTGTTTGACCAAAAACTTGTATATGGTGTTTCCTTCTCAAGATATTTTGCTAATGTTGGATGATCAACTGCCTTTGGGCTACTCATATATCCGGGAACAAGATGAAATAGAAGTGCCATATCTGTTGAACCTTGAACATTTGATTCGCCACGCATAGCATTTATTCCACCACCAGGCATACCCATATTACCCAAGAGTAATTGAAGAATTGCATACGAACGTATATATTGTGTTGCAGTTGTATGTTGAGTAGCACCCATAGCATAAAGAATTGTTCCTGATTTACCAGATTTTCCAGTTTCACAAAATGCTTTTGCAAGCTCTTCAAATTTTTCTTTTGTAATACCTGTTATTTTCTGAACTACATTTAGTGTATATCTTGAGTAGTGTTTCTTCATTAACTGAAATACACACTGAGGACTCTGTAGTGTTACATCAACTGAAGGTTTTCCCTGCTCATTCTTCTGATAATCCCATGTTGTAACATCATAAGCTCGTTTTTTACTATCATATCCACCAAACAACCCATCATTAAAACTAAAATTCGGGTCAACCAAAAATGACGCATTTGTATATTCTTTTACATATTGCTCGTGATAAAGTTTGTTTTTAATACAATAGTTTATAATACCACCGATTAATGCAATATCTGTTCCCGGTCTTAAACGAACGTATATGTCTGATTTAGAAGCTGATCGTGTAAACCTTGGATCTGCTACCAATATTTTTGCTCCGTTTTCTTTAGCCTTCATTATCCACTTAAAAGCCATTGGATGATTTTCAGCTGGATTAGAACCAATAATAAATACGCAATCAGAATTTTTTATATCTATCCAATGATTTGTCATAGCACCTCTTCCAAATGAAGGACCAAGTGCAGCCACAGTAGAAGAATGACACAGTCTTGCTTCATGTTCAAAATATACAACACCTAATGCCCTTGTAAGTTTAGTAATTAGATAGCACTCTTCATTATTTAATGCAGCTCCACCAATACTTGCAATAGCTTCAGTTCTATTCACTGTAACACCTGCAGGATCAACAGGTATAAAAGATTTGTCTCGAGCAGCTTTTATTCTTTTTGCTACTTCGGAAATAGCCCAGTCTAAATCTTTTTCTTCCCATACATTGCTTTTAGGTGCACGATATAACATCTTTGTAAGTCTACGAGCATTATTTGGTATTTGATATACAGCACTACCTTTACTACATAGAGAACCTTCATTTATAGGATGATCAGAATCACCCTCTGTATTTATTACTTTGCCATCTTCTGTATGAACTATTATTCCACATCCTACTGCGCAAAATGGACAAATTGTTGTTGTCTCTTTTGCATATTTAATTTTATAATCAGTTGTTGTTGACTCAGCAGAAAGTAAACTTGGCAATCCAATAACAGCCGGTATGGCACCTCCTGTAAATTTGAAAAATTCTCTACGTGTTATATTATTCATACTACATCCTCCTCATTCCACATACGGTTCTTTTAAAGCGTGAATTCCATGAATCAGATATTTTTTGAAATCAAAGTTTGGACTATGTTCTTTTATGTGACATTCCAAACACATTTTCTTAGTTACTTTTGTATTTATATGCGCCTTTTTTTCTTTCAATGTCTCAGAATTACGAGATGCCATAATATGAAGACTACCAGGGCCATGACAATTTTCACAATTTACATTCTTTAAATCTTCATTATCTTTACCAATTTCATAACCACCCGGAAGATTTAAACCAGTAACATGACACTCAAGACATTTTGGATCATTCTCAGACTTTTTTCCCAAAAGCAAATAAAACGCTCTTGCGTGTGGTGTCTCGGTCCACTGTTTATACTGTTGCAAATGACATATTTTACATGATATACTTCCTACATAATTTACAACCGCATCTGTATTTACCGTTTTATCCGCTTCTGAAAGTCCTTCTTTTAAATATTTCTGACCTATTTTATTTAAAACTGGTCCTCCTGCAGGATTTGTGTGACAAACTACACATCCTACTTTTTCCTTACGGCTAAATTCAGGATATGCAAACACACAAACAACACTAAAAACTAAAAATAATGCTGCAATCATTCCAGATAAAATAATTTTATTTTTTGTAGCCATTCTTACCTCCTACTATAATTTTCCGTATTAGAAATGTAGTGCAAGTCTTTAGAACCTGTGCCAAAACCCTATTTTGTCATCCTGAACACATTCGTTCCACTCAGTGTAAACTCCGTGAAGAATCTTGTTTTTAAAAGACTTTAAGACGAGATTCTTCGGCTATCGCCTCAGAATGACAGCTTTTGGCACAAGCTCTTTAACCTTGTTAAAACAATTTTAAAACTTTAATTCTAACTGTACTAATACCTCGTTATCATTTGCAGCTATTTCATCTTGAATATAATTATAATTCACCTGTAATCTTGTATATTTATTCAACCCAAAGTTCAACCCTGGTGTTACAACATTTACTTTATAATCAGCATTAAAAACATCTGCTGTATATTGTTGATATCTTAATACTGGTTCAATGAATTGTTCATCAAGTTTAAATATGTATGAACCTGTAATATAGAAATTATCTGTTGCTAATTTTCCTACACTTTTTTCACGTTCCTGATAAAAATATTCACTGACTAATTTAAAGCTGTCTATTTCACACTTTGCTGTAGCTATCAAACGTTTTCTTGCTATATAAGTAGCACTTACTTCTCTTCCAGACATAGCACCTACTCCAAGATTTAATTCTTTAAATGGCGCCACAGTTACACGTGCTAAAATATCTTTATTGTTATTATCATCAGCAATATTAATTCCATTTCCATTAACTACTCCTAATGCATAACCTATAGTGTTATCTAACATCTTTCCATCTAATACAATACCTGTTTCCCTATCAGCAAAAGTAATAGTGCTATATCCTGTTTTTTTGTAAAGGTATCCCTCATAAATTATAGGACCGTTAATTAAATTATTTGCAGCAGTTCCCCAAATAATCCCTGCCTCAGAAATAGGAATTTTGAACTGTCCTACTGTAATAGCCATTCCCAAAGGTAAATTTGAATATTTTATAAACGCATCTCTTAAACCACTTGTGGCTAATCTTAAGTCATACTGAAATCTATATGAAACATCAGGTACAACTGATCCTGATAAAATAAGACGTGCTCTTACTACAGCAAATGCATCTGGATTATCGTAAGACGTATAACTATATCTTGTATGAACATAACCACTTACAGTAAGACTCCCTTCTCCAACTTTAACTGCAATAGCTTCTTCTGCTGCATTAACAGATATAGACAAGAATAATCCTACTATAACTATCAACATATATATTACCTTATTCATAACTTCACCATCCCCCTTTTTATTTAAATTAGCTATTCCAAAATGGAATAGCTAATTTAATTCCTTATAATATATGCAAGTTCTATGCCAACTATTAAAAACAATAAAATGATTGAAATAATTGTAGTTATACAAAGCAAACAATTCAAATGTGTTACTTTTTATGGATTATGTTACCTTTAGGTAACAAATTAGAGGTTGTATGCCTTTATTTTTTTCCAGAGAGTTTTTCTACTTATACCAAGTTTTTTAGCAGCTTCACTTTTTTTACCATCACATTCTTTTAAAGCTTTTATAATTTGCTTTTTCTCCATTTCAATTTTAGCATAAGAAATTGACAAATTTTTGTCATCTAAAGTATATTTCGGATTTGTTATAAATTCAGGCAAATGTTCTGTCCTTATTTCTTTTGCATCAGTCAAAATAATAGCTCTTTCTATTACATTTTCTAATTCGCGAACATTACCCTGCCAGTTATATTCTAACATTACAGATAAAGCATTTTTTGAAATAGTTTTTATGTCTTTATTTATTTTATCAGAACATTTTTTAATGAAATGATATATTAATAATGGAATATCGTCTTTTCTTTCTCTTAAAGAAGGTAAGTGAATACTAATAACATTAAGTCTATAAAATAAATCCTCTCTGAATTTATCATTTTTTACTTCTTGCAATAATTCTTTTTTAGTGGCAGCAATTATTCTAACATCAACTTTTTTTGTTTCAGAACCCCCTACTCTTTCAAATTCTCTTTCCTGCAATACCCTCAACAATTTTACCTGCACTACAAGACTCATATCGTCAACATCATCTAAGAATAAAGTCCCTGTATCAGCTAATTCAAACCTTCCTTTTTTTGTAGCAATTGCACCTGTAAAACTTCCTTTCTCATGACCAAATAATTCACTCTCAAGCAAGGTTTCCGGTAAACTCGCACAACTAATTTTTATAAACGGTCTATCTTTTCGCAAACTCAAATGATGAATTGCATGAGCTACAAGTTCCTTTCCCGTTCCACTTTCTCCTAAAATCAGAACTGTTGAATCTACAGGTGCTACAATATTTATTAAATTATAAATCTCCTGCATTTTTTTATTTTTGCCTATTATATTTACAAGTTTGTATCTTTCTTCTAATTCACTATGTAGCAATTCATTTTCTTCAACAACTTCTTTGTATCTTAAAATTCTGTTTATCTTAAGTAATAATTCATCTGTGGAAAATGGTTTTGTAATATAATCATACGCTCCAATTTTCATTGCAGATACAGCACTTTCTATTGTTCCATACGCAGTCATTATTATAACCTCTGTATCTGAAGATATTTTTTTTACTTCTTCCAATAATTTAATTCCATCTATTCCAGGAAGTTTAAGGTCAGTTATAATAATATCGTATTTTTCTTTTTTTATTTTTTCTAAAGCTAAAACTCCATCCTCACAGGAATCAACTTCATAATTTTTAAGTTTAAGTGCATCTACCAATGTTATAAGCTTTATCTTTTCATCATCTACAACAAGAATTTTAACCATTTGAATTTTTAGGTAATATTATTGTGAATTTTGAACCCTTTGACAATTCACTTTCAACAGTTATACTTCCACTGTGTTCTTTTATTATTCCCAAACTTATAGCTAAACCAAGACCTGTTCCCTTACCTATTTTTTTTGTAGTAAAAAATGGATCGAAAATTTTGTCCAAGTTTTCCTTTGGTATTCCACAACCAGTATCAGATATTGAAATAATCATTGCGTCTATATTTGAAACAGTAGTTATTGAAATTTTCCCACCCTCTAATATTGCATCTATGGAATTTAATATGATATTTAAAAATACCTGATTTAGTGCTTCAGGATCTGCAAAAATTTCCGAAGCAGAAGAAAAATGTTTTTTTAAAATTATTCTAGTGATTTTTAAATTTTCTTCTACAAGTGCAATTGTTTTTTTAAGAATTTCATTAATATGGACATTGCGAAAAAGTTTGCTATGTGGTTTTGCAAAATCCAGTAATCTTTGCACAGTATTCTCAATTCTAATTAATCCCTCCTGAACTAATAAAAGATACCTATTTATAAGCTCAGTGTTTTTAGGATTTTCAATTATAGCCCTGACACAATTTTGAATTCCATCCAAAGGATTATTAATTTCATGTGCTATACCTGCTGCAAGTTTTCCAATTGCAACCATTTTTTCTGATTGTATAAGTTTTTCCTGTGTATTCTTCATTTCTTTATAGAGTTTATCCAAAGCTTTTTTATCTTTTTTTTCTTTTTCAGAGATAAGTCCTAATGATATTCCAACAAGCCAAAAAAATGATAATCTTAATCCAAAATCTGTCCAATAAATACTATTAGAATATTCTAAACCTCCTTGTAAAAAATACAGCAAGGAAGATATTAATGCAACAAAAATTCCTGTTTTTAATCCATAATAAAAGGAATGTAGAGCAATTAGCAGATAAAATGCCAAATAAAAATTACTGTTTAATCCACCTGTTTCTTCAATTATAAAAAATATAAATATTAAATCTAAAAATAAAGCAGAAAAATAAAGTGTCCTTATTTTATTAGGGAATAAAAAAATTAAAGCATAGAGAATACTACTATACACACAAAAAAATACAAATATATTAACTAAAGTTTCTTTGCTTTCCAGCAAAACAGGAGAGAAATAAATCCAAAGAAAACCACCTATTATAGTAAGAACCCTTAAAAAAGCAAATGTTAAATCAATAAAATCATAACGTTTTAATTTGTCTTTAAATCCTTCCATAAATACAATGTTAGTTTATTTGTAGATTATTTTCAAGATTTATATTGTAGTTGCCCATTTATGGGCATGCTGATAAATCAGCAACTACAAAAAATATTATTTTGGAAAATTTCTGTTGAAAAATAAGTTTACTTATAGGTTATGCTGAATTTTTTTTATCCCAGGCAGGTAATATGCAAAGCAAAATAGTAAGAATTAAAACTGGGAAAAGTAAAATAATAGCGCTAATAAATAGCCCTTCTTTACCAATAAATTCTAATTTGTATGAAGTAAATCCCTTTAAACTTTTTGAAAATAATTGTCCACCAACAACAACATTCCACCTCATAGCAAATATTCCCAAAAGTGTTAACAAACTTGAAATCAAATATATTGATTTTTTTATTCCGGAATTAATTTTTATTAACTGTAATAAACCCAATAAAATTATAGGAGTTAAAGTTCCTATACATATCTGAATTATAAATAGTGTTATATACAATTTCCCTGACATTAAAAGTGCTAACACGCTAAATGATTCATCTGCTTCATATAAACGATGAATAAGATCAAGACTTTCCAGTGAAAAATCTATTATAAATGCGTATAAAAGATATTTGCCTATTGTATCAAGACAAATCATATCAATAGGCATTTTGCGAACCCAGGATATTACCATATAAATTAGCATAACTAATGCAATACCTGAAACCATTGCTGAAAATATAAATATCACAGGCATAAGAGAAGAAGACCACCATGGATTGGCTTTAATTGAACCAAATATAAAACCTACATAACCATGCAATAAAATAGCAGATGGAATACCTATTATTGTAATAAATTTTCCTATTTTATCATCCAATTTTAACGCATTTTCAGAGATATTATCACATCCTAAAGAAAGTATTTTATAAAACAGTTTTAAAATACCTTTTTTCTCTTGTGACCATATTACAAAATCTTTTCTATATTCAAACCATATTTCCAAAAGTAAAACAACCATAAGATACCATATATACACAAATCCAAATACAGCCATTGCAGAAGTTAAATGAGGAGTAGCAAATATCTCAAATGCTCTTTGGGGTTGTGTCAAATGCAAATTCAAAGGTATAGTTGCCACCAAAAGAAAAGATAAAGCAGTAAGCAAAGAAAGTTTATAAGTAGGTTTTACTTGGGTAACATCAAATACACGCTCAAGTGACGCTAATATAAATGCACCAGCTACCAATCCTGTTATATATGGATAAAGCACTATTAAAATACTCCAGTGCAATTCTATATCATTAGGATAAATATATCCCTGAATTTTATGAAAAACTTCGTATAAATTTATAACTACTTCATGCATAATTTTTTCCTAAATCCCCCTTAATTCCCCTTTATTAAAAGGGTAGGGGGATTTTTAAATTACCTCTTTATCCATTCCTTTATAATATATTTTTGGCTTAGTTCCCAAATGGGGTTTTAATACCTGCACATTATTAGAATTTATAAATTTATTAATTTCACTGTTTTTGTCTTTAAGATTTCCGAAAATTCTTGCTTTTACAGGACATACTTCAACACATGCAGGCAATAAACCATTAGTTATTCTGTGATAGCACAAAGTACATTTATCCACCACTTTAAGCACAGGATGAATATATCTTGCACCATAAGGACATGCCTGTATGCAATACCTGCATCCGATACAATATTTCCTATCCACTAATACTACACCGTCTTCACTCTTATATGTAGCACCTACAGGACACACCTGAACACAAGGTGCGTGCTCACAATGATTACACATTTTAGGCACAAAATATTTCTTTACTAATGGCTTACCTTTATAAATGTCGTTAAATCCATATCTGCCACCACCAGGAGAATCTATCTTTACTTCATCATTTTCAAAAATTGCATATCTTTCTACCCATGTTCTAAAATAAAATGGATCATTAGGCACATCATTTTCTTTTTTGCAGGCATCAACACATTTACCACAACCTATGCATTTAGTTATATCTATCCCATAACCATATAGATATTTTTCAATATCATATCTGAATTTAGGATCATACGAGGTAGCTTCTGCAAAACCAGAAAATGATTTACCAAATTTTGCATATTTTGCAAATCCAACCACTAAAACAATTTTCCCAAGTGCTTTTAAAAACTTTCGCCTGTTATATTTCATAATTTTTTCCAAATCCCTCTTAATCCTCCTTAATTAAAGGGGTAGGTAGATTTAATTTTACAATGGGTCATGAGGATCATGACAACTAACACATTTTTCTTCAGTGTTATGTTTTTTTATGTCTACCTGTGGAAAATCTTTTCTCCTGACAGTATTGATACTATGACATAAAATACATGATTCTTTACTTGTAGGTCTAATAATACTTTTAATTGTTTCTCTATGAATCTTTTTAACTTCTACAATATGATTTACTCCAGGACCATGACAAGTTTCACAATTTACCCCTTTATGTTTTGAGTTAGTTTTAGTGTTATATATACTCTCGTGACATTCTTTACAAACATAATGCCCCATATATTTAATGGGTATTTCCATATTTTCCTGTACAGAATCACCTCTATAATGCCCAAACCTTCCAAATGATTCAGGGACAAGCAATGTCTTTACTACTAAGCCTACACCTAAAAATACAATTGCCACCACTGCTAATCTTGTTAAATGTTTAAAATCATTATATTTCATAATTTCTTCTCTTATGGTTGACATTTTTTCCATCAGACCATAATTCTTTCCCTTATGGTTGACATTTTTTCCATCAGACCATATGTATTTTGCTTAATATAATACTTTATCTATATAGTTTTTACAATATTTATATGAATAATGAAAGTAGGGAAATTATTGAGCAATGTAAGGTAAAACACTATGATTAAAAAATTAGTTTCAAAAAATTCTTGCATAGAGTTTATTTTTGAGATATACTTTATTATAAACTTCAATTTTAAAGGAGGAAATGGTAAATATGAAAATAAAATTATACCTTGAAGAATTACGCGCACCATTTTTTACAGCAAGTATTATTCCAGTTATTCTTGGAACACTTATTGCATGGCATATAACCGGAACAATCAATTGGACATATTTTATATTAACCTTAATTGGTGGAATACTACTGCACGCTGGCACAAATGTAGCAAATGATTATTTTGATCACAAATCCGGCAATGACGAAGCTAATACAGAATATATAAGGCCATTTACAGGAGGCAGCAGATTAATACAAAAAAAATTGCTTACTCCTAAAGAAGTCCTATCAGAATCTCTTATATGTTTCGCTTTAGGTAGTTTAATAGGTTTATATCTATATTCTCAATTAGGTGTTTTTATTCTTGTTTTAGGTTTAATTGGAATAATATCAGGTTTCTTTTACTGTGCACCACCATTTAAATGGGTACACAGAGGAATCGGCGAATTAATAGTAGGTCTTAATTTTGGAACTCTTATGTGTTTAGGCGCATATTATGTACAAACACAAACAATAAGTATTGTCCCTGTTATTGCATCTTTACCAGTAGCCTTATTAATTGCACTTGTTTTGTATATAAATGAGTTTCCTGATTATAATGCAGACAAATCAGTTGGGAAAAACCATTTAGTAATTCGATTCGGTAAAGAAAAAGCAGTTACGGGTTATATTATAGCTATGGTTATGGTTTATGTAATTATTATAGCAGGTGTCCTTTCAGGAGCTATACCAATACTTGGCCTTTCTGCACTATTAACACTGACTTTAGCAATAAAAGCTATGAAAACACTTAAAGAAAATTTTGCTGGACCATCACTAAAATTACTTCCCGCAAATGCCCTAACAGTGCAACTTCATCTTCTTATCGGCTTATTACTTTCTATTAGTTATTTTATAAGATAAGTATTTTTTGTTTTAAGGATTTTTAAAATCTTGCATATTTGCTTAATAAACTTCATCATGGCTACCGATATCTATTAACAATACTTCTGTTTTATTTGTAAATTTAAAAACAACACGGTAATCATATGTAATACTAAACGCCCACAATCCAGCAAGTTCACCAGACAGCTTATGTGTTCGCAATTGAATTTGAAAAGGATCTTTTGTAAATAATCTAATTGTTTTCCAAAGTCTATCTTTTAATATTTCATTGTTTTTAATTTTCTTTTTATAGATTCTTTTAAATCCATCATCCCAAATTACATTAAGCATTTTCTAAATCCTTATGTAAATTCTCTATAGTGCCTTTTTTAAATAAACCTTTTTTAACATTATTTTCAGCTTCTTTTGCCCTTAGAAGTATACATTGCCTTTTTTTTTCAATTAATTGTTTTTTTATAACCTCAATCGTATATTCCTCATCTTCTAAAGGTAATTTGTTAAACTCTTCAATCACTTTGTCTACTGTTATACCTTTCATATCTCTTCAACCTCCATTATAGCCATTTTACTTTTTAAAAAACAATTTGTCAATCTATCAAATGTATGAGGTTCTTTTGTATTGGATTATTACTTACTCTTAGTTATTTTATATCGTAAGAATTAGTTTCTAGTTTTATGTTGATTGCTTTATGGATTTTTTCCAGTTTTTGATTTTTTTAGCCAATGCCCTCGCTGTCTCATAAAGAAACTTCTGATCATTAGCAGAAAAATTGCTGATTAGTTCTGAAATTTTTGTCTGCCATTCAGATAAATTTTTCACACCTAATTTATCCGTATCTTCAGCAAAAAGTTTTCCTGTTGTAATATTTAAAGCTTTTGCAACACATTGAATTGTAACAATACTTGCCTTTTTCGTTCCTCTTTCAATCTGACCTAAAAAAGCGGGATGTATGGATATTTTTTCTGCTAATTCTTCCTGCGTAAGTCCTAATTTTTTTCTTTCTTCCCGAATCCTTTTACCTATAGTTATATAAATCCTTTCTTCTATTATTTTACCTTTCATCTTAAGGTTATTTTAAAGTAGTATCCATTTTAATTCCAGATACAAAAAGGTTTATATTATACAAACCTTTTAGACTATATTTTGATTGACAACACAAATGCAAAGTCGTAATATTTGTAATGTTTGAAAATAGTTTAGCTGCCACCCGACAACTGTCATTCCCGAGGTTTTAATCGGGAATCCAGAGTATTGTTTTATCAGTGTTTTAAAGACACTGGATTCCCGCTAACTAATTGCGGGAATGACAAATAAATAGATATTTAAATGAAAAAAATAATTATAAAAACGATAGGTTTCTTAACGATAACTTTATTAATATCAAGTTGTGCAAAAAAAGCTTTAGACAGAACTAATCCACTTGACCCGCAAAATCCTAAAAAAGCTAATATATCAGGTAAAACTTATGACTCTGTAACAAACGTTGCGATATCAGATGTAAGTGTTTCCATAGTTTCAAGTGATAGTAAAACAGTAACAACCTTATCTTCTTCTACAGGCAATTATTCATATACAGATTTAGCTCCTGGAATATATTACTTACATGCTACAAAAATTGGATATACTGATAAAAATCAGACAGATGTTCAGCTTAAAAGTGAAGCAGACAATATTTATGATTTATCTTTAGATGCCGTAGTGCCAACCACTACAACAACAACTACTACTGATACAACTAGCAGCAATAAAATTTTGGATAGTCTTTTAAAAGGTTCATATTCTGAAGAAGTCAATTATATATTATCCCTTAACAATAGCCCATACAATGTTACAGACAATGTTAGCTTTATTAATTATTATGAAGGAAGAACTACTCTAACAATTGAGCCTGGAGTAATCATAAAATTTGCCGCCTCCTATCATTTCATTGTAGACTGTCCCGTTACTGCTAATGGTACTTCATCAAATCCAATAAAATTTACTTCAGGTAAATCAGCACCAACTGCTAATGATTATCAAGAGATTAAATTCGGTGATAGTTTCAATAAAACTACAACAATTTTAAATTATATAATATTTGAATATGGCTCGATACAAAACATCTATGGTAATAGCAATTCAAAAATGACCAATTGCACCTTTACAAATTATAATTCATCTTACCCAACTTTATTTACAAACGGGGAAGTTAAAAATTGCAATTTTCAAAAGACTGGTTCTTCTGTATTTATCGCTGTAGGATCCCCTATAATTTCTTATTGCAATATTACAGGTGAAATTGAAACATTTCTTGGAGCTGGACAATACAAAATTAATTACTGCAATTTAACTAAAGGAACTGGCACAATACTTACAAATAAAGCTAGTTACACAATTGATGTTACAAATAACTGGTGGGGAACAATTGATTCAAGTACAATACAAAACTATATTGATTCATCATATTATGGAGCAGGAATTGTAAATTATTCTCCTTATGCTTCTTCTTTAATTTCTACTGCTGGACCACAATAATAAAATGAGTAATTTGTAAAAAAATAAAGGAGGTTGTTATGAATCCAATTTTCACTTTACCATATTCTGAATATGCTGTTGCTATGGCATTACGTAAGCATTTCAAAAAGAAGGATCAGTTTTCAATATTAATCCCATTAAGCCGACAACAAAAAGGCTATGATTTATTACTATATAATAACAAATCAAAAAAATGTGTAACTTTACAGATAAAGAGTTCAAGGAACTACGAACACCAAAAAACATACAAAGGAGTAGATGTATCTTTAAAAAATCATCTTTGGTTTAATAGGTTTAAAATTAAAAAGGGGTCTGCAGATTATTATATTTTCTTTGCACCATATCTCAAAAACAAAGTTGAAGGAAAAAAATTAAACAAGGACAGAAAAATATCAAAATGGTATGATAAGTTAATTCTTGTTTTTACGGAAAGTGAGATGAGTAAATTTGTAAAAAAATTAAAGAATAAAACTAACAACAAGCAGAGCAATTACTTTAGTTTTGCTTTTGACAGAGAAGAAGATGTTCATCTTACACGAGGACGAGGGAATAAAAATCCAGTTAAAGCAGATAAATATTTATTTGATAATAAAATCCGTGAAATTTTTCGCAGGTTACATAAATAATTATTTGCCCTGCCAAACAAACAATTTTATTGACGACTCGCCATATATTGTGTATATTTAATAAAGAAATTAAGTATTTCAGTAAACAAGCTTATTAAGTGAAGTGTGTAAAAAAATGCATAAACATATACAGGAGGCATAATTATGGTAATTACTAAAACATTTATTCGACAGCATTATTTAATTACTCTACCCAAAGAAGTAAGGGAAAATACGTCTATTGAAGTTGGAGATCCAATAGAAATACTTGTTTCAGATAATGGACAAATTCTTCTCAAACCATTAAAAACTATAGATGCATCTCAATCTTGGTTTTGGACAAAAGAACATCAGCAGGTAGAAAAAGAAGCCGAAAAAGAATTAAAAACAGGAAAAATGAAATCATCCAAAAATGTCAAACATTTAATTTATGAACTCAACAAATAATTTTTTTTGGTCATCTCGTTTTGAACACAATTATAAAAAACTTTCTACAGAAAATAAAGAAAAAATAAATAAAGCACTACTTAAAATGGAAGAAAATTTATATTACTCTTCACTGGGCGTTAAAAAAATTAAGGGTGTACCCAATATATGGGAAGCAAGAGCTTCTCAATCCCTAAGAATCACTTTTACTTTAGAAAAAAATGGGGTTTACTTGCGTACAGTAGGACAACACAATATTCTTAAAAATCCTTAAAAAAGTCATTCCTGCGAAAACAAAAATCCAGAAACATTTTGTCTTTCTTGTTTTTTCTCGCAGGCTAAAGCCTGCGCCTACACCAAAAATTAAGGTTTTTTTAAAAATTGTTTTTCAATTAGGTCTACAAGTTTTTTGGGCTGGTGAAAAGTAAAACAGGGGATTGTTTTAAAGTTATCTTTTAGGTAAAGTTTTTTACCTGTATTATTAACTATAGCAATTAGATTATCATTTTTGGTGCATAATAATTCCCCAGAACGTGTTACTTCAATTTTGGGATTACTTTCTTTCTTATAACCCTCAGTTATAATAATATCTACGTCAGTCAATAATTCTTTAGAAATTTTGCTAACTTTATATTCAGAGGTTAAATTCTTTATCATAGCCATTTT
This sequence comes from Candidatus Firestoneibacteriota bacterium, assembly GCA_038042445.1. Lineage (GTDB taxonomy): Bacteria > Oederibacteriota > D2-FULL-39-29 > JBBTED01 > JBBTED01 > JBBTED01. The sequence continues at coordinate 33,270 of JBBTED010000027.1, forward strand.
GTTATGCGAAGCGATAATTGTTGTTTGTGCTCCTGCTTTGTTTATTCTCCATGTATCTTTGCCTTTATAATCCATTTCAAAATGATGAACATCATGTTTTATTGCACCAATTTTATATCCTCTTTTTTTTAACTGTGGAATAATTTTTTCAAGTAATGTTGTTTTCCCGCTATTTGATTTTCCAACAAATGAAATTATAGGTATCATATTTAAATTAGTTTTTTTAATAAGAAACTACAAGACAATCCCACTCCTATTGCTACACTCATATCAGAAACAACACATAATAATCCAACAGCTGTTGCAAAAAATAATTTTTCCTTTTGCCCAAATAAATCTTGTATCAATTGTGCATGTTTAATTCCTGTATATATCAAAAGACTCCCTAATATTGAAAATGGTATTAAAGAAAAAATGTTGGCTATTGATTTGCCTAAAAAAATTGCTGCTATAATAAAAATACTGCCCAACATTATATTAGCTCCGCCTGTTCTTGCGCCAAATTTGTAATGAGCTGTTAAACCACCTGCTCCATGACAAACAGGCATACCACCTAATACACCTGATATGATATTCGCTATACCCAAAGAAGTAGTAATTGCAACAGATGTAACTTTTGAAGATTTTTCATTAAAATATTTTTGTGCTGTATCAACTGTTGCAATAACTGAATTACCGATTGTTACAGGTAATTGAGGTAATACAAGTGTAGAAAAAGCCAAAACAAAACTTTGTATATCAGGAAAACCAAAATTAGGAATAACAAATCCGAATGATAACGGAAAAATATTATGCGATTGGTGATTTCCAATAATTAATTTTATTCCATTTATAATAAGCATAATACCCAACCCAAATTGTATTCCTCTAACTATAGGCAATGTAAATAACTTATGTATAAAATTTATTAGTTTTGTTACAGATAACAGAATAAGGATTATTCCCATAATAATACCTGCAGCAGACAAAACCTCAGGTTTTGCATTTGTAACAATAGCAATAACAGCCATTGCTTTCATAGGCTGGACAGGAAATGGAATTTTAAAGTATATGCCTGTTATAAAATATAGTAGTCCTACTACAAAAAATAGAGATGTAGGATTTACACCATTTAGTAAAATAAGCGCAACAGATAAAGGTATAAGAACACCTAAATCACCTAAACTTCCTATAAATTCTTTTAAGTTAAATTTATAGTCTTTGAACATTATCCACCAACCTGACACATAATGTTTTCATTATGATAAGAATTGAAAAATTTGCCTGTTGATTTTAAGCTAACTGCAGAAAGTATTGTGTTTTTTATTTCATTATCCGTATGTTTATTTCTCAATAAAGTTTTTAAGTCCACCTCTTCCGGAGAATGCAAACATAATTTTAATTTGCCATCAGCAGTTAATCGCAAACGATTACAGGAAAAACAAAAATATGAGGAAATAGGTCCTATGAACCCAACAGCTCCACCTTTAACCTGAAAATATTTTGCAGGACCTCCACCTGAAATTGTATCCATTGGAGTAAGATTCCAGTATTTACTACATATGTTTTTTATTTCCTCTATTGAAACAAATTTGTCATTGCTCCAACCAAGACTATTATAAGTAGGCATATATTCTATAAATCTAACTATATATGGATTTTCTATACAGAGCCGTATAAAATCCAGGATTTCATCATCATTTATATTTTTAATTACTACTGTATTAATTTTAATAGGTGAAAAATTTAACTTCTGCACTTCATCAATACCAGCTAATACCTGTGACAAACTACATCCTCTTGCTATCTTAATAAATTTATCATTATGTAATGTATCCAGACTTATGTTTATACGCTTTAAACCCGCATTTTTTAAATCTCTTGCATATTCTTTCAATAAAATACCATTAGTAGTAAGAGATATATCTTCTAAACCATTAATAGAATATATTTTTTTTATGAATTCTATTACTCCTTTTCTTACTAATGGTTCACCACCTGTTATTTTTATTTTTTTAATTCCCAATGACACAAGAATTCCAATCATTTTTTCCAATTCTTCAAAACTCAATATTTCATTTTTAGATTTTGGAATAACAGGTTTGTCCGGCATACAATAGATACAATTTAGATTACACCTATCTGTTATTGAAACTCTTAAATAGTCTATTTTTCTACCTAATGAATCTATTAGCATAGTCAATTTATCCTACAGGACAAGAATGTCCCGCCTATCGTACAAATCATGATAGGTTGGGTTTTCTAACCCAACAAACTGTTTTTTGGGGCCACTTTAAACAAAAAAACCAGCACCTCTTTATTTTCAAGAGAAGCTGGTTTCTTTCCAGTTCTCCTTTCCAAATATGAGGAGGCAGAACAATTTCTCGTTCTACCCGAATCGGCGCTATTCCATACCTAAAAAGGATTAGGAAATAGAGCTCGGAGAATTCCTTAATTTAATGCAGGACAAGAATGTCCTGCCTATCGTACAAATTACAATAGGTTGAGTTTTCTAACCCAACAAACTATCTTTAATTTTATTTTCTTCTTCGTTTACTTCTTTAATTGATTTTTTGAATTCACCAATACTTTTGCCTATTCCTTTAGCTATATCAGGAAGTCTTTTAGCACCAAAAATCAAAAATGCTATTACCAATATAACCAATAATTCTGGCATTCCTATATGTCCCATTTTAATTCACCCCCGCTAAATTTTTAGATTCTGACTCTATAGAAATAATATTCTTTGTAAATAAAGCAATATCGCGATAAAATGCAGTTTTAGCATTTTTTATCACATCATTACAAAAATCTGGCACCCATTGGGCAAGATGTTCCTGCACAAAAGTATTTTTTGCTTCAGATAAATTATATTTCCACAAATAACTCATAAATTCTAATTCTATACCTATGTGATCATCAAGATAATTTTGTGTGTTTAGAACTAAACCTGCATCTCTATAAAATTTTCTAACTTCTAACAAAGGCTCCTGACAGACAAGTTTTAAAGGTGAGTTGTATACAGATTCCCAGGGCGGTGCCAAAAGTTTGTGTGGACCTATAAAAAGTTGCGTATAATCCATTTTTAAATTAAACACATCAGCATCAGAAGATATATCTATTACATCTTGAACATCAGCAATTAACTGTTCATCTGGAATTTTAAGAAAAGACAAACTCAATATGTGATAAACCTGAATATTTTTCATTTGTATTGTATTCATTGTTTAAAATTCCATATCCGTCATTGCGAACGAAGTGAAGCAATCTTATTTTTGGATTGCTTCGTCGTTTCACTTCTCGCAATGACGCCTTGCGTCATCTTAATACAACTTCTTTGAGATCATTAGAAGTCTTACGTGCTGGCTTAAATCTTGTAGAAGGTTTTGTATCTGATGGATCAGGAAAACCCGTTAATTGTTTAATTGTTCCTGATATTTTTTCATTTTCTGCTAATTTATCCCATTCAAGTGCTAATCCTAAACAAGTCTGAACACATGCAGGCTTTAAACCTTCATCAACACGTGGATAACAACCTATACATTTCTCATATCTTTTCTTACCTTTAGATGGACTTTCATTAATCTGAGGAATACTGTATGGACAAGCATTTTTACAATTTCCACAGGACACACAAGTAACTTTTTCATAATTAAGTGTGCCATCAGTATTTAAAGAAATATCATTATAAACTACAAGCCCATCTTTTTCTCTTTTTTCAATTCTCTTTACAGGACACACTTCAATACAAGCTGGCTCTTCACAATGATTACAACCTAAAGATAAATAACAAGTAATTGGATTTGGATATTTTCCACCTTCTAAAGTATGAACCTTTCTGTATCTTACTGTTACATCAACATTCCACTGCTGCTTACAAGCACCTTCGCAAGCGCGACATCCTATACAATTATCCTGATTGAAATAAAATCCTAATTGATTTTTCATATTTTCCCTCCAATTAATAAGCAAAGCTAAAGCTTTGCCCTACATAAATTTAAACTTATGCTTTGTAAATTTTCACACCAACTTCTTTTGTAATAGCCTGGCCTGAAATAGCTTCTGCTTTACCAGGAAAAAATTGGCCATCTGCTACACCTTTACCTTTTGCAACAGAACCAAGTGCCCAGTGACCATAGCCATGATGTAAACCAACAACTTCAGGATGAATTCCCTCTGTAAGATGAACTTTTCCTTTTGCTTTTGATATAGGAGATTCTATCCATACTTCATCACCATCATTTAAACCCAATTTTTTTCCTGTATCAGTATTCATCCATAAAGGATTATCGGATTTCATTTCCATAAGCCATTCATTATTAAATGTTCTTGTATGAGTATGCTCTGCTTGTTTCCAACCAATAAGATAAAATGGATATTCTGATGTCGGCTTATCTTCCGGTTCAGTATACACTGGCAATGGATCATATCCTTTGTCTTTAAGCTGTTTACTATAGAACTCTATTTTGCCAGATGGTGTCTTAAATCCATTTACAACCCAAAACCCATTACTCACTCCTATATATTTACCATCTTTGTCTTTAACTACTTTTGTGTCTGTATTAACAACAGCACCTTCTGGAACTTTAGCAGACTTTGAATATTTTTCATAAGTAGTTTTACCACCAATCCATGTAGCTCCATCCATAGCTCTTAATTCTGCTATAGAAATATTTATACCTGCTTTTAATTCTTCATTCATAGCTTCTTCATCTGTCTTCTCAAAACCTTTTCCATTTTTATCTTTCAATCCAAGTTTTTTTCCTACTGCTTTTACAAATTCATACTCTGTCATTCCATTTATCCATGATTTAACAACAGGCTGTCTTAAACCTAAAGCAGGAAATGTTACCCAATTAGAATTCAAATCATATCTCTCTAAAAAATTACTTCCAGGGACAATCAAATCAGCTAACTCTGCTGTCTCTGAAAGATGTGTGTCAACTACTATTACAAATTCCATATTCTTAATTGCTTCAAGATTTTTTGCTGTATTTGGAACTGACATAACCCAATTCTGAAAAACAAAAACAGCAGCTTTAACAGGATATGGTTTACCTGTTAACATTGCCTCACGTGCTTCTATATATATTCCAGAACCATGACCAAATGGATATTTTGTTCCAAGTCCATCTACACGTTGAGCTTTGGATTTATCAACAGAAAATTTTATGTGTTTACCACCTTTTTTATCCGGACTAATCATTGTGCCTGATTTATCATAAAATCCAAGAAGTGCTGGTATCATAGCAACAGCTCTTGAACCTTGTGTAGCATTTGTATGATGTCCAGGACCACTCCATACATCTATAACTGCTGATTTAGAAGATGCAAGTTCTCTCGCTATTCTTCTTACTACATCAGCAGGAACTGATGTGATTTTTTCCTGCCATTCAGGTGTTTTATCTGCAATAAATTTTTCATATTCATCAAATCCTATTGTCCAATTTTCAATAAAATCCTTGTTATACAGCTTTTCAGTAACAATAACATTGCCTATAGCAAGTGCCATAGCACCATCTGTTCCAGGTCGTAGTGAAATCCATTCATCTGCTTTAGCAGCTGTAGCTGAAAATACAGGGTCTACAACAACTAATTTTGCGCCTTTTTCTCTGCCTCTGTTTATAATAGCAGGCAAATGTGCCCATTTCATTGCACCAAGAGGATTCCAGCCAAATAGTAATACATAATCAGCATTTTGAAAATCAGCTAAAGGTCTTTCATCTCCCATAACTGTAGAAAAACCTCTTTTTCTTGATACATCGCATAAATTTGCATGATTGTGATAATTAGGTGTGCCGAATAAATCACAAAAATCTATTTGTATATGTGTAAATGAATGGTCTTCAGAAAACCATACAAGAGATTCTGCACCATATTTTTTCTTTATTTCAGTTAATTTTGACGCAGCTTCTTCTATTGCTTGTTCCCATGTTATTGGTTCCCATTGCCCACTTCCTCTTTCACCTATTCGTTTCATAGGAGTTTTCAATCTATCCGGATCATACAAAGATTTTATAGCAGAATTACCTTTTGGACACATTCTGCCACCACGTGATTTTTCATTTACAAAATCATTATATATATTAGCCACACCTATAGGATTATGTTCATTTGGTTCAATTTTGCGAATAACACCATCTATTACATTTACCTTTATACCAGTTTGTCCACCACACATATTACAACAGGTATAAATCCACGTCCCTGTCTTTGCTTCTTTTTCTGCTGCAGTAGCTTCCCTGAATATACCTAATTTGTTATCCAGGAATAAACCACTTGCAATAGCTGCAGTTCCTGTTACAGAACTCCACTTTAAAAATTCTCTTCTGGTAAATTTTTTTCCTGTAACTTCAGAAAATAGATTTTTTTCTTTCTTCAAAATTTCCATTCATAAACCTCCTTGAGTATGTAAATTCTTAATTGTAGTTGCTGATTTATCAGCATTGCCCATAAATGGGCAACTACAGTAAATTTTTAAAAGTTAATCAACATATGTGTATAAATAACATTCGCGTTAGTTTGACCGGCATTACCTTCATATTTAACTTGTTGATTATCTACTGTGATTTTTATACCATCTGCAATATCATAACCAATTCCATAAATAGCTCTGTAGTGCGTATCTTCTGTTTTATTGTTATCTGGATCAAACCAATCGTATCTTGCAAAAGCAGATAAATTACCAAATAATTTATAAAAACCCCATCCAGAATAACCCCGGCCCACAGTATTAGTTCCACCCTGACTTGATTGATCTATAGTATATAAATATTCTCCTGCTACAGTATAATTATCCTGTTCTAAACTCACAAATCCCATTGAACGATCTCTTTTTTGATTTGCATTGACAAGTCCAGCTCTATGATGTGCTGCAATTTTCAAACCTTTCAAAGTATCAGGCATCGGAGTTAATCTAACCAAAGCATAACCATCTTTTGTTTTGTTTGCTTCAGGTCTGGCATAACCTTCGCCATTTGCAAGAACAAGATAGTATTCTAAATATTTGCTGATCAATTCGCCTCCAAGTTTTATTCCCAAATCACTTGATGTTTGTTTGCCTTCTGTATCTGCAAATATTGTACTTACAAAACGATGTTTCCATGTTCCCTCAACAACTGAATGCCATGGTAAACCTAATATACCAATAGAAAGTGTTGAAGAAGGCAATACATCCTTTATATCAATATAAGCAGTTTTAACAAAAACCTGTAATGAATTAGGATTTAGTGCAGACCATCTTCCTGAATCCAGTGTTAAGCTTAATCCAATTTTTTCTGCTAAATTGCTTTTAAAAGTCAAATATGTTCTTGTTAATTCAAATGCATTATAATCTGCTCCTTTTTCTGTTAAATCATAAGAATATTGAGAAAAAACAACGCCTGAAACTTTAATATCCTTTAACTTAACATCTGCCGCAAAAACAAAACTAACCATACATATTAGTACTATTGGTACTAATATTGCTATTTTTTTATTTTTATGCATTTCTACCATCTCCTTTTTTTATATGTAGTTGCTGATTTATCAGCTGTCTTTTTATTGCCGATAAATCGGCAACTACATTGATTTTTTTACAAAAGATATAAATTTTTATCAATTTTTCCAAAATATTTATAGTCAGAATAATTATTGGGGTATGTAAGGTAAATTCCTATAATTTAAAAAGGCCTGTTTTTATTGCATAATCAGTAAGTTCTGAACGGCCTGTCACACCTAATTTCTCCATAATTCTTGCTCTGTATGTTTCCACGGTTTTAATACTTAAATCAAGTTTTTCTGCTATTTCCTTATTTACAAAACCTTTTGCAAGAAAGGTCAAAACTTCTTTTTCTCTTGGGCTTAATTTTTGCTCCGCTTCTTTTTCTTTTAACAATTTTGCCATACTGGAATGTATAAAAATATTTCCCTGCGAAATTGTTCTTATAGCATTTATAAGCGCAGCATCTGCTGCTTTTTTTGGCACATATCCTTTTGCACCAATTTTAATAAACTCCTGAAAGTATTCTGGCTCCTCATGCATTGTGAGGACAAGTATTTTAATCAATTGATTCTGTTGCAAAAGTTTTTTTGCTACCTCAAGCCCATTCATATCAGGCATAGTGATATCAAGTAAAATAATATCCGGATTCAGTGTTTTACTTTTTATAAGAGCTTCTTTACCATTTGATGCTTCTCCAATTATATGTATATCCTGCTCTTTCTCAAGTAGCATCTTTAATCCTGCTCTTAAAATTGCATGGTCATCTACTATTAAAACTTTAATTTTTACCATTTAAGCTTCCTCTTTAATTGGAACTTTAATATAGATTTCTGTTCCCTTATTTATATCAGATTTTATATTAAACTTGCCACCAAGAATATATATTCTTTCCTGCATTCCAAATAAACCGATTGGTTTTCTACCAGATGTAGTTTTTATCTTATCCATATCAAAACCCACACCATCATCTGTAATTGTAAGAATTAAATCAGATTTTTTTTTCTGAAGAGTTATATTCACTTTATCAGCCTTTGCATGTTTTATAATATTTGTAAATGCTTCCTGAATTACCCTATACAAACCTATTTCAAGAGAAGATAGTAATTTAGTATTTTCGGAAAATCCTGAAGTTTTATATTCTACTTTTACAGGAAATGTATTTTCAAATTCTTCCACATATTTCCTCACTGCTTTCAAAAAACCAAAATCATCAAGTAAAGGAGGTCTTAATTCAACTGCCAAATTATGTATATCTTCTAACGAACTATTTAAAAGTGTTCTGAAACTTTCTAATTTATTTTTCATATCATCTTTTTCAATACCTGACTCAAAAGATTTAAGACCAATTTTAAGCGATGTCAAAGTTTGACCTGTTTTATCATGTAATTCTCTTGCAATTCTGTTTCTTTCATCTTCCTGTGTATAAATAATTTTTTCTATTAATTTTTGTCTCATTTCCTCATTTTGTTTTAATTCTAACTGATTTTTTTCTAAATTTTCGACCATACTGTTAAATACTTTACCAAAACTCCCGAACTCGTCATTTGTTATGATATTAACACGGGTTTTAAGATTACCAGTGCTTACTTCATTCACTGCAAAGATTAATTTAGATAATGGCATATTTAAAATATACGTAAGAAAATACGATATAAAAATACCTATGAACGCCATTATTATTATTGCAATTAAAAGATGCTTCGTGGCTTTTTGTAATGCTTCCCGCAAAGGAGCATCCACCAAACCTATTCTGACAACCCCGAGTCTACCTTCAAATACAGAAACCAAAATATCAAGGATTTTTCCTTCTTCTGTATTAAGTATCTCCAGATTATACGGCACAAATTTCTCTTCAAAATTCACCTTCACAAGTTCTTCTGAAACTCTATGTTCAAATGTATGAGCAACTATATGCCCATTTTTATCAAGAACAAGTATATATCGTATATCCTTATGGCTCTGGGTTGTTTCTTTTAATAATTCGTATATTCCAAATAAATTCCCAGTTAGAAGAGGTGATGCCAACCTTGATGCCAAATCTTTAGTTATTGCAATACCTTTTTCTTCAACCTGATTTTTTAAGGATTTATAAAGCAGCACTCTTGTCTCAATTAAAGCCCCTATGCAAAATAACACAATTAAACCAAATGCTATACCCATTATTTTAAAAAATATAGGTACAGCTAACGCTTTTTCTATAAATTTACTGAAAAATTTTTTTGTTTCCAGAAACTTCACTGAATTGCACCTATTTCTTCTAATATTGTTTTTGCAGAATTATATATTTTACTGTCAGGGATAATAAATTTTTCTACAAAGATTTTATTTAGAATTTTTTTGCCTTCTTCATCCTTGTTCATATTTAAAAATGCATCTTGTAATTTCTTTTTAATCTCATGATTGATTTTGCTTCCTGTTACAACAGGAGGAATTCCAAAAGATGGAGATTTATTAATAATTTTTGTTTTTAATGCACAGATATCTTTTTGCTTTATTAAAATATCGTATACAATACTATCTACACAAGCAGCATCTGTTATTTTTTCTGCTACTGATTTTATTGAATTATCATGACTACCTGTAAATATAAATTTACTAAAGAAGTTATCTGGTGTCCAGCCTGATTTAAACAGACAATATTTAACATAAAAATATCCTGTTAGAGAAAGTGGATCGCAAAAAGCAAAACTTTTGTTTTTCAAATCATTTAAATTTGTTAGTTCACTGTTTTTTTCTACTATTATATATGAATAGTAATAAGGTTCTCCTTCAACTACAGGAACAGCTAAAATATCCAATGTAAAATCAACATTTGCCCTAATGTAAGCGCCTGTACAAATAAATGCCACATCACATTCAGAATTTCTAAGTAACTCATTAACTTCCCCATAAGTATTCTTCTGCACAAGTTGAATATTTACTTCCATTTTTTTTCTGAGATATTCTATTAAATCAGCATATAGAATTAATGAAGCTTTTGGAGAAACAACAGAAGCAATAGCAAGTTTAATAGTATTATTTTTATAATCTTTATTTAATAAATCGGTAGAGTCTACTGGCTTAAGTCTGACTTTTTTATATTCTGGAGTTTTATCGCATCCTAAAAATAGAAGCAAAAAGCATAAAATCAAAATTTTAAAATATTCTATTTTTTTGACTATTAGCATAGCAATGATTTAAAATTCATATACCTTTAAGTAAAGAACCCAGGATTAAAACCAATTTATCCTGCAGGACAAGAATGTCCTGCCTATAGGTTGGGTTTTCTAACCCAACCTATAGGGTTTTTGACTAATTTAGCTTTGCTATATCTTTAATTTTATTTTCCTCTTCCTTTACTTCTTTATTAATTTCTTTCATTGAATTTTTAAATTCACCTATACTTTTGCCGATTCCCTTAGCTATTTCAGGTAATTTTTTTGCACCAAAAATCAAAAATGCTATTGCTAATATAACTAATAATTCTGGCATTCCTATATTCCCCATTTAACTCACCTCCATTTCAACTACATAATACTTCCTAACCATAAAATAAAAATTATTGCAATTATATGTAAGATCCACCATCCAGGTTTATACATCATAAATCTGTACATACATTAACTCCTCAAGAATATATTGCCTACTATATAAACAATTGAAATGGCAATCAAATGTAGCAACCACCACCCCATATTTGGGTAACGAAAAAATCTGTCTTTGCGCTTCAATTCAGAACTTGTATTCATTATATCCAATTCAAAAATAGCTTTTCCAAATGCAAATTTTCCAAATAATAAAATTATATCTGGTAAAGTAGTTTTTAGTATTAAATTTGAAGGTGTTATTACTTCCGGCAAATTTAAAAGTGAAAAATGTGCCATTGTAATTGTTCCTATAATCACTAACATACCATTTATCACATAAGCATATTGTGTAGTTTTAGTATAAAAAAATAATACAGGTATAGCAAGGACACTTATAATACCTGATATAAAAGGTATTAAATGCTGTGATTCTTCAAAAGGTGGATGTATACGCAAATGCAAAAACCATCCTCCTAAAGAAATAAAAAATAACCCACTTATCAATACTATTCGTACATTTTGCTTTTGCGTCATATATTCTAAATATTTATTGAATTTAAAGGTAGTCGCAGGCTTTAGCCTGCGGTTCTTTCCGCAAGCTAAAGCTTGCGGCTACCAATTCACCGTCCTAAAGTTTACTGTTTTTTAAATATATTTGCTTTGCCTTACTATAATTATCAAGTGTGTTTATATTAAAAAATGAAAGTAATTGTGTGTCAAATTGTTTTATTTCTCTTAAAGATATATTTTTTTTAATGATTTTAGCAAAAAAATTGGTTATTTTCAAATTAGTTTTCTCTAATTGCTTTTCTATAGGTTTTATGCAATTTTTAGAATAAAATGCAAATAATGGTTCATATCCTTTTTGAAAAAAAGGAATAATAGCATCATATTTTTTATCTTTTGTAAACTTTTTCATATATTCAAGTAATTGGACATTCAAAAATGGCATATCACAAGCAGTAACAAAATTATAAAGTGTCTTTGAATACATTAAACCTGAATAAAGCCCACCAATAGAACCTTTATCTTTGATATAATCACATACAACTTTTAAATGCAAGTCTTTATTTTTAAAAGAATTAACAATTGGTTCAATTTCTTTTTCGCGCATTTTAGAATTTACAACTACAATAATATTTTTGAAAATTTTTGCTAGTAGATTTATTCTACGTTCAAGCATTGTTTTATTTGCAAAAGGAAGGAATATTTTGTTTGTATTGATACGCGTGCTTTTTCCACCAGCAAGAATAATTGCTGTCATAGGACAGATATTTTATCTCCAGTTTTTATTTCGCCGCCTTGCAGTACTTTGGCAAATATACCTTCTTTTGGCATCACACAATCACCAACAGCATAATATATAGCGCAGTGAGAATGACAAACCTTTCCAATTTGTGTAACTTCCAATAGAATATTTTCGCCGATTTGTATTTTGGTTCCAATTAAAAGATCTTTTAAATTTATCCATTCTGTAGTGATATTTTCTGCAAAATCTCCGGGCTTTACTTGTAAACCCTTCTCAATTATTTTATTTATACTTTCTTGAGCAAGCAAGCTTATTTGCCTATGCCAATCACCTGAATGTGCATCTCCAACAATTCCAAAGTTTTCTTTAAGACAAGCAAAAGGAATATTTTGTTTTTTTTCGCCTTTATTTTTACTTATAGATATTGCAATTATACTACCTGTTTGTTCACAATTCATGACATTGCCTACATTCTTTTTTTGACATTTTTAAACGGACATCTTTATGCTGGCCAAATTCATGACAACTTATACAATCCAAACCAGCTTCAAGATGTTTTAGATGCGGCATAATTTTATTTCCATATTTTACTGTTTCCGAAGGAATTTTGATATTCAATTTTGAATGACACATAGTCATACAAAATCTTCCGTTAATCAGTATATTTTCATTCATAGAAGGTAATTCTTTTTTAAGTAAATTACCTATTTTATCCAAAGATTTATTTGCTACCTGTAAAATCTGAACAGAATAATAGATATTATGCAAACCACGTTTTTCTGATATAAACTGTATATTGTATCGGACATCTGAAAGCAATGTATTAGCATTATTGAAATCCGTTGAATTTTTAGGAATGGATTTAACCAAATCTTCTGCAATTTTTGATTTTGAATTAATTTCATCTAATGCATCATTTAAAATCTTTTTCCATTCTAATACCAAACCAGTATATTTTTCACCATGACATTTAACACATGCATCTTCTTTATATTTGTATGTACTTCCATCAAATTTTGTGTTGCCATGAATTTGTTCTGAAATATGACAACCTACACAATCCACATTTGCAAGATACATAGCACTTGGCATATCTGGAACTCCTTTTGCACCTATACCTTTATAAATCTGCTGAACACCTGTATGTTTATCTGTATGACATTTAGCACAATTAAGAGAAGTCATTTCTTTTTTAGATATAGTAGTTATAGAATGCCTCATTTCCTTATGACAATGAAAACAAGCTACATTCCTTTTTGTGATATGCTGCTCATGAATAAATTTCAAATCATTGTATTTTTGCAGTTTCTCAGGCTGATTATGACAGGTGTAACATCTTTCCTGTGGAGCTTCACCATCCCCTTGAATAACATCTAAATGACACTTTTTACAACTCACATCTTTACCTTTTGCTGAAACAAAATTTTTGTGATTATAAACTATATTCCCTATTGTAAAATCTGTTTCAGGAACTTTATGGCAAGAAATACATCCACCAATAGGATTAATATCACGTGCCGTTTTCTTACCCTTAAAATGGCAAAGGTAACAGGTGTCCCATGTTACTTCAACATGTTTACCAACAACCATTTGTGAATGGCAAGAAGTACATCTAAGATGTCTACCACGACGTTCTTCAGTTAAATGATGCCTGTGGTTAAACATTATGCCTTTTTTTGTAGTAATTTTTCCTTCTAATAATCTGGTTGAATGACAACCTACCCTCAAACAAGAAGTATCTTCTATTTCAGCATAAGGTTTAGATGAATATGTCCGTGTGACATATTTGGCAACTTGTGATAAAGCCTGAAATTTTTTCCATAATATTGTTTTAGGTTCACCAGGTGGATAGTGACATTCTACACAAGCAACATTATTATGTTTTGAATTTTTCCATGCATCATAATATGGTTTCATTATATGACAGGATTTACAAAAAGATGGAGTGGTAGAATATTTTGCCAACCCAAGTAAAATTACAACAAGTAATATTAATAATAAACCTATTAATTTAAAAAATCTTTTTTTAAAACTAATATACCATTTTTTATCTGGTGAAATTTCTATTCCTAAAAAAGAAAGTAAGTTCATATTTTAACAGTTTTTAAATTTTTCAGTGGGTGATTTCTTTCTAAAATCCCCCTTAGTCCCCCTTTTTCAAAGGGGGATTTATTATTTTTTCATTATCAATTTTTTTTCCTGTAATCCATTGCCAACTCATTGGATAGATTTCCGGGTCAAAAATTGTCCAGTAAAAATGCCAGATAATAATTGCAACAGTAGCAAGTATTGCTTCATAAAAATGAATTAGTGTGGCTAAATCAGTAATCCATAATGGCAGATATTTTAAAGTTATATTTTCAAATAAAAGCAAAATTCCTGTTACTATCATTATAATAGAACCCCATATAAGTGCCCAATATTCAAATTTTTCCATATAATTGTACTCACGAAATTGTGGTTTTTCTTTACACAAACCAATATTATATCCAATAAATTTAAATGCATCAGTGATATCTTTGAATACAGGAAATAATTGTGTTACTCTCTTTCTGCCTGCTTTTGTAAATACAAGATAAAAAACGTGGAATATTGCAAATAGAATAAATATAAATGCTGTCCAGTGATGAATTTCACTCCTTATTTGTGAACCTTCCTCTAAAATTCTAAATGGATATGCCCACCAACTTTCAGGATATTTTACTGCAAAACCAGTATAAGCAAGTACTGAAAAACAAATCAAAAGTCCAAAGTGTTGTATTCTTTCATTAATACTCATTCTTTTATCATTCGCTTCTTTTTTACATTTTTTGTAATGTTCTCGTAAATTTTTTAAAAAATGAATTGCATTATGAAAAATCATACCACCAATTGTTAAAAGTATTAATGATATATAGAATATTTTAACATAATATATAATTAAATTTTTTTCTTTTGAATCTTTAGTATGTATAGAACCTGAAGCAAGCATTGCACCTGCACCAGGATGACATTTTCCACACGTCTTCGGTAGATTTACTTTATTTATGGAGGAAAGTTTATTATCTGACATCAAAATATCATGAAATCCATGACAAGAAGCACAATTAGCTACTCTTAAATCACCAGCTTTACCTGATAATCCATGAAATGAATCTAAATATGTTTGAACTCTATCTGCAGGCAATCCAAATTTCGTAACAATTTTTTCAGAAGCATGACACCCTGAACAGGTTTTGGTTATTGCACCAATATATACAGATGATTCTTTGTCTTTAACAGCACGTATTGTATGTTCACCATGACAATCAATACATACTGGTGCTTCTTTAACACCTGCTTTTGAAACCACACCATGAATACTTCTTTCATATACTTTAAATACATTTTCATGACATTTACTACAAGTAACTGGAATATTCTTATGAAATATTTTTGACATAGAGTTTGATGAACCATATATGTTGTGAGACCCATGACAATCAGTACATACTGCTGCATTCATTTCTCCATTTTTCAATGCCTGGCCATGAATACTGTTTCTATAAGATTTATATGGTTCCTTTTGTGTAAGGTGAAATTTTTCCATTTTGCCTGAATTCCCATGGCAGTGTGTACAAGTATCAGGAATGTTTTTATGATAAACCGGAGATTTTGGATTTCTGCTATTCAAAATAGTATGTGTGCTACCATGACAAGCTTTACAAGTAGCTGCTTCATTTATACCTTTAAGCTGTGCTTTTCCATGATCACTATTTAAATAGATTTCTGATTCTATTCTATGGCAGTCTTTACAAGATACAGGTTTTAATTTTTCATTATGCGGCAATTCCTTAATATCACTATGGCAAGAAATACACAGATTATTTCCATGTATGGATTTTCCAAAAGCATTTGAATTAACCAATGGTGCGCCACTTTCTTTATCTTTATGACACACCATACATTCTTCATTTTCCTGTGCATATAGCAACGAAGATACAAATATAAAAAAAATAAAAATCTTTGTTTTCACCCGAAAATCTCCCATTTTATTGTTTCTGTAGCTGCAAAGCAATAGCTTTGCTTTTTTTTTGCAGAGCTTCGCTCTGCCGCTACACTGCCAACTGACCAAAATTTACAACTATAAATATTCTTACTTATTTATATGCAAATAGCATAGCATAAATAATCCATATTACCACGCTAAAACCAAGGACTAAAGCAGTCCAACCAAATATACGTATTGCCCTTATAACAATCGGCTGATATGGTTCTACAAGATATTTTTCAAGTTCTCCACTTGCAACTAATTCTTCATATTCTTCAGGTCTGTCATTTTTTAATTCTTCAACAGAAACACGACCTGTAAAAATACTGGTATCCATTGGAAATTTTTCCGGACGCCAGTGTGTATTAAAAAAATGCACTGTAAATATAAACCCTGCGGCAAGTAACGCCTCATCACTATGAATAATAGTTGCAACATTTATAAACCAACCTGGCAAAAACTGTGTAAAAAACTCTGAAAACCACAGAAAAACACCTGTAAAACCAATAATAGCAATTCCCCAGAATACTGCAAAGTAATCAAATTTTTCCCAATATGTCCACCTTCCATATCTTGGCCTTTTTCCCAAACCCAAAAACCACTTTATGGATCCAATTAAATCCAGTAAATCTTTTTTTGTAGGAAGCATAGTGTTTGTTCCTGATAACAAATTTTTCCATGTTTTAAATTCTTTACGTTTTTTTTGAAAAATATTAAAAAGATGCGTAAAGAAAATAATAAAAAGTAAAATTGCGGCAACACGATGTATATAACCTGCTGTTTCAAAACCACCGAGAAAATGCGATACAATTGATGACCATTTTGTATATGAGAATTTTAATGTCATACCTGTAAATGCCAGACTTATAAAACTCACAATCATTGTAATGTGTAAAATTCGTTCTAAACGTGAAAACCTCACAATCTGTTTTTCTGTTGAATATATATCTGCTTTTGGAAATTCCTTTTTATTTTTCATAGAACGTGAAAACCATAAAAGCGTATGAACACCACTAAAAAAGAAAGTGGTGACAAGAAGAGTTGTCATCCCCCAAAAAACCCAGAAAAGATACGGATATTTTTTAGGGTCATGATGTGTTGCATGTGTTAAATATCCTGCAAAACGTCTATTTGCACCTGAATGACATTTCTGACAAGTTTGGACAATATTCTTACGGCTTAAGTGCGAGTTTGAATCAACAACAGATAAAATATCATGTGCCCCATGACAATCATAACATTTAGCTGTCTTTGTATAACCCAATTTCGAAATCTTGCCATGATATGTATCAAAATATGTTTTGGCAATTTCCTCATGGCATTTTCCACACACATTCATAATATTAAGCTTAAAACCATCTTCTCCTGCCCGCCTAATAGTATGAGCAGTATGACAATCCTTACACACAGGTAATTCCTTGTCTGTTTTATTATGCAATGGGGAATGAACACTCTGGACAAATTGTTCGTAGACACCATAATGACAACGCCCACATGTTTCAGCAACCTTGTCTTTATGAATACTTGACCCAATATCACTATGTGGAAGTTCATGATGAGCTGTATGGCAATCCGAACAAGTTGCAGTAACAAGCAACCCACTTTTAAGAAGTCCCTTACCGTGAATACTCTCAGTGTAATTTTCAACAATTCTATGTTCTGTGCCAGTATATCGGATAGCTGATTTTTGTCCTGTTCTATGACACTTACCACAAAGATTTGGAACATTTAAAGGAAATATAGGTGATTTCGAATTTGTTTTTCCCATGATACCATGCGTTCCATGACATTCTTTGCAATTTGGAACATTTGGATCATTTTTAGCAAATAATTTTCCATGGATGCTATCTTTATATTCCTCAACAACTTCAGCATGACAATTTCCACAATCAACTTTTGTTTTTATACTTTCACAAGCACGATATTTAGAAGGATTCACATTTGAATGGCATTTACTGCAGGCAATTTTTGTGTGTTTAGAAGAAGTTAATTCCTGATAATTTACATAAAGAGAATGTCCATCTCTTGATGCTTTTAAATCCTGTTTTGAGTGACATTTTAGACAATCCTTATCAGCCATTCCCTCTTCATAAAAAACCTTACGCACTTTATGTGGCTGATGGCAATCTACACAAGCGGGTAAAACAGAATCCTCTTTTTCCCACAACTCACCTTTGATAATTTTTCTGTGTACATCTTCAATTTGCGTATGGCATTTATAGCATGTTGAAGCAATATTTTTACGAGATATTGAAGAACGCAAATCAGTGTGAGGTAAAATAAAATGTGATGTATGACACGATGTGCAAGTGGCAGTAACTGACAAACCCTTTTTTAGCAATCCTTCTCCATGAATACTCTCAGAATAATTCTCAAGAATTTTTGACTGATGAATGTTGCGTTGACTTTGAACAGGAGCGCCTTCTTGATGACACTTTCCACAAACAAATGGCACTTTAATTGGTGATACTGCTGAGTTTTTATCCTTAACTTTTAATATATCGTGTGTTCCGTGACAATCTTGACAAAGCGGAGCCAATTTATCGCCTTTGGCAACTGCTTTTCCATGTAAGCTTTCAGAATATAATTTCTGTTGCTCTAAATGACAATTACCGCAACTAACTTTTAATGGTTTATCATGTGGAAAATCCTTCCCTTTTAGATCACTATGGCAGGAAATACATAGATTATTTTCATGTATAGATTTTTCAAAAACATTTGAATTAACTAATGGTGCGCCACTTTCTTTATCTTTATGACACACCATACATTCTTCATTTTCCTGTGCCTGCAAAAACATTGGTACACAGCATAAAAGGAAAATTATACTTATTTTTTGTATTCGTGAGTTCATTTGATTATATTAACTATATATATCTATCATAACAGATAACAGATTTTACGTAGGGCAAGGCTTTACCTTGCGAATGGCAAACCTAAAGAGCCTGTGTCAAAACCCTATTTTGTCATCCTGAGGCAGTAGCCGAAGGATCTCATTTTTAAAGGGCTTTAAAGCGAGATTCTTCGGCTACTGCCTCAGAATGACACCTTTTTTGGTACAAGTTCTAAAGGTTTGCCCTACAATGACTTTTCCTATTATGTTTTATTTTTAAAAGCTAAAATATAAACATAAAAAGTTGCGCCCTTTCCTGTTTCAGATTCTACATCTATATGCCCTTCATGCCTTCTTATTATAGAATAAACTGTTGCAAGTCCTAAACCACTACCTCTTGATTTTGTTGTCCAATAAGGATCAAATATTTTTGTTATATTCTCTTTTGCTATGCCAACTCCCTCATCTTTTATCGCTATTTTTACATATTCACCATCTTTAATTAATAAATCCCCTTTAATGTCAATATTCTCTGCATTAATCTGCACCACACCGCCTTCAGGCATAGATTCTACTGCATTTATAATTAAATTATTAATTACCTGAATCATCTGCCCTTCATCAAATTCAACTGACCATAGATTATCAGAAATTATAGTATCAAATTTTACCTTAGAATTTCTTGTCAAATATTTAACTGTATCATTTAATATTTTTGAAATTGACAAAACTTTTTTTATTGATTCTCCGCCCCTAGCAAAACTTGATAATTGTTTCGTTAATTCTTTTGCCTGCAAAGACGCTTTTTCAGCATCAGCCAGTAATTCACCCAATTCCCCAGGATTTTGCAAATGCCTCTTCGCTAAAGAAATATTCCCTAAAATTGAAGTCAACATATTATTAAAATCATGGGCAATACCACCTGCAAAAACTCCTATTGATTCTACTTTTTGTGACTTTACAAACTCTATTTCTATTTTTTTCTGCTGTTCTTTTATTAAAAGAACATTTTGAATGTTAGATATCGCCGCTTCAAGTGAATCTTTTAATAAATTTAACCCATTAAGTTCATCTTTATAAAACATATCCCCAGAAAATTTATTACCTAATAAAATACAACCTTTTATTCCCCCATTTTTATTTACAGCAATCATTACCGCGTAATCCCCTGCATTCATTCCATCAAATATTTTCATTTCTGAGTCAGTAAGCACTCTTCCTATTTCTATTTTTTTCTGAAGTTCATCTCTTATTATTATTTCTTCTTTACCCTCAAAACAATTCAAAAATACACTTTGATTGCTTTTTGTCTCCTTCATTGTATAAGATTTTTTATTTGAATCTTTACATTCAAATTCTCCTTCTATTATTGCTCCTGTTTTTCCAAATATTCTGATTGAACCTTTTTCTACAAGAAAAATCTGAGGTATTTCCTTTAATAAATATTCAACAAGTTGGTTTTCATCTAATATACTTCTAATCTTTGATGTAAGCAATTGAATTGATTTAACAAAATCAATATTTTTTGCATAAAACTTTGCATTTATAAATGTACGAATTTTGCCACTAAATACTTTCAGGAATATAAAAGTAACAAATGTAATACAAGCTAAAGTTGGAAGGAAAAATGTCCTATGAAAATGAGAGGAAGGAAGTAGTATAAATACTATAATTATATTTAGTATTACCGTAGATGATAATATTGCCAAATATTCCAATATTTTTCGCAATAAATATTGCAGGTTCACCATTTTTATGCGGATAAATGCATAAGCAATAGCTATAGTGTAAAATAAACTTGTTAAGTTCCCAAATGGATAAAATTCTATACCAAATGTAGGCAAAAAATTTGTTACTCCTCCCAATGCGCCTAAAAATGTTCCCCAGAAAATATATTTATATTGTTGTCTTTTTTGTCCTGAAGAAATCTTTATTAATTTAAAGATTAAAACTTGTGCATAGGTTATGTAAAAAGAGAAAACTACACTATATATCAAATCCCCTATATTTACCAATGGATAATATCCCCAGAAATATTTTTTTAACTCATTACTTAAAATATTGCATTTAAAGTGTAACAATAAAAATAAAAAACTAAAAAAATAAGCAAGATAAAGCAAAGTTTTATTTAATTTGGTTTTTATGTTTGCAACATTATAAACAAAATGAAAGGTTGTAGAAAAAATAAATATTGTTCCTGAAATTAATATATGATTATATTTAACTGCTAACAAATATTCAGAAGTATTATACAACAAAAAGAAACCTAAATTCCATACAGCCATTGATAAATTCCAGAAAATATAAGCCAGAGTAATATTTTTATTTCTATTATTAATTAATATAAGTAATATTAGAGATATATTAAGAATAAATGCTACTAATGGCTGTATTGAATAAATTGTCATAAGTATTTTTTTAATAATAATACTGCATTTACACCTGAAAATCCAGAGGAATTTTGCATTGCAATATTTACTTCTTTTTTTCTTGCTTTATTTGGCACATAATCCAAATCACATTCTGGGTCAGGATATTCATAATTTATAGTTGGTGGAATAATATTATCTTCTATTATAAGACAATTTGTTATAGTCTGAAAAGCGCCTGCTGGTCCTAAAGAATGGCCTATCATTGATTTTAAACCACTTATTGGCACTTTATATGCATATTCTCCAAATGCTTTTTTAATAGCAAGTGTTTCTGTTTTTTCATTTAATTGTGTAGAACTTCCATGTGCCTGTATATAATCAACATTTTCAGGTTTAATATTTGCATTTTTCATTGCTATTTTCATTGCTCTTGCTGATTGCACCCCATCTGGAGCAGGAGCTGTCATATGATACGCATTACAAGTAGTTCCATAACCAATAACTTCAGCATATATATGTGCATTTCTTTTTATAGCATGTTCTAATTCTTCCATAATAACTATACCTGAGCCTTCTCCCATAACAAATCCATCTCTTTCTTTATCAAAAGGTCTTGAAGCTTTTTCCGGCTCATTATTTCTCGTAGACAATGCTTTTATTGCGCAAAATGAATACATTGTTAAAGGAGCAATTGGAGCCTCTGTTCCACCTGCAAAAATAATATCTGCAATTCCTTGTTGTATAGATGTATATGCATTACCTATAGCTACTGTTCCTGCTGTGCATCCTGTTGATATTACATTGTTATATCCAACTATGCCTAAGTCTATTGAAATCTGGCCAACTGAAGCGCAACAAAATACTGCAATCGTAGTAAAAGTGCTTACTCCTCTTAAACCATTCAATCTATAGTTTGTAAATTGTTTCTCTGCAAAATCCATTCCGCTTACTGCAATACCAATAACTAACCCAATTCTTTCAGGATCTTCGTTTTTTATATTTAATTTTGCATCTATTAAAGCCAATTTAGCAGCACCCATAGCATATTGTGTAGATAAATCAGTTCTTCTAATTTGCTTTGGATCCATATATTTTTTGGGATCAAAATTATCTATTTCAGCAGCTATTTGCGAAGGATGTTGGGAAGCATCAAATCTCGTAATTTTGCGTGTCCAAGATTTACCTGCTATTGTATTTTCCCAGAATTCCTGTTTTCCTATACCACTTGGAGCAACAACTCCAAGCCCTGTTATAACAACTCGTCTTTTATTTTCTTTAGTATCATTCATTTTATAATAAATTAAGTCGTTCTGATTCGCCTGTAACAAATTAGCCAAAATAAATTTCGCTACGCAATAATTGTCATCCTGAGCGTTAGTGAAGGATCTCGTCTTGTAACAGATTAGCCATTCTAAAAATACACATTATTATTGTAGCTGCAGAGCAAAGCTCTGCTAAAAAACAGCAAAGCTTTCGCTTTGCGGCTACATAAACCATACAAAATCCATTAAATCTTAGAATGGCCAACCTATTACCTCGTCTTTATATAGATTCTTTATTTCATTCAGAGTGACAAAAAAGGTTGTTGAAAAACTTCCACTCCATTTGCATCTTACACATCTTTAACACCAGTTTTAAATATTGGAATAGGGAAAAATGCCCATACTTCTTTTTTGTATTTTAGATATTCTTCACCAAATTTTTTAATTAGTGCTTTTTCCTCAAAAATAAATCTTAAAATAATAAGTGGAACAAATGTAATTACAATCAAAAAAAATGAATAATAAGCATTTGCTATTAAAGGTAGACCCAAAATTTCACAAAATAAAAACAAATAATGTGGATGCCTCATATATTTATAAGGACCTTTTTTAATTAAAGGATGGACATCTCTTATTTCTATTTCTACAGTCCAGTATTTATCTAAAGTCTTTATTGCCCAAATAGAAAGCATCCAACCCAGAATATACAAAACAAAAGCAATACCAGAAATATAATAATTTATATTTCTTTCAATAATAAAAAATTCTATAGGCGAAACAAAAATTGGTAATATATAAAAAATATATATTGATTTAGTTATCCATTGAAATGAAATTTCCCCTTCTATTTTTTTGATTTTATGTATTTTAGAAGTAATAAAGAACTTATTTATAAATACAAGAATTGCGAAAATTAAATAAATATTTTCAAACATTTAGTTTATTTATTTTGGAGCTTTTGCCTTTGGATAAGAATAAGCTACATAATGCGAAGATAAATTTGCTATTATAGGAAATATTCTCTCATTTAACCTCACATTATTTTCATTCCAATTATTATACAATTTCATAAGCCTGTTAAAAACAGTATTTAATTCAAATAGTTCCTGAAAAGCCCAGCAATAACCATTTTCCAAATCCTTTTCAGACATATTTTTTGGTTTATAACATACATGACAACAATCAAAATATGCCCAACTTTTATTTAATATTCTTTTTTCTTTTTCAAGTTTAAAAAATAATTGTGTTCCAGGCAAAGGTGTAAGAATATTTACAAAACAATTGCCAATACCAGAATCTTTTATAAAATTAACTGTTCTTTCAAATACATTTATATCATCATCATCAAACCCAAATATAAATGAACCAAGAATAATAATACCTTTTGATTGAATTTTTCCTATTGCTTTATAATATAAATCAACTTTGTATTGATTGCCTTTATGAACTTCTGCTAAATTTTTTTGGTTAATTGATTCAAACCCTATTAAAATACTTAAACAACCACTTGCTACTAATAAATCAAGCAATTCATCATCTTCATATATCTCAATGGTTGCCTGTATTGTATAAGGTGTTTTAAGTGGTATCATTGCTTTTAAAAGTTCTTTTGCTCTTTTTTTATCAACTAAAAAATTATCATCACAAAAGAAAATCAATTTTTTATCAATTGAATTTACAAATTCTATTTCTTTTATTACTTTTTCAACTGATTTACATCTGTATTTTTTACCAAAATATGTCTGAACAGAACAAAATTCGCAATTATAAGGACATCCGCGTGTTGTTTGAAGTATATGAAAATTATATTTTTTATTATTTAATAAATCGTATCTGGGAATAGGAGATAAATTTATATCAGGTTTTTCAGGAGATTCGTATATTTTTTTTAGATTATTATTTTTAAAATCTTCTATTACCTGCTTCCATATATTTTCTGCTTCTCCTTTTACAATAGTATCTGCATGTAAAAGCCCTTCTTCTGGAAGCATAGAAGTATGAATTCCACCAATTACAACTTGGACATTTCTTTTTCTGAATTCATCAGCAATTTCATAGGCACGAGTAGCCAAAGATGTATTGGCACTTATTCCAACTAAATCAACTTTTTCATCAAAGTTAATATCCTCTATGTTTTCATCTTTGATAATTATATTTACATCTTCTGGTGTAAGCGCTGCTATAACAGGTATTGAAGCTATCATAGCACTGTATTTTTTTACTCCAAAAACAATTGATTGAAATTGTCCTCCCCAGTTTTCTAATTCTGTATCAGCAGTTTTTCGTTTGGGAACAATCAGCTTTAAAATCACTCTACATCCTTTCTTGCTATTGCAATTTTAGGAAAAAATCTATTCACCTCTTGTTTATAACTTATATATTTTTCTTTTAATGTTTCAAGCATTGCTTTTTCTTCTATGATTGAACGTAAAATAATTATTGGAAAATATGTAATTAAAAATATAGTGAGAAAATAATAGGAATTTGGAATCAAAGTAATTCCTAATACTTCAAGTAAGTGAAAAACATTATTTGGGTGTCTCATATATTTATATGGACCATTTTTTATTAACTCGTGATTATCTCGTATTTCAATATCCACACTCCAGTATTTCCCAAGCGAATTAAATGCCCACTGCCTTCCAAAAAGACCTATAGAATATAGCATAATTCCTGCACAACTTACAAACAAATTCATATTTCTTTTTGCAACAAAATATTCTATAAAACTACCAAAAAGTATAATAAGGTAGACATAAAATATATATTTGGATGTCCATTTAGCAATAACCTTGCCTTTGAGTTTTTCGGATTTCAAAGTTTTTTTTCTGATTGTGGACCTTATATGAAATGTAACTGCAAAAAATATAATATAAAATATTGTGAAATAAATGTTATTCATTATTTTTAATAGTACTCAATCTATGTCATAATGGTAGCCGCAGGCTTTAGCCTGCGAAAAAATTGTAAAAAATACCGCAAGCTAAAGCTTGCGACTACCACTACAGAGAAAATCGCAAAAAACGAATTATGACACAGTCTAAATGACTCCTTCCAATTTGTTCTTTAAACCAAGCAAAACATTTCTTGTAAGCTTGTCAATTGCGGGTTTTGCTATGAATTTGGATAAAATCCAGCCTAAAACAGGTGGATTTAAGCTTAATCTGTGTGTTATTGTTAATTTCGTGCCTTCAGGAACTTCTTCAAATAGCCACTCGATTTTCATTCCTTTTAATCTGCCTTCAATTTGTTCAAATTCTATTGTTTTATTGATATTAAATTTTACTTTTGACTTCCACTTCATTATTTTACCTTTTATTTCTGCAACTCTTTCAACAATCATTCCACCATCTTCTGTTTTTATAAGCTTTGATGGTTTATACCCCGGTATATAGGTATGAGAGTTTTCAATATCCTGTGCAATTTTATATACTTCAGGTAAATTTCTTTTTATTATAATTGTATCTTTTGTAATCATATTATTGCTACCACTCTGCACCAGCCGGCACTTGCTTTTTCAATTTTAACAGGAAAACAAATTATTTTAAAGCCGAAAGGTTTGGGAATCTTATCCAAATTAGCAAGTTTTTCTATATGACAGTATTCAATTTTTTTCCCAACAAAATGTGCAGGAAATATAAAAGTATTATCTTTGGTTTTAAGAAAATCCTGCAACATATTAATTGCAGGTCTGTCAAAACCCCATGCATCTATCCCAAGTATTTTAACACCTTGTTTTAAAATATATTCTGTCCCTTCGGCACTCATTCCAGAATGTGCTGAAAAATAATTATCTTTTTCAAAATATTTGTCTGCACCTGTCATTATCAATACAATATCATAGGGCTTTATTTTATAGTTTATTTTATCTAATGCTTTTTGCACATCTATCTGCAAAATTGCATCACCTTGTTGTTTATGCCTAAAATCAAGAAGGACACCATCATTATAACACCATTCTAAAGGAATCTCATCAACTGTTATTGCTTTTTTACCATTAATCTGCGAAGTAAAATGCCAAGGAGCATCAAGATGTGTTCCTGAATGTGTATCTAATATTATTTCTTCATTTGCAAGACCTCTACCATCAGGAAAATCTTTTTCAGTTATTTGAGTTTTAAAAATATTACTCGCAGCAGCACTAAGATTTTTTGCACCCTCTATATGATTAAAATATTTTATTTTGGGTGACTCAGGCTCCGGTGTATTATTTTTAATAGGTAAACTCAAGTCAATAAGCATTTTATTTTTTACAAATCTTTTTTATGAACCATAAATGGTTTTTGACCTACAAACTCACCATTTGCAAATATCCTGAATGCATATTTGCCTGGCTCATTAAAAACTATGCCGTGCAAATTAAATACTAATTCATAACTTGCCAGTTTATCAACTACATCAATTTCAGGTATTTCTGTCTTAGCAACAACTATATCTGTATCAAAATTAACGAATTCTAAAGCAAATTTATATATTCCCAATGCATCAGTAAATTTTACAAACACACTCAAAGATGGATGTGCGCAGGGAAAAGAAGATGCTGAGATATTTTCAAATAATCCAATTAAACTCTTCTTATTTGTTCCAACTTCAGTAATTACTGTATCGCATATAAGCATTGCATTCAAATGCGGTTTTAGATTTGAAGTATTCATATTTTTACCTTCTCACTACTGTTACATTTAAAGTAACATTAGCCATTCTAAGAATATACATTATTATTGTAGCTGCAGAGCAAAGCTCTGCTAAAAACCAGCAAAGCTTTCGCTTTGCGGCTACATAAACTATACAAAATCCATTAAATATTAGAATGGCTAACCTATTACCATTTAAAAGACTTTGGTTCCCCGATTACTCGGGAATGACAGAATTTTTACTTTACAACTGCTGGAGTTGATTTTTGTATTATCTCTGCACCTTTTAGCACATCTATTGCTCGTAGGACAACAGGATCTTCAGACAAAGCAGTAACCTGCGCAGCATCGTCATTTTTCAATAAGCGAACAATTTCCATTTTAATAGAACGACTTATAAAAGATTTACCTTTTGATGCATCATCATCACTAATAGTATATCCATTTGCCTTTGCAAAACTAATAAAATCCTGAATAATTTTTTCGCTAATTTTAATATCAACAGTAATATCTTTATGTTCTTCTATATATTTTTTTGCATAATGGATAAAATGTTCATAGTATTGTAATTTCCATACAGATTCCGGTATAAATGGTTCATCTTCTACTAGAACATCCGGAGCTATTCCTTTTTCATGAATAAGTCTTCCACTTGGCGTATAATAATATGCAGTTGTAAGTTTTAACCCAGCTCCATTATTCATCGGATATATACTTTGCACAGAACCTTTGCCAAAAGTTTGGCTTCCTATTATTACTCCTCTTCCACTATCTTGTATTACACCTGTTACAATTTCAGAAGCACTTGCACTACCTTTATTAACCAATACAACCAATGGCTCAGGATGAGGTGCAGCACCACTATCTGCATAATAATTTCTGTTTTGTTCTTTAATTCTACCTTTTGTATAAACTATTAATTTACCATCACCAATAAATTTACAAGAAACATCAACTGCAGAAGAAAGTAATCCACCAGGATTACCACGTAAATCTAAAATTAATGCTTTAACTTTTGAAGTTTCTAAATCCTTTAATGCTTTTTCCAAATCTGCACTTGTTTTCTCCATAAAACTTCGGACACGAACATATCCAATATCGCCATTTAAAACATAAGACTGAACACTTATCATTTTAATTGTTTCTCTTGTAACTATAATATCAAATGGTTCTTTAACACTTTCACGTAATATTGTTATAGTAACTTGAGTCCCTCTTGGACCTCTTAATTTTTTTACAGCCTCGTTTATTGTAATATCTTTTGTAGTTTCTCCATTTATTTTTATTATTTTATCTCCTGATTTTACACCTGCTTTATACGCAGGAGTTCCTTCAATAGGAGATACTACAGTAAGCACATCACTTCGTATTGATATTTCTATTCCAAGTCCTTCAAAAGAACCACCTGTATCTGTTTGAAGCTCTTTATATTCCTCTGCATCCATAAACTGGCTATGTGGATCAAGTGTAGAAACCATACCCTTAATTGCTCCCTGAATTAATTTTTGCGAATCAGCTTTGTCAACATCTACATAAGATTGCTGTATTTGTGAAAGAACATCTACAAACGGAACCATATCCTGATATGTCTTTTCTATAATTTCTCTTGGTTTATCCTGACCAATTGCACCAATTGAAAATCCAACCAGAATAGCTAATATCCCTATACCACTCACTTTGTTCGGGTATAGGGCATGCCCTATTACTTTTAATATTCTTTTATACATAAATTTCCTCCCTAATTAAACCTGTTGCATTTAAAAGACTCTGGATTCCCGATAGAAACATTCGGGAATGACAAAATACTATTTATTATTTGTTTTTTAACCACTTAAGTGGATCCAATGGAGTTCCTTGTTTTCTTATTTCAAAATATAATGCAGCTCCATATAACGAACTTGTATCACCTACTAAACCTATGCTTTTTCCAATTTCCACTCTTTCTCCAAGTGACACAGTTATTTCTGAAAGATGCCCGTAAATTGTATAATAATTTGCTCCATGGTCTAAGATAATCATTTTCCCATATCCCTTAAACCAATCAGCATATATTACTACACCTGTACTTACTGTATCTACTGATTGACCAATAGAAGACGATATTTCTATACCTTTATTAAAAACACTTATATTAAATTTTTTATGCTTTTGCGAGCCAAAATTAGAAACAACCTTTCCCTTAACAGGCCACATAAGCTTACCTTTAGATTTTTCAAATCCGAGCTTAGCAAGGGTTTTTTGTTCTTCATAAGAACCAACTTGTGTTTCTAATTTCTTTACTAATGTTAATAATTCCTTACTTGCTTCCTCCAGTTCAGCTATTGCCTGCTGATATGCCTGTTTTTCTTTTCTTATTTTAACAAGCAAAACTTCTTTTCGTTTTTTCTCAACAGTTGCTTCGCTTTGCTTCTTTAAAGTTAATTCTTTAAGTATTTTATAACGTGCTTTTTTATATTCAAGTTCTCGTTTTTTATTCTCAATTTTTATTTTCTGATCTTCAACTTCTTTTTTCAACTCAGCAGTATTTTTTAATACATCCTGCATAAACTTGTAACGATTTAAAAACTGACTGATAGTTTGTGAAGTTAAAAGTATTTCCCACCAATAAAGTTTTCCATGTTTATAAAGAACCCTTAATCTCTGATGTAATTTTTTTCTAATTTTTGAAAGCTTATCATTTGCTTCTTGCAGTTCATTTTCTGTTATTTTTATTTTTTCTTCTGTTACAGTTAATTCAAGATTATAAGTTGCTATTTGTTTTTCCAGAAAATCTATCTGCTTTTCTACTTTTTCTAATTCACCCAGTATTCCTTTTTCTTTTATTTCTGCTTGCTGTTTTTTTGTTTCTTCAGCTTCTATTTTTTTTTCAAGCTTATTGAAATTTTCTTTGGTTTTTTCTATTGACCCTTTATAATCATCTATTTTTTTATCAAGGTCAACAGCAAATACAAAAGGCACAGAAATAAAAATTGCAATTATTAAAGTTATTACATCCTTCATGCCTTGAGGAATCTTCCTATTGCTAATGAACTTCCTAAAATCCCAAGACCTGTTCCAAATCCAAGTATTATCCATACTATGGTTATATTAAAAACAAGTATTTTCATACCCAAAAAAGAATTGATTTCTTTTAATCCAAGTGAACTTGCAATAAATAAAATTACTATAGCAGCAATACCACCAATTAACCCACTTAACATACCTTCAATAATAAATGGCAATCTTATAAACCAATTTGTAGCACCTAAAAGCTTCATTGTTTTTATTTCTTCCCTGCGAGCATATAATGCAAGCCTTGTAGTATTTGCTACAATAAATACTGCAGATATAAATACCAATGCAGTAAGCACTAAAATTCCTGTTCTTGCTATTTGAGCAATATGTAAAATTTTTTCAACTTCATCTTTTAAATATTTAACTTCTTCTATTCCATAAACCTTTGAAAGTTCAGATGCTATTGCAGATAATTTGTTTGAATCACGATATTGAGGTTTTACTTTTAATTTAAAAGATGCTGGAAGTGGATTTGATTCTGCTGCATCAAAAAAACTCGCTAAAGCTTTATCTTTTTTAAATTCTTTAAGTGCAGCATCTTTTGACACAAATACATAAGACTCTATAGCTTCCATAGTTTTCATTTTGTCAATTATTGAGGTAATATCAATTTCATCTAAATCATCTTTTAAAAATACAACTATTTCAACTTTCGATTCCAATGCATTCATAGTTTTATTGGCATTGAGGACAACCAACAAAAAAATACCTACTATAAGCAAAGTTATAAAAGCTGAACCAACACTTATAAGCTGTGCTTCGCTATGGCGTTTAAGATTTAATACTGCCTCATGAAATATGTAGATTAATTTATCAAACATTTGTTATTATTTGCCCGGCTTTCAACTCAATAACTCTTCTTCCTGATTTTCTTGCAATTTCTCTATCCTGTGTAATTACTACAACTGTTCTTTTATGCAAACTGTCGAAGCAAAAAAGTTGTAATAATTCCCATGCTGAAGCTACTTCTAAATGAGAAAACGGTTCATCAATAAGTAATACTTCTGGCTCTGTACTTAAAGCTCTGGCAAATGCCAGTTTTTGCTTTTCACCTGCTGAAAGCTCTTTTGGCAAAAGGGAATATTTGTTTTCAAAGCCAAAAAGACTTAAAATCCTTGTAATTTTTTCTTTTCTCTGGGAATATGAAATACCAATAGCATGCAATACAAAACTTATGTTATCTTCAACTGTCCTATCAGGTAATAATTTCAAATCCTGAAATACTACTCCAAATTTACGTCGTATATAAGGAATTTCTTTGTCCGGCAAAGAATTTAAACTTGCACCACCAAACATTATAGTCCCGCCTGTAGGTGATTCGTCTTTAATTAAGAGTTTAAATATTGTAGTTTTTCCTGCACCTGCAGGACCTGTAATAAAAACTTCTTCGCCTTGTTTTATTGTAAATGTTAAATCCCTTACTGCCTCTACACCATTTGGATAAACCTTTGAAGTATGCAAAAATTCAATCATAACTTATTCTATATTACAAATGCGCATTTTGTCAAGTTTACAAAACTTATTTTGTATTGACAAAAACAGGCGATGGGTATTAAATTGTTTTAAGAAAATAATTAGAAAGGAGATATTTATGTTTCAGCCAAAATTAGGGGTTTCACTTCATACCATTATGCTTCCTCTTGTTCCAGAATCATTGGAAGAAATCAGTAAATCCAGTATTGCTACATTAGAAATTAGTCCAAAACTTTTTGCGACAAAAGAACAACAACATTTATTAAAACAAATGTTGAGTAAAAATAAAATACGCGTAGCATCAATACATACATTGTTTGGAGGAATCTATGATTTTTCAATACTTGATGAAAATATGCATCAAAATGCAATAGCACAATTTGATATCTCTCTTAAATTAGCTATTGAATTAAATGCACCACTTATTGTTCTTCACGCAAGCTCAGACACAGTTAAAACTGAAGAACGACAAAACCGTCTAAAACAAGCAAAAAAAGGGCTAAAAAAAATTGAAGAACAATGTATTAAATTTAATAAGAAAATTGCTGTTGAAGTCCTTCCACGTACTTGTTTAGGGAATACAATAGAAGAACTATTAAAACTCATAGAAGGTCTTGATGAACAAACCTTTGGTATATGTCTTGATACAAATCATCTGATGAGTGATTACCAAGATTTACCAAATAAAGTTAGAATGTTAAATAAAAAACTTATGACTTTGCATCTTTCTGATTATGATGGAATTGATGAAAAACACCAAATTCCAGGCACAGGAGTTATCAACTGGAAATCATTTATGACTGCACTAAATAACATTGATTATAAAGGTCCATTTAATTATGAGTGTAAAATAGAAGGAGAAACAATAAGCAGCAAAATAAAATCTTTAGAAACAAATTTTAACTGGATATGCAATCTTTAAAAATCTCCCCTATCCCCTCTTTTACAAAGAGGGGGAAATCATTAAAATTCCCGAAGAATCAAATCTACTTCCTACCATAAATTTTTGCTTCAGTTATTATTTTTGTTACAGGTTCATCGAAAGGGAATACTGGTATTGAAGGTAAAATCTGGCAATCATAAGCAATAGCAATTTTTGGAATATGTTTTGAGGTTTTCTTAAAAAGATTGTCATAATATCCACCGCCATATCCTAATCTATTGCATTGCGAATCAAAAGCAACACCTGGACTTACAACAAAATCTATTTCATTAGGTTTAACAATATGCAAATTTTCATCTTTTGGTTCCATTATTCCATAAGTACCTTTAACAAGGTCAGTATCAACATTTTTAATTTCTGCTAATATTAATTCTTTTTTGTTTTTATCCACTTTTGGCAAAATAATTTTTTTTCCTGATTTTAAGGCACCTCTTATCATTTGTTCAGTCATAACTTCACTGCCATAAGTATAGAAAAACATAATTGTTTTCGCATTAACAAATTCAGGCAGAGCAAAAAGTTTGTTTTGAATTTCTGCACTTTTTGCAATGCGTTCTTTTTCAGATAAAGAATCGCGAAGTTTAATTATTTTTTTTCTAATTTCCTTTTTCAAATTCTGATTCATGTTTTTTAAGTTTCTCCAAATATTCTTTCATTTTTGACTCATATCCTCTATTTTGAGGTTCATAATATTTTCTTTTTTCCGGAATATATTGCTGTTTTATATAACCTTCTTTATATGAATGTGGATATTTATATTCAATGCCATGCCCGAAATTTTTCGCACCTGAATAATTTGCATCTTTAAGATGTTTTGGAACTTGAAGTATCGGTTTTTTCTCTATATCATCTAATGCCTTATCTATTGCCACATATGCAGAATTGCTTTTTGGAGCACAGGCAATATAAATTGTTGCCTGTGCAAGTGGAATTCTTGCCTCAGGCATACCTATAACCTCAGAAACCTGTAAAGCAGCATTTGCAAGCATTAATGCTTGTGGGTCTGCCAAACCTACATCTTCCGCAGCGCATATTACAATTCTTCTTGCAACAAAACGTGGGTCTTCGCCACTATGCAACATTTTTGCAAGCCAGTAAATTGCTGCATCTGGATCTGAACCTCTCATACTCTTGATAAATGCCGAAATTGTATCATAATGCGAATCCTCTGAACTATCATAAATTATTGCTTTCTTTTGTATTGACTCTTCAGCAACTGCGAGTGTAAAATTTATTATTCCATTAGCATCTGGTAAAGTTGTTAGCACACCTATTTCCAAACCATTTAATGATTTTCTTGCATCTCCATTTGAAGAATTTATCAAAAACTCAAGTGCTTTATCTTCAATTTTAACTTTATAGTTACCCAACCCACGTTCTTTATCATCAAGAGCACGTATTAAAATAGTTTTTATATTCTCTGGTTTTAACGATTCAAACTGGAATATTTGAGAACGTGACAAAAGAGCAGAATTTATTGAAAAATATGGATTCTGTGTAGTTGCACCTATTAGAATAATTATACCATTTTCAACATCAGGAAGAAGCGCATCCTGCTGAAGTTTGTTAAACCTATGTATCTCGTCAATAAATAAAATTGTACGTTGTTTTAGAAGATTTATCTGATTTTTTGCAGCATCTACAACTTTTCTTATATCAGAAACCCCAGCAGTAACTGCATTTAATTCTATAAAATGTGCAGATGTTTTATTTGCAATTACTCGTGCTAAAGCATTTTTCCCAGTTCCAGGGGGACCATATAATATAATAGAAGATAATCTATCTGATTCTATTGCCCTTCTAAAAAGTTTACCGGAACCAAGTATATGTTCCTGTCCAACAAATTCAGAGATATCACGTGGACACAATCTTTTAGCAAGAGGTGTATTAACCATATTTCATTAATTAACATATATTAAAAAACCCAAAATGTAAAATGAAAAATAATAATAGGTTAGCCATTCTAAGATTTAATGGATTTTGTATGATTTATGTAGCCGCAAAGCGAAAGCTTTGCTGTTTTTTAGCAGAGCTTTGCTCTGCAGCTACAATAATAACGTCTATTTTTAGAATGGCTAATCTGTTACGAAAAATATGGATAAATTTTATGCCAATCTAATCTATTTTAAAAGATTTAAACTGTGGTAGATAATTTTTGTTTTTCTGTAGCATTTCACTTACCATTTTCTTAATCTCTCTTAATGACAAAACAGAAGCAGTAAGTGGATCATACATTACTGATTGAAATAGTAATCTCGCATCTCCTGTTAGTGCAGCTTCAACTGCCATTTCTTCAACTGCTACACTTATGTTATTGAGTGCAGCACATTGTGGAGGAATTGCACCTACATGAATAGCATTAAACCCACGTTTATTTGCTACAACAGGAACTTCTACACATACATCATCAGGCAAATTTGTAATAATACCTGTATTTGGAACATTTCCGTTAAATTCAAATGCTTCACCACCCATTACAGCATTAATAATAAATGCTGCATATTCATGTCCCCTTTCTAATTCCATTGGTGCGCCTTTTTCAAACCAATCCTTTATTTCTTTTTTCCAATGTTTTTCTCGTCCCAAATATTCTTTTAAAATATACGCGTATTCTCCTGGATTCCAGCCTGTACCGTGAATACAATACTTTTTTATAAGATCAGGACGTTTGCGAAACCACCAGTTGTATTCAGAATTATGTCCACTTGATTCAGTTACATAATAATCCATATGCAAAAACATTTCATTTCGGACAAGTTCCTCCTGATATATTTTTTTATCTGTTGTTATGGCTTTGCGAATTAAAGGATAAACATCTTTTCCATTTCTTTTGAATTCAATATACCAAGATTGATGATTTATTCCAGCACATACATACGTAATTTCTTCCATAGGAGCGTTAATCCATTTTGCCAACATTTTTGCAGTTCCCTGAACACTATGGCAAAGACCTGTTAATTTAAGAAATGATTTTTTCTGCATTGCTCTGCATAACATTGCCATAGGATTTGTATAATTTAACAAAATTGCATTTGGAGCATATTTCTCTATATCTTTGCATATATCAAGCATTACAGGTATAGTGCGAAGTGCTCTAAAAATACCTGCAACACCTCTTGTATCTCCAATATTAAAATCTACACCATATTTCTTGGGAATTTCAATATCATATTTCCAAACCTGCACACCTCCAGCTAAAATAGTAACTATTACAGCATCTGCTCCTTTTTTTAATGCTTCTTTTCTATCCAAAGTAGCTTCAATTTTAGCTGGATACTTTCCTCTATCAATAATGCTTTGAACAGATTTTCTTGAAAATTCAAGTCTGTCTTTATCTATATCCATAAGAACTAATGTTGAATTTTTAAGTAGTGGGAATGTCAATATATCCCTAATTAAATTACGTGTAAAACCCAGACTTCCTGCACCAATAAACACAATTCTTGCCATAATTTACTACCCCCTTTGTGTTAATAATTACCTACTCATTATTGGGCGAGTAAACTCGCCCCTACACAACAGAATTATACCATATTTGAAAAGTTTGGCTTCTGATATATTGCGATTTTATTTAGAAATTTTGCGATACTTAAAAGGTGAAACACCTACCAATTTCTTGAATATAAAATTAAAGTATGAAAGATTTTCATATCCTACTTCATAGCATACATCTATTATTCTTATACTTTCTTTTTGTAAAAGTTCTTTTGCGAGTATAATTCTTTTATGGTTAATATATTCCCTTATACTAAATCCTGTTACATCTTTAAAAATGCGGCTAAAATAATAAGGGCTGAATATTGCCTGTTTTGCCAGATAATTCAAGGTTAATTTTTTTGTTATATTATTATTTATATATTCCACTATTTCTTTTACAACTCTTTCTGCTTCAGAACTAACATACTCTTCTTTTTTATCAGAACTTTTATTTGTTTGAAGATGGAAGGATTTTTTTATAATATTTAATAGTTCTAATAAATGTAATTTTATTGAAATTTGTGAACTTTCTTTTATAGATGTAATCGTATAATGACAATTTTCCGGATTTACCTCTGCCGGAACATTGTATTCAGTCAACATTTTTTTTAGCAGTAATTCAGCATCTATCCTGGAATTATCTGTTAATTTTATCTTATGATTAAAATTTTTATATCTTTTAAAGAATAAACCTACTGGATCAAATTTTTTATCAATATTTACATTTTCTATAAGTTCTTTATTAAAGTGTAAATTTATTATAGCAAAAGGAAGTTTTTTAGTTATTCTTGACCTATGTATTTCCTTATTATTTATTACAAGAATATCGCCTTTCTCTAAATTTACAACTCTATCAACTACAAAATATGAACCTTTGCCTTCAAGAACATAAACTATTTCCAACAAATCATGTATATGTGATGGCATTTTGTAATCTGGAGAGAATTTTATGATTCTAACTTTAAACTTAAAATCTTTAAGTTTATCGTTCATGGTTTTAAATATATAATCCGTTTACAGGAATAAATCTCTTTAAATATAAACTTGTTTTTTTTAGTTCTTCCAAAAGAATTTTTTCAGTTTTGGTAGAACCGGGTATAATTTCAGCAATAAGAAAATGTTTTTTTACAGGCGGCAAATGTTTAGCCAAAATTGATTTATGATAATTTTTATGTGAATATTCAATTGCAGATAATATTTTATCTATTTTAATGTGACCTTTTTTATTGTATTTTTCAATAAAAGGCCAGTGGTGACTCGCATCAGCAGTTGTCTGTTGTAAATGAATTATTTCTGACACTGCAGCAAATTCTTTTAGCCATTCAATATAAGAAATATTTCTTCCTTTTAGTCCATAGTGTTGACCAGCCTGATGCCCTACATCTACAGTTAAATATACCGGCACACCATTATTATTTCTATTAACTTCAAAAAGAAATTCGCAAGCTTCATCTATTGTCCATGGTATTTCACTTGGAATATACATTTGCTCATTGTAAATCGCAGACATACCTTTATTTTTAGCAAGGATAGCTAATTGCTTAAATTGCGTATAAATATTTTTAAATGCTTTTCTTTTATGCTTTTGGCTATGCAAAATTTCTACAGAAAAAGCATCCCAGTGACCTCCTATAGCAGTTGTTCCCAATGCTAATGCAATATCCATTGCTTCAACAATCCACTGCATCATTTGTTTTTGTACTACAGGATTGCTATGTGATAATCCATGAAACCTGTGAGTAGCAACACCTGTATAATAATCTGTTATTGCAACACCATATTTTTTTGCAAAACAACCGATTTGTTTTGCTGTTTCTAACTGGTATTTTTTGTCTCCACTGAAGAATGGATCTAATGCATCTGAACAGAACTCATGGTATTTATAACCACATTCTGCTGTTAGTTTCATAAAATTCTCAGGATTTTCCCAACGTCTTGTAAGAAAAGCCCCATTTATTCCAAAATTTACTGTAATTTTATTTTTAGTCATATAATCCTTGTAAATACTCAGTGAACCCCGTTGGTGAATATTTTAGTAGTGGTAGTCGCAAGCTTTAGCTTGCGGTATTGTCTTTCACCATATTTTCCGCAGGCTAAAGCCTGCGGCTACCATTATAACACAGTCTGAATAACGCAGTTCAGTGAATTTTTACGACTCCTTTAGTTTAAAAAAAACCCCGCATTGTGCCGTGTGAAATAACAATTTGAACCTTTTGTATAAGTGGGTGCTCTCTTAGATGTTTCAGGCTTTCCCTTTCGGGACATGCACACCACATCTAAAGCTCAAGCCCCTTACAAAAAGGTGTTGGCTCAAAATTTGTCAATCCATCACAAACACAGCAGGGTCATTTAAATTGTATCAGATTTTTTAAAAATTACAATCCCTAAAATTATTTTTATGCTACACTAAATTTTCTGTTTATGATAACACCTTGCTTTTTTAATTGATTTTGCAGTTTTTCTACATTTATATCTGAAAAATTTTCGTTATTAGAAGATAATATTGCTGCTGCTGTACCTGCTGCCTCACCTGTTACTGCACAAGTTGGAATCGCTCTTGTAATATCCCATGCTGTCGTCGTAACTGAAATACATCTTCCTGCAGTTATTAAATTATCTATTTTGGCTCCTATAAGACATCTATACGGAATATAAAATATAGGACCTTCTTTTCGCCAATCTCCTGTCATTCCAATTGAATCATAAAAGAATTTTTTATTGTCTTTTTCATCAAGTTCAAAAACTCCTTGTAACCTTCGTGTCATCCTGAATTGAGGAATAGAAGGAATAAGAATAGGATAGATGTTTTTATTATTCTTTTTCAATTCCAGAATTTCTTTAAGAATTAATTTTCTGCCAGCAATATTCATTTCTGTAACATCTTCATAATTATCACCTGAAAATGTTTTCGTTGTTGCAGGAAGTTTTGTATGTATAAAGTGGATCACCAACTACACGTAATTCAATTTTCCCATTATTATATAAAAAAAACCATCCACTTTTCCTATTAGTATTAAGTGAAACTGTTTTTTCACCTGCTTTATAACAAACATCTGCATCACCCGAAGTATCAATAACTGTTTTACATAATACTGCATTTCTTCCACTTTTGTTTTCAACAATAAGCGCTTTTATTTTAGTGTTTTTAATTACCACATCACAAAATCGTGTATCATATAGTATTTTGATTTTGTTTTTCAAAATTTGTTCTTCCATTGTAAGTATAAAAGAAGCAGGGTTGAATTTAACCTCATATCTGTGTTTTTTTATTCTCTTTTTATTCCCATTTTTCTGCCAGCAATCTGGAATTTTGTCATATCCATCTTTAACTGACAATTTCAATAATTCCTCACCTATTCCTGATATAACCTGATTTCCCATACCATCGCACAAAGGCAGGTAAAAAACTACAAGACCAAGTGTTGCAAGCCCACCTAATGCATTTTCTTTTTCTATTACACAAACTTTTGCATTATTTCTACTGGCTGCAAGTGCTGCTGATACACCAGCAATGCCACCGCCTACAACAACAACATCATATTCACCTATAATATTTATTTTTTTTGATACCTCAATTAAAGTTTTTTGCATTTTAATTACCTCTTAATAGTTTCTTTCTGTATTTTTCAAATTCAAAATCAGCGATTTCTTCAACTTCCTTTTGTGTAAGAAATCTTGGCTTGCCTATTAAACTTGCAAAAATTTGGGTCTTTGCAGCTTCTTCTATAATTAATGTCTTATAATATGCTTCTCTAAGAGTTTTTCCTGCGCATATACAACCATGGTTAGCCAATAAAATATTTTCACAATTAGGGATAACTTTTTCAACAATAGCTATTAGCTTTTTACCGCCAGGAGCAATATATTTTAATGTGCAAACATTTTTTACATACGCCACAAAATCAGGCCACATTGGTTTTAATTTCACACCTGCTGTAATTAAAGAAGTAACATAAGGTGGATGAGTATGAACAACAGTATTTATGTCAGTATTTTTTCTATAACAAGCAAGATGTATATTTATTTCTGAAGATGGTCTGGAATCTCCTTCTATAACTTTTCCGTCTCTTATCCTGACTCCTATATAATCATCAGGTTCAAGCTCATCAAATGAAAAACCACTTGACTTGATATAAATTATATCATTACATTTAGCGCTTATGTTCCCGCCAGGGCCAATAACCAATCCTTTTTCCTGAATTAAATTACCATATTTCACAAGTTCTTTTTTTATTTTTTTAGATATAATATTCATCTCATCTCCTGACCACCTGTAACATTTATTGCCTGTCCACTCATATAATTAGATTCATCAGAAGCTAAAAACACTAAAAGGTTAGCAACATCATCTACTGTGCATTCCCTTTGCAAAGGAACTTTTTCTATATATTTTTTACGAACTTCTGCAGGTGGAATGTTTAGTTTTTTTGAATACTCTTTGTCTAACTGATCCCACAATGGAGTTGAAAATACATTTCCCGGGCAAATTGCATTTACATTTATTCCATACGGTGCTAAATCAAGTGCAACACTTTGAGTTAAACCTATTACTCCAAATTTTGCAGAACAATATGCAGAAAGCCAAAGCCCTCCTTTTTTACCTGATTTAGAACTTATGTTTATTATTTTTCCATATTTTTGCTCTACCATTACCTTAGCAACTGCTTTTGTGCATAAAAAAGTTCCCTTTAAATCCACATTTATTATGGCATCCCATACTTCTTCAGGCATATCAGTAATTGCAAATGCTTTTATTATTCCTGCGTTATTCACAAGAATATCTATACGTTTGAATTTATCTACAGCTTTTTTAACCATTTCATCTACATCTTTAGAATTAGTTACATCAATTTTTACAGGAATACTTTTTCTGCCGGTATTTATAATTTCTTCAGACACAGATTTTGCATTATCAAAATTTATATCTGCAACTACAACATTACAACCTTCTTTTGCCAATCTTATTGCTAATCCTTTTCCTATTCCCTGACCAGCACCTGTAATTATAACTACTTTATCTTTCAATCTCATTTCACACCTCATCATTTTATACTTTGTAATATCTTCATCATTAAGTATAAATGTTTTTTACACTTTTGCAAGAAAATTTTTAATTTATTAGTAATGGGGTCAGTCTTTGGTTTTTTTTTCGTTATATCGCGTAGGGGCGGATTTATCCGCCCAATAATTAAGGGCTGGCAAGCCAGCCCCTACAAAGATAAAAGATTATTCCGTATTTCACTAACCCATTACATAAACATATAAAATAGTCTTGGCAAATTTATATAGCTATGTAATAATGTCAGAGTTATGTTAAATAATATAAATACCTTTATTCAAAAAATTAGAGCTGAACTTAAAATCAATGCTGATGAAAAAACTAAACAAAGTTTTCAGCGTTTTTTTAAAGAACAAATTAAGTGTTATGGCGTAAAAACCGAAATAGTACGCAAAATCGCTAAAAAATACTGGCAAGAAGTTAAGAAAT
Organism: Candidatus Firestoneibacteriota bacterium; assembly: GCA_038042445.1. Lineage (GTDB taxonomy): Bacteria > Oederibacteriota > D2-FULL-39-29 > JBBTED01 > JBBTED01 > JBBTED01. The sequence goes on from JBBTED010000027.1 coordinate 75,092, forward strand.
TGAACAAAAAAGAGGTTTTCTCCTTTTGTGAAAAACTTTATGCTTCAGATTATTGCGAAGAAGCTTTTATTGTTTCTTATTGGATTCCAAATTTGACCAGTCAATTTGAACCAAAAGATGTAATGATATTTGAGAGGTGGATTAAAAAATATATCAATAATTGGGCAAAATGTGATAGTTTTTGCAACCATTCTGTCGGAAATTTTATTGAAAAATATCCACAATACATCAAAGAATTAAAAAACTGGAGTAAATCAGATAATATCTGGTTGAAAAGAGCATCTGCTGTATCTCTTATTATTCCAGCTAAAAAAGGTAAATTCCTGTCGGATATTTTAGAAATAACCAATCAGTTATTATTGGACAAAGATGATATGGTTCAAAAAGGATATGGATGGTTATTGAAAGAAGCAAGCAGACATCATCAACAAGAGATATTTAAGTATGTTGTAAAAAACAAAAAGAAAATGCCACGCACCTCTTTAAGATATGCTATTGAGCTAATGCCAAAAACACTTAAATCCAAAGCGATGAAACATGATTAAAAAGATTTTTATTTAATTACATCCACAGCCTTTTTCTGCATCATCATTAAATGCTTCAACACTTTTAATTACTGTTGAAATAACCTTGTCCATTTTACCCATTGCACCTTTTCTTACCATCTTTCCTACTTCTATTGCTTCCTCAATTTCCTGTTCATTAGCTCCATTTTCTTTTGCCTTACTGACATGATAGTTTAAACAAGGCTGACAATTTGCAGTAACCGATGCACCAATTGCTATCAATTCTTTAGCTTTATCGTCCATAACACCTCTCCTTTTAATTTTTACGATCTTGAGAATTCTGCTTTAGAAAATATATGAATATTGGAATTAGCCAACAAATTCGTAGTTGTAATTATTGCTGCTATAATATATTTTTTTACAGCTAATTCCTCTTCTTTAACACCAAAACCAGGCATTGATGGTCCGCATATATAAAAATTTGCACCTAAATCTTCCAGAATTGCTATAGTCTCTTCAGGGACAGGCCATCCTATTTGATTTTTCAGTATTTTTTTTACGAGTCCAGTAAAAAGAATACCACTAAATCCTGAAAGTTTTGAGTGATAATCTTTTTTTAACAGCCGCACACCTGCTCCTTCAAATACAATATTTACTTCCATTCCCAATACAGCTGCAGCTAATGCCTTACAAAAAGGTAAAAGCACTTGTTCTAACCGAGCTGTAGAAATAATAACTGTCATTTTGTTATTGTTTTTCTTTTGTTCACCCTTCTTAATAAACAAACTTTGTTTGTTTTCTTCCTTTTTTTCTGAACCAAGGAAAATATGGCCTGTTAAATCACAAAATGTTTTAATGTCTGCAAGAATTCCTTTGTTATCTTTAATAATCACCTCTAAAGTCTCCCCTATTTTAAGATAATCCATTTCTTTAACAATTCTATATGCAACCATATCTGGCTTTAATGTTTTAGAGGTATCAATAATAGTTTTCTTTATTTTATCTTCAGCCATTATACTCACCTCCTTATTTAATTCTTGAAGTTAAATTTTTATCCGCAACAACTAGTATTTTGTAAAGTTTTAGTTTTATCTGAACCACAACCGCAAGCTGCTTCTTGTCCTGTTAGTGCTGATATCATCATAGCAGCAGCACATCCTACACCTACTTCTACAGATATAGCTTGTGCCTGACAATTTTTCTGACAGGCTCCACATTCCATACAATCTAAAAGATGAATAATCTCAGCTTTTTTATTTCTGATTTGAAAAACATTGTGCGGACAAACTTCTATGCATCTGCCACAACCTGTGCATTTGCTTTGTTCAAGTTCTAAAGTAGTTATAGTTTTCATATTATCACCCCTTTTATATAAACTTCCAAACAAATTGGATTATCCAAATACTCAGTGCTGTAACTATTCCAACTGCTATCCAGGGAATTACTGTTTTGATTTCCTGACGCACACCATTAACAGAAGTATAAGTAGTGGCACCTGTAAAATTAAGTGCAATAAACGCTGAAGCTGAAACATTAGCAGCTAAAAAAGGTATGAACTGCCAGATGGACATAGGCAAAATTAAACTAATTACTAATGCTTGCAAAAATCCCCAAAAGGCACCTTTTGTAGTCAACCATTTCCCAGGCAAAATATTATGCAAAACTGGAATTGCAATACCTGTAATCATAATACCAGCTATACTTAAAGCTATAGTAGGGCCAGTAACAAACCATAATATAATAGTAGCCAGTAAAACAGGTAGAAAAACAAATCGTAATTCCATAGGAATCAAAATAACTCTCTCTGCTAAATTAAATGTAACCAAACGCATAGATGAAGTAACCCTGCCAGTATCCAAAAAAGCAGGCAAATCTTTGGCACGTACTGGTCCATAAACTACACGGAATCCTGTTTGTTTTTCAACTTCATGCGATGCAACTCCAGGTGCACCTAATTGTTGAACAATTAACCTGTGATGCTTGACTTTTTTTTCTAATTCTGATGTTTGAACACGTCTTACGATTTCTTCAGTTCCAAAAGTACCCTTACCAGCCGCACACCAGACATTAATGCCTTTAGTATCCAGAACTAAAATCCATGCATTGTCCCCTTCTAAATTTTTTCTTAAAACATCAAAACTCATACGATAATTAGCAGATACTAATACAGGTGAATTTTCATCTGGAGTACCCAATGCCCAAAGTCCAGGTGTAACAATAGCATTCATACGCCCTATTCCCCATCTGTATTTCCATTGATTCAAAGTATCATAAAAATCAAAATGACTATCTGTTTTGTATATTCTTGTCTGTGACCAAATCTTTGTCTTTTCAGACTGATCTGTACTATCCGGATATTCAATACCATTTATATCTATCCCAGTTACATTACTTAATATATTAGTTACAGCAGTTTTTCTATTCATTTTTAGATCACCTTCTTTATTTATTGTTATTACTGTTTTTTTGTTTCCTCGGATCCAGAACATTGACAACCACTTAATTTTTTTCGCGCCATTTGCCGAAATATTAAAAACAACCCTAAAAAAAACCATAGTATTCCAACTGCTACAAAAATTTTGCTATGTTTGTGCAAAAACGCTACTGTCCCTGCTCCTAACAAAAATGCAAATGGGCCTGCAAGTATTGCACCACCGCAAACAGGAGCACAAACAACACAAGTAGCTCCTAACAACCCTGCTACAGATGAAATTGCTCCACCTACCATATTAACTATACCCGCTTTTTTACTCATTTTTCTTTACCTCCTTTATTTATTTCTTCCATCACAGGTCCAAGTATGTTTTTTACCATACCTGCAAGTTCTTCAACTTTTATCAAACAAATACAACACGTTTTTTTATTATCCCCCATGCTTGCCACTGCTAATTTATCACCAGATTTGATATTCGCTTTGTCTCTAACTTCTTTTGGCAACACCATTTGCCCACGTTCATCCACACTCACCAATGCCTCAACTTTGCAACAACTCATATTGTTTATACCGTTTGCATCACAACATGTTTCTTTTTTATTTCTTTTAGCCATTTTACTCACCCCCTTTTTAGATTATTCAGTCAATTCTTAAAAATCAGTATATGCTGATTTTACTAAATTTCTGAATTTATGTCAATAATAATTTGCAGAGAAGTTTTCCCATTTTTATAAAAATAGTACAAACATTTGCAAACAATTCAATGCACCTAAGATGTCATTTTCACAAAACAATAATAATAATGTAGAAGGGGCTTTAGCCCCGGTATTTTCTTCTTTATACGTTCGCCTAGGCGAACTTCTACATAAAAATTTCATTTCCACTTTCTAATTTTATAAAATCCTTTATTCATCTGTGATTTCCTCAATTTATAACAAAATTTTGGGGAAATGCCTCTAATTTGCATTGATTTTTTGGATTTTATAATTTATAATCTTGGCTATATGAAACAAGTATATTTAGACAATCATTCTAATACACCAATTGATGAGCGCGTATATAATGAAATGCTGCCGTATTTTTTAGAATTTTATGGTAATGCTCAAAGCATGCATTCTATTGGCGCAAAATCTAAAGATGCTATAGAAAATGCACGAACACAAGTTGCAAATCTCATTGGAGCAAAAGCAGATGAGATTTATTTTACATCATGTGCTTCTGAATCTAATAATCTTGCTATTAAAGGTATTGCCCAAAGCTATAATCAAAAAGGAAAACATATAATTGTCTCAAGTGTAGAACATTTTTCTGTTCTTTATTCTGCAAAACGTTTAAGTCAAAATGGATTTGAAGTCACTTATCTTCCTGTTGACAAATATGGGTTAGTTTCACCAGACGATATCCAAAATGCTATAAGAAATGATACTATACTTGTTTCTATTCAGCATGCAAATCCAGAAATTGGAACAATACAACCTATATCTGAAATATCAAAGATTGTTCATAAAAAAGGTGTTTTATTTCATACAGATGCAGTATGCACAACAGGACATATTCCTGTTAATGTAAATGATTTAGGAGTTGATATGTTGACTATATCTTCTTCTTTGATGTACGGACCAAAAGGCACTGCAGCACTTTACATAAAAAAAGGTGTGAAAATAATACCGCAAATTGATGGCGGTATTCAGGAAAACGGTAGACGCGCTGGCACAGAAAATGTGCCCTGTATAGTTGGCTTTGGCAAAGCTTGTGAAATTGCGAAAATTGAAATGAGCGAAAATTACAAAAAATTGCTTAATTTACGCAATCGTTTAATTGCTGAATTGCCTAAAAAAATAGAGCATTTATATTTGAATGGCCATCCTGAATTAAGACTTCCAAATAATGTAAACTTCTCAGTTGAATTTATTGAAGGCGAAGGAATGCTTTTGTTTTTAGACCAAAAAAACATTTCCGTTACAAGTGGATCTGCCTGCACTTCAAAATCGCTAAAAATGTCTCATATTTTATCTGCTATAAAAACAGATACTGCTATAGCTCAAGGTTCAGTTCTAATGACTCTTTCAAAATATAATGATGATAACGATATAGACTATGTTTTAGCAGAATTTCCGCCAATTGTCCAAAGACTGCGGGAGTTATCGCCGTTGTATTCTTATTTTATTAAAACAGGCAAACGTCAGATTGCAGGTCCGGGCACTGATTACGAACATACATATGAACATTAGTAGGGGCGAGTTTACTCGCCCAATAAACGGGCAGGTAAACCTGCCCCTACAATTATCAGTAAATTTTTACACTATTTAAGGAGGAAATTATGCCGTTTTATTCAGAAAAAGTAATGGAACATTTTCAGAATCCACGAAATGTAGGAGAAATAAAAGACGCTGATGGTATTGGAGAAATTGGAAATCCTGTTTGCGGGGATATGATGACTTTTTATATAAAAGTTAAGGATAATATTTTGGAAGATGTAAAGTTTAAGACATTTGGATGTGGAGCAGCTATTGCTGTTTCGTCAATGGTAAGTGAAATGGGAAAAGGAAAAACATTAGATGAAGCATTAAAAATAACAAATGCATCAGTTGCTCAGGAACTCGGCGGACTTCCACCGAATAAAATGCATTGCTCAAATCTTGGTGCAGATGCATTACACAAAGCAATAGAAAATTATAAGAAAAAACAAGGAGGCACGAAATGAAAGAGAAAAAATGCAAATGCCCTTTTTGTGAAGGTGAATTATTATTTAAATGTGTTGCTCCTGTTTTTTGCGAAAATTGTGCGATAACACTTCTAAAATGCAAAAAATGCGATAATTTATTCAATGAGAAATTAAAAATTTGCCCAAAATGTGGAGAGAAAAATGACTGAAGAAAATTCACCTGTACAAATGAAAGATAAAATGACAATAATTTTATTTTCAGGAGAATTAGATAAAGCAATTGCAGCATTCACACTTGCTACAACTGCTGCAGCCAGTAATATGGAAGTAAGCATATTTTTTACATTTTGGGGATTAAATACTTTAAAGAAAACAACCTTTGTACCTGCAAAACCACAAATGATAATGCAAAAAATGCTGAATTTTATGAACCGGGGTTTACCACTTTCACGCCTTAATATGTTTGGCTTAGGACCATGGATGATGAAGAAACTTATGAAAAAAACCAAAATGGCATCTTTAGAAGATTTAATGAAACTTGCAAAACAATTGAATGTAAAATATATTGCTTGTACAACAAGCTGCTCAGTAATGGGACTATCCAAGGAGAGTTTAATTAGTGACGTTAATGAATTTGCAGGTGCATCAACTTATCTTGCAGAGGCTAAAGATGCAAAAGTAAATTTATTTATATGATTTATTTAGCAAAGCTTATGCTTTGCATCTACAAAAAATAATAAATATTATGAACATTACAAAATCACTGGATTGTATTGGCCTTTTTTGCCCTATGCCTGTGGTTAAAACTCAGCTTGAACTTGAAAAGATGCAATCAGGTGAAATTCTTGAAATCACAGCAGATGACCCAGGCTTTGAAAAAGATTTACCTGCATGGTGCAATATGACCGGAAATAAATTCCTTGAAATAAAAAAAGAAGGCAACATCTTAAAAGGCTACGTAATAAAATTGTAGTTATTTATTATTATAAGTTATACCTTCCCAATCATCAGTTCTAAATGGAGAAGCAGGCAATTTCTCTTTATTATATAGATTACAATCTGGATTATCTGCCCATGCATATCTAACTGCAACTGGCTTTGCCACATTTTCATTTGATACAACAATAGTATTACCATCAATTACTGCTTTAGCCCACAAGAATTTTTTATCTTCTCCAGCTATAGCAAATCCAACTAACTCTGCAGAATTTTGTACTCCCAAACCACTACCTATGTGGTCAAAATAAAGACGTATTTTATTTTCTTCAATTTTCATAGATTTGTAAATAGGACCTGAATAAACTATATCTTTTTTACCATATACTTTTGCCAAAGCAGGCAAAGCAAGTCGCATACCAACATCCTGTTTATTCTTTGGATGTATATCTGTTGTATCTCCAATATCAATTATTACAGCCATTGCTGTATTTGGAATAGACAATGTCATCAATTGAGCTTCACGCAATTCTGCCCATGCACTTTGAGCAGGTTCTGTTTTTTTGGGCATAAAATTTGCAAGCTGAACAAATAAAAATGGGAAATCATCATCCCATGCTTTTCGCCAACCTTCTATCATTGCTGGAAATAATTTTCTGTATTGATAAGCACGATTAGCATTTGATTCGCCCTGATACCATATCACTCCTTTTATTGCAAAAGAAGTGATTGGCGAAATCATAGCATTATATAATATTGTTGGAGCAGAAGGAAACCTAAATGGATTAACAGGCTTAGGTGGAATAATTTTGCCTGTATTTTCTGGTTCTTTTATTTTGCTTAATTCTTCCCATTCTTTCAATTTTCTCTCATACTCATCTATTTTCTTTTTATTTTCCCCATTATTTTCCTGAATAATAAATTGCTCTAATTTATCAAAGATAGGTTTTAAATCTGTATTATTTTCAAAAGTTTCATTGCTTGTCCACGGATCAGCAGGAGTCCCTGGCCAGGCACTAGCAATCAAACCTACAGGCGTATTTAATTTTGTATGAAGATACCTACCAAAAAAATATGAAACAGCAGAAAACCACTTAACAGTTTGTGGAGAACATTCAACCCAACTGCCTTCAACATTATCTAAAGGTTTAAGTGAAGAATTATTTTTAACACCAAATAATCTAATCATAGGATAATTAGCATTACTGATTTCCTCACTTGCATTCATTACATTTCCAACTGCTATCGACATATTAGATTGTCCTGAACCAAGCCATACTTCACCTATAAGAATATTTTTAATAGTAATTGTATCTTTCTCTCCTTCAACATTCATTTGATATGGGCCACCTGCTTTAACTGGAGCAAGTTTCACCATCCATTTACCATTTTCATCTGCAGTTTCACTAACTTTCTGATTTTCAATAATTATAGTAATTTTTTCCTTTGAGTCAGCAGTCCCCCAAATTTTTATTGTTTTGTCAGCCTGCAAAACCATATTATCGCTTAATATTGCAGGAAGTTTTACTTTGGCATTTAAAAACGGAATATTTAAAATCAATACTAAAAATACAAAAAATACAGTCGTCATACACACCTCCTATTACTGATTGAAATAAAATGCATATAGATACAAAGAAACTACAGTGAATAAATAATTAGTTTCACCGCCATAAGTTTTTTTTAAGTCTACAATATTTATCATATCCCATACATAAGGAACATATTTTTTAATCATTTCCTTATGTTCACTTAACATTACCATATGAAAACCACCTAACGGAAATCTGATATGTGATAAACTTGCTGCTGATGCAATTTTCCAATCAGCCATATCTAAAAATGAAGGCTGAAATTTCTTCCATGCGATTTCACAACCTTGTAGTGAAGTCCCTTCCCAATTGCACGCTTGAGCAACTTTCTCTGTAGGGAATTTTATCAAATCTTCAAACCACTTTCCCGGAAACTCCCTTTCTAATTGTAGATCTGTGGACTTCTCAAGAAGGTCATAAATAATTTTCTTTCTTTCAGGATTATTCTCAAATTGATAAAAAGCATTTAACCGGAAACAATTCTGATTTGCATATATAGGATGGACATTTATTTGGATATGTGGGCCTGGCTCTAAAAGTTTCCAACGACGAGAATCTTCTTCTGTGCCATATTTCTCATATAATTCAAGCCAATGATTATTTCCTGTTCCTTTATAAAGTGCCAATAGAATTGGTAGTAAAATAGAAGCATGTTCTGGCACAAAACCTGTCCATGCAAAACCAACATGTGATTGCGTTTTGCCATCTGCCTGCTTTATTGACCACCCATACTTTTCAAGTCTTTCTCCCACTTCCTGTAAAGATTTCTTTATGAACTCTTTTTCTTCCTTATCTGCTATAGAAGAATTAGCATAAAGTGCAAGACTTATTATATACGTAGTATGCTGATCCATAGAAGAATCATCATAACAAGCAGTTTTATCATTAGGATGTGGACCACGTGGAACAAGACCTGGAACTGGTGACACTGAATAAATAAACTTTAATGCTTTAAACAATTTTTTACAATTTTCATACAAAAAAGGATCCTGTCTGACATTATATGCATTTATCAAAGCTCCTAATAAATGTCCACAATGCAAAGCAGTATCTTCAATATGAGAGCCATAACCCCAGGGAGCAGGTTTTTTAGCTTTCACATCTTCCGGAGATGTCCAACTATCTTTCTCTTTTAAACGTGCACCGTAGCATACATAAGTTTCAGGATCTTGATAATCATTAAAATAAGTTTTAGCTATAGAAAAACTTTTAGTAATTACATCTTCTTTTGTAAGTGCAGAAAATTTCTTGTAATTCTCTTCTGCTTTCACACTACAACAAATTAGCAATATACTGATAAATATTATTCCTCTCATCCTAACCCCCTCTATCTCCCCCTTATCAGGGAGAGAAAAGATTTAGTCAATTTGCATAAATACAATATTGTCAATCCATATTGTTTTTCCCGACATATTTTCGCCACCTGCTAAAAGAATTACCCTGCATCCTTCAGATGGAGCATCATCTGTTGCAACAAACTCTTTTTCAAACTTTTGCCATTTCGTAGTAACAGATATCTTCGTCTCACCATATTTACCACCATCTATTCTTTTCCAAGGTAAAACTGCTTGAAGTGTAATTTGCTGCACCTCTAAATCGTCAGAACCACGTAACCACATTTGAAGTTTGTATTTTTTGTCTTTTTTTATATCATTCACTATCACATATACTTGACGACCATCAGATCTTAAACTAACAGAAATAATATCTACTTTTATACAACCCCCATTGTCTTCAGCACCACCTGTTGCCTGAAAATTAGATTCTATGTTCATTTCTATTGGCTTATTGTCTGAGTAACAAATAAGTGATTTTTTATCTTTTTCCTCATTAAATAACCATTCTTCTGCCCCTGCAATACCACGCGAAAAACAAAAAACTAATAACAAAATTAATATTTTTATCATACCCCCTCCTTTTATTTGTTTTTTTGGTATATCCATAACCCTGAATAGCCAGTACATATATAGAAATAATTATTCTTATATATCACTTTTTTATAAATATTAATATCTTTTATTCCGGGAATTTCAACTTCTTCAAGAAATTCCGGAGTTGAAGGATTTTCTAAATTTATAACAATAACAGAATCATCAGTAGTGATATATCCTTTTGAACCATCAATGAAAATTTTATATAGTTTCTTGCCTAATGGTGGCTTTAATTCAGACACTTTTTGCAAAGATAAAGGATTTTCAAAATTATATGTAATTATTTGCCCAAGCCAACCTGTTGTTGCATATAAATATTTATCTTTAAAAGCTGCTCCTTCATAAACAGATGAAGAATTCTTTTCAGTTTTATAAATTACATCCATTTTATGTCCCCTCTCATTTTTCTCTAATTTTAAAATATTTATAGCCCAACTATTTACAGCAACTGCATAAGTATCATCATATATAGTATCAGCAACTTGATGTAAAAAATGTTCCAATTTTGTATCACTACCTGCAAGTTTGGGATTTTTTAAATCAGTTATATCAATATAATTTGCATCTCCCCAACCACTTGTCCTTGCTATAAGTTTATCCTTTGCCACCAAATATAAATCTGTTATGAGCTTATCTATACCTACATTTCCAATTACTTTTGGATTTTCCTTGTTTTCAATATCAACAACCTTTAGTCCTTTGGAACCACACGAAACATAAGCAACATTATCTTGCACTACTACATCATATACCACTCCTATATCTTTTATTTTCCCAATACATTCTCCAGGATTTTTAATTGACAAAATTTCCAATCCTTCTGTTCCAACAGCCACATAAATATAATTCTCATCAAGAAAACAAGACCTTATCTGACCTTTTGAAACATATTTAATTATGTTTTCAGATTTGATAACACCTATTTCTCTTTTATTAGTAATTCTTGGCTGAACACCTGCTTCTACATATTGTTCACCTGCTAACTGCTCTGCTAAAATTAATTGCACACCTTTGTCATAATCTGCAACTAATACAATATCTTTTTTTATTGCAAGATTATGCGCATATCCTGGTGTATCAATTGAAGTTATTAATTTTAGTTTGTCTGGTTGTGTAATATCAAAAATAAATAATCCATTATCTCCATCAACTAAAAATAAATTATTTCCACTTATTCCTACTTCCCAACAATCAGGACCTACCCTGTAATATTCTGGCGTTTTATATGAATCAACTACTTTAGCATTTTGAGGATCCGAAATATCCACTACACAAACTCCATGTCCTTTATGCCCTGTTGCTACATACGCATAATTATCTTTTATAACAACTCCCCAAGCATTTCCCTGAACTCCTACAGATTTATTTTTTTTTGGGTTTGCAGGATTAGAAATATCAATTATTGTTAATGCTTTCAAATAATGTTCTCCAACATAAGCATAATTATCTTTTGATGCTACTCCTTGTGCTTCTGCTGTTTTTATTTTGCTAATATATTCTGGTTTTTCTGGATTGGAAATATCAATTAGTTCAAGACCAAACATTCTGTTACAGCAAAGAAGAATATTCCCATTTATTCCAAGTCCTGTAGCTTGTTCAATAGTATCATAAGTGGTTATGTATTGGGGTTTTGAAGGTTCATTTATTTTGTAAACGTGAATACCACCTAATCTTGCAGCAATAAATGCATAATCACCTTTTAATTCAATATCATATCCTACACCATCGATCTTTGCCCTACCTAAAATTTTTGGGTTTTTAGCATCTGTAATATCAGCAGTAACAAATTCACTTTGCCCTACTATATAGGCAATATTTTCTTTAACTGCTACAGAACGAGCAGATGGAACTGGTATATTGGACAAAATTGAAACCTGTTCTCCACTACCATTCACAGCAAATAAAAGCATAAACATAAAATCAATCAAGTTTGATCTCCTACCGATTTTTTAGACACATAATTAGTTTATCATTCTAGTTCCCAAAACTCCACAAGAGAATTTATAGAATTTTATAATTTTTCTCCAGTAATTGCCAATATTATCGGAACAAGTTGGGTATTGAATGATATAATATCTATTGTTTCTACTATTTTTTCAGGATTTGGATTTCTCCATTCATAAATATATAATCCTCTGTCTTTACTGTTTTTCCATCCTACACGAACTTTATCATTTAAATCTTTTGGATTCCACCAATCTGCTATTTGTGCATTTTCTGGATTCATACTATCTGAATAAATATCCTGTTCTATCTTTGTTTTATCAGAATAATGGATTATATATTTGTGCGAACTTTCTCTTTGCCCTCCTGTCCATGCACTTACATGAAGAAAAAATAATCTCTTTGCCTGTTTGTTTACTGATATACCCTCAACCTTCTCTATGCCACCTTTCATTGATTTTGAACTCATCACTATGCAAGATGTATCTCTATTGAAATCAGGTCTAATTATATCATAAGGCACATTTAATAACGTTTGTATTCCATAGTCCATTTCTTCTAAACTATTTTGTCTGCCCTGATCCGTCCAACCGCCTTCTCCATCTCCTTCAACCCTATCCACAAAATCTCTGTTCGTCCATTTCCGTATATCCACTGTCCAACAATTATTAGGATTAACTTCAAAGTTTCGTTTCTTTTCTCCCTCTGTCTCATCTTTTTTTTGTTTTTCCTCTTTGTTCCTTTCCACTATTGCTATTTTTTCATACTCTTTCGGTATCAAATTTTGCATAACTTCATTAAGTTTTGTTTTATTCCATGGGTTTTTGGAAAATACTATTAATACTCTATTTTGCGGCTGGAGTATTGTCCATATACCTTCTTGTAACTCTTTACTACTCCATTGCTTTTTACCACTTGGACTTATGTCCAATTTGCCTTCTAATGGTTCATACACATAGACACTATCTTTAATGAAATCACTTGGAATTATTACTTTGCCTAACTTTGTATACAAATCCCAATTCCATAGAAATACTGCTTTTGTATCTCCCCTATCTATTAATACCATTTCTACATTTGGCACTAACTTACTTTCTTTATCTACCACCTGAACTGGTATATTGATTTTTTCTTTTTCTAATATACTTACAATTATTGACATTAAATGATAGTCTCTAAATAATCCTCCTATATAATAAATTTTGCCTTTGCCATATTCCTTCATCGTAATAACTGGTTTGTCTTCTACACTACCTATTATTTCTGCTGTTTGAACTTCTACATCTCTGTTTAATAATCCACGTATTTTCCCTTTGAGTAAATTCGTCTGCGGGAAATGTAATGTTATTTCTCCTATTTTGGATTGTTTGCTTATAGCACTTTCCACTCCTGCCCAATTCTTATTCTCTAATTTATTCCCGTATTCATCGTATGCTATTGTATCCAACCCTAATATCAAAATTCCGCCGTCTTGAACAAACTTATCAAGATTTTCTTTCACTTTCGGCTCTACATAATTTATACCACCTGCAACTATTACTTTGTATTTCTTTTGTGCATTCTCATCTCGTATCTGCTCTTCAAGTATTGTATCAAAAGGATAATGACTATATTCTAATGCAGCATAATAATTCATCATTTCTTCAGACATTGTTGGCTCTTTTGAAATATACGCAAATCTACGAGATGAGTACGAATGCAAATATGCTATTTCAGATTTTATTCCTTTGGGTCTTGGCACTACTATATCATCTACTAATAACATTTCCTTTTTGAAATCTAAAATTCCAGGTAATGATGAAGTAGGATATCCATAAGGATTTAATATTAAATATGGAAAACGTTTAGCAAGTGCTATTCCACCTTCTTGTGTATTTGGTTTCCAATCCCAAGCTCTTCTTGTCCACACAAAAAGATAACCTGCATTTTCTCCGCGCATCATAACATTCCAAAATGCATTCTTCATTCCTTCTCGTGTTGGTTGTGGATATGCCATCTCCCCATCTACTATTGGTTTATCTGGAGCAATACTTCGCAATATACTCATTGTTATGCTGCTTTTTACTGCTTCTAAATTTTGAATAGATGTATCAATAAGTTCTTTTGTTGGTTTTTTTGAACCTATTCCATAACCCTTTCCTCCTGCAGATGTAGGAGCTTGTATTGTATTGAAAATTTTATTTAGCTTGTAATAATTATATGATGACGTATGTGGATCTGCTGCTACATTACCCATTGGCTGACAAGTAATTTGCACATTTTTTCGTGTATCAATTGCTTTTATTGTTTCTATTCCTTCTTTGTTTATTTGGACAAATCTATCCTCTAAAAATTTTGCGTAATCTACATATAAACCTATATTTCCAATTTTACTTTTAAATTGAGCAACTTCTTCATAAGATGAATATTTTGTATTCCATATTTTATTTAATTCTTCTATATTTTTATATTTCGTTTCCAACCAGACTGCAAAATTCTTACGATTCTCATCACATTCACAAAAATATGATGGCTCATTAAATAATTCGTAAAAAAGTGGATTTCCATCGTTTTCTACAACTTTTTTTGTCCCGTATGCCCAATAAGTTTTATATAGTTTCATTCCATCTTCATTATCTGGATCAAATAGCAACCAATGTTGTTTTAAATTTGGGTCTGATTTGGCTTTTTCAGGTATTAATTTAGTATTTGCTAATTGTCCACCTGCCCAGGGAAACATTGTAAAATCTACATAAATAGGTAATTTTATCTCTTTTATAAATCTATCATGTCGGGATTCATTGCTTTTATCATCTAATGTCCTTATATTAGAACTATATTTTTCTTGAACCCATCCATTTGAAGAGAAAAAACCTAATGTGTCAAATCCTAATTTTTGTGCTTCTTCATATCCCATAATTTTTTCATATATCCATTTGTATTTTTGGGCATATCCAGGTGTAGTTATTTTCTCTGATGTCGCTGTATTAAAATCTCCTTCTGCTAATTCTGTCCCTATAAGAAATCTTGGTTTGCCTGAAACAATATAATTAGGTCCTTCTATTTTTATTTCTTCAGGCATAAGAATACTTTTATCCAAATCATTAAATTCAGAAAAATACACATCTTCTTCTACTTTATCTTGTATATTTTTCACCTCTTGCTTGGCAGGAGAAATTTTTACATCAGTAATATAAAAACCAGATTGTGGAGTAGAACTGCCGTAAAATTGGAAAGATATACTTATAATACCTATAATTTCATCAATATTAACTTTGTCTAAATATAGCTTTATAGGAATGTTTACTTCCTGCCATGTATCAGAATCATTATCTATAGTTTTCCCATCTAAATATTCTTTTATTAGTATATATCTGGACACTTCTCCTGCTTTTGGTATCCATTTAGTATTATCACGTTTTAAAAATCCCAAAAGAACTTGTATATCTTGGCTTCCCTGAAAACGTCCTAATATATCTTTACCACCATTTATATAAAAACTCAAAATCCCATCTTCTAAATAAGATTTTTTAATCATTATCGCATTTGAAAACTCTTTAGTATCTTTATCAGAAAAAGTTGCACCGCTCCATGGTTTACCAGTATTAGGATCTATATCTATCTGTATAGACAAAGCTTTCCCTTCTTTTACTATTTCCATGTTTTCAGTTACAATAGTTCCCCACCATTTTGAAACTGAAATTTCCCAACCAGAAGCAAGCCCTGTTTTCCCAGAAATAATATCTATTTGTTCCTGAGCTGAGATATTCCCCACTATAAATAAAACAAAAATAACCAGCATTTTCACTGCTACTTTTATTTTTTTAATCATATAGCTCCCTAATTATTAACAATGGTAATAATTTTCTGTTTATTATTTGTATTGTAATAGATTAGCTATTTAAAGTAAATTCTTAATTACCTACAGCGCACAATTCAGACAGTAGACTACAGACTAAAATCTATTAGTCTAATGTCTATCGTCTTAAGTCTATTTTTACTTTATCACTGATATTTTGCCTAATATAAGTATGCTATATTTATGGAAATTAGCAAGGCAATGAACTTGCTATTTAGGGGTGTATTTTGCTAATAAGTGGACTATTTTGCTATACAGGTGGACAATCTTGCTATTTAGTTTGATGAAAACTATTTAAAATAGTTTAGCCGTTGTAAAAACCGTTAAAAAAGATAATCAAAATAGCTATATAATGTTTATGTAGTTGCCGATTCATCGGCAAAAAATCAGCTGATAAATCAGCAACTACAAATTAAAATATATTTAAAATACAAATACTTAAAAATTTAACTTATAACGGCTAAGCTATTACAACTATTTTTATAGTGCTCCGGAGTAGTTCCTGTTAAACGTTTGAATATTCTGGCAAAATATTTAGGATCAGTAATACCACTTTCATAAGCGACTTTTTTTACACTCACATTTGGATATTGTTTTAATAATCTAATAGCATTTTTAAGCCTAATATCCTGCAAATACTTTATCGCACTTTGTCCTGTTTCTTTTTTGAAGATATGCGCAAAATGTGTATGACTTAATCCTACATATTCTGAAATTTGAGACAGAGAAATACTCTTTTCAAAATTATTTTTCATAAACTCTGTGCCCTTTTTAATAACATTAGAATATTTCCTTTCATTAATAATACTTTCTATTTCATTTTCCATATTTTTTAGTGCATCTTTAATTTTTATTTCACCACTCAAACATAAAGATACATTTTTATTGATTGCAGGATATATTTTATAATAAAAAGGAATACTTGAGAAAAATCTACCATTAGAAAGCAATTTACTCGCACAAGCAGGATTGAATTTTATATAATATGGTTGAGACTGCAATGGTTCATCAAATACATATTGAAACCTTGAAAATGGCCAATTCCATTTCTTATCTAAATTTTTGCACATTTTAGGGTTTGAGAAAAAACAAAATAATTTTTTTGCTATTTCAATATATTTAGTATTCTTTGGGACTACATAACTTCCACCTCCAGCAAGTGAAAAATGGTTTTTGCCAGAAGGTCCAATAGGAGTAAGCATATATCCAAATTTATTTTTTATTTTTGATTTTTTACATTTAACAAAATTTAATATTGCATCTGTCCAATGATGAAGGAATATACCTTTGCCATACATAAAGTCATCTACAAATTTATAATTATCACGAGTTAAATAATCTTTTGGAAAAAATTTATATTTGTGAATGAGTTTATGGAAAAAATCTAAAGTTTCAGCGGATTCTTTGCTATTTATAATTAAATTTTTCTCTGTGTCAAAAATATCCCCGCCATTTGACCATAAATATTCAATGAAATTTTCTCCTATTCTTTTCCCACCACGAAACATATAACCCCACAAGTCATTTTTTCCATTCTTTAACATTTCACTACATTGAAATATTAATTCTTCCCATGTTTTTGGACCCCCCAAAAAACCATATTTGTCCAATATATCCTTTCTGTAAAATAATGTTCCAAATGCTATATTTTTAGGTATACCATAAATATGTCCATTAAATATATTGTCTGACACTTGAACTAAATTTTCATTAATTTTTTCGGCTATGGTTTGTCTTTTTTCACCAAACCATATTTTTTTAGGTAATAATTCATCAAGAGGCATAAGAAACCCTTTTTCTGCTAATTCTTGTATACAAAAATGCATATGCGCAAGTGATATAAAACAAATATTTGTTGATGGCTTTTTAAATTCATTTACAAGTTCGTTGCCAAAAACTTCTGTTGGAGGTGTAATATAAGCAATTTTACATTTAGGAAAGAATTTTTTAACTTCTATATTTAATTCAATTGGATATTTGCTTGTCCCATAAGGAAATCCATAATCTGCTACAATAGGTTTATCTTTCATTGTTGTTTAAACTAAATGGCGGCCTTCAAGTGCGCGAACAAGTGTAACAGAATCTGCATATTCTATATCTGCACCTGCTGGCAAACCTGAAGCAATTCTGCTGGTTTTTATGTTTAGTGGTTTGATTAATTTAGATAAATATAGTGCAGTTGCTTCACCTTCTACACCTGCATTTGTTGCCAAAATTACTTCTTTGACATTATTAGATTTCAGACGAGAAATTAAATTGGTTATTTTTAACTCATCAGGACCTATGCCGTCTAATGGAGAAAGCGCACCCATTAAAACATAATAGACTCCATTGTAACTGTAAGTTTTTTCAATAGCAATCACATCAATTGGATTATGCACAACGCATATAACAGAACTATCTCTTTTTAAATCAGAACAAACTCCACACAATTCCTGTTCTGCAAAATTATTGCAAGACTTACAATAGCCGATTTTAGCTTTTGCCTCAGTGATTGCTGTGGTCAAATTTTTCGCTTCTTCTGAATTTGATTTTAAAATATAAAATGCCAATCTCTGCGCGGTTTTAGGACCAACACCAGGCAATTTCTCTAATTCTTGAATTAATTTTTCTAAAGATTCAGCGAACAATCCTACCCCCAAAAATATTTTTTGCAGATTTTAATATTTGTGGATTATCAGTAGCTATTTTTGATTCACCTGATTTAACTGTATTAGTAGAAACACCATTTTCTTCAGTCATGGTTTCCTCCACAACTGGACTTACGCTTTCGGTCATTCGCTCAGGAGAACTCCTTTCAGTCGAACCTATATCATTCCCTTCGGTCTCACTTCCAGTATTCCTTTCAGTCTCAGAAATATGTGTTTTTTTAACAACAAATTTTAATCTTACTTTAGTATGCATTTCATTTTCAAACACTACTTCAACTATTTTTTTATTTTCTGGTCTTTCCAAACTTCCTTTATTAAAATCATTTACAACCTCAATCATTATTGTATCATTTTCATATTTAGCAGGTTGGGCATTTATAAGAAGTGAATGTATCCGTTTATTTTCCTGCCCTATTTTTTCCAGAACAAACTGCCACATTTTTTTTATTTTTTGAATATCCAATTTGGTGTCTTTTGAATTTGGGACCTCTTCAATTTCATTTACACTTAATATTTTTTCAGCGTTATCCTGAGTATTCACTTCCAGTATTCCTTTCAGTCTCACCTGCACGTTTTTGGTTACACCATTCCCTTTGGTCTCAGAAACTTCAACAGGAACTTTTTTCTCTGATGTTTTATTTGTACTTCCAGTATTCCTTTCAGTCATGGTTCCACCATTCTCTTTGGTTGCCGAGCCAATATACTTATCTTCACTATACCGCTCGCTTTGCTCGGGTATAGGGCTTGCCGTTTTTATAAGTCTTATAACAGCAATTTCCACTAATAACCTCTGTTGATCTGAACGTTTTAATTTTCCATCAAGATCTGACAAAATGCTTATTTTCTCCATTATATCTTGTATTGAAAACTTATCTGCATGCTGTTTGATTGTAGGTAAAAGTGATGTTTCAATATCTACTATTTCTTCCATTTTTATTTTGCACATTAATAAATCTCGTGCATATTGAAGCCAATCTTTTACAAATCTTGGTATATTGCAACCTTTTTTAACAAGTTCATCTACTAATTTCAAACCAGCTCTTGTATCCTGATTATACATTGCTGTATCAAATTTTATAAACTCTTCTATATCAACTATTCCTAAAGCAGATGTTACATCTTTATATTTGATTTCATTCTCTGTAAAACTTATGAGCTGGTCAAAAATACTCTGAGCATCTCTTAGTGAACCATCAACTGCTCTTGCAATATATGCCAAAGCTTCTTTTTCCACTTTGATATTCTCGCCTTTTGCAATTTGATTTAAATTATCAATTATCTCCTGAACAGTCATTCGCTTAAAATAAAATTTTTGGCATCGCGACTGAATTGTAAGTGGAATTTTATTTGCTTCTGTTGTAGCCAGTATAAAAATAACATGAGCAGGCGGCTCTTCTAAAGTTTTAAGCAAAGCATTAAATGCCGGCTCTGTCAACATATGCACTTCATCTATTATGTATACCTTATAAGAACATCTGGTAGGTGTAAACCGCACATTTTCCCGTAATTCTCTTATTTCATCTATTCCACGGTTAGATGCTGCATCCATTTCTATGATATCAAGTGATGCTCCTGAAGAAATTTCTTTGCATATTGAACATTCATTGCAAGGTTCAGCATTAGCACCTTTTTCACAATTAATTGCTTTTGCTAAAATTCTGGCAGTAGTAGTTTTTCCAACTCCACGTGGTCCGGCAAATAAATAGGCATGAGCTATTCTTTTGGAAATAACTGCATTTTTTAGAGTTGTAGTTATATGTTCCTGACCAACTATATCACTAAAAGATTTAGGTCTATATTTTCTGGCAAAAACTATATAGGACATTAGACGAACCCAATTTTTTCTTGGTCTTTCAGATATTTTTTCCTGTTCTGGTTAAATATAAATCTATTGAGTTTTATCTGGTCATTTCCAAGATTCATAAAAGTCACACCAAAACAATAATATCTGTCAGATAATTTTTCTGCTCGGACTATACTTCCCTGGATATTTTCAAATTTTTCCTCGCCTTGAATTTGAAAATCCAAAAATACCTGAGTTTTAATATCCAATTCTTTATCTACAACTACTGCAGCACCCATAGAACTTATATTAATAAGAACACCATTAAAAACAACCTCTTCTGAATTTCGTGTATTGATATCAACACCTGCAAGAACATTAATCCTCTGATAAATTCTTTTTTCAGGGCTGTATTCATAAACTTTCTGCAGTAGAGCTGCTATACCTTTTTCTATTAATTCCTCTGCGCAATCTTCACAATAATCCATTTTTAAAATTTTGATATGGCATGCGGTACAAATTGGATTATTGCAAATAGTACATTCTGCAATAGCTTCTTTATCTATATGTCTAAAACAATTTGTCATAAATATTATTGCTTTGGTGGAGATGAGCGGAATCGAACCGCCGACCTTCCCGTTGCGAACGGGACGCTCTCCCAACTGAGCTACATCCCCTAATAATTTTTATATTATAACAATTCAATCCATACTGTCAATATAGAATTATACCATCAAACCAAAACAGAAATATCCTCTTTTTCTTTAAAAGTTGTCAAAATTTTTCTATTTTGTCCAAAACAAATTCTTTAATTTTTAAGGCAGAGTTATAGGCTTTTTTGGCATCATCCCAGGAAAATTTAGGCCAGTCTCCAGGATATCGGCTTTCAATATAAAATTCAGAAAGGAGTACCGCTTCTTCATTTAATTCTTTAAAAGAAAAACTTATCTCTTTACATAATTGCAATAATTTCTCTAATTGATGAATTTTGGGAATTCTTTTTTATGAAAAACTAAAAACCCCTTGATATATTTTTCTGCCATCTGCTGAGCAAGAAAACAGGCTGTAGATGGAGCTCCCTTTTCTGTAAGTATAGCATTAATTGAAAGTTCATCTTCTTCCGCTTTAACAAACCACTCTTGATAGAGATTATTTTGACTCATAAAGTAATTTACCCTTGTGTATAATGTTTCTAATAAAAAAATCTCCCATTTTTATTCTTTCTTCTACTTCACTAGGAGTAAATACTAATCCATCTGCCGCTATGTCAAAGTCTAAAAACAGATATCTCAATTTCAGCTGACGTTCTCTTTTTAATTCACTTGTTTGTTTAACTACAAACAAATCCACATCGCTATTTTCAGTCGGCTCTCCCCACGCATACGAACCAAATAAAATAATTTTTTCTGGCTGGAAGGTTTGAACAACTTTATTGACTATTTCTTTCAATTTTTCATCAATATTATTTTTTGAATTCACAACATGAATTATACACAAAATAATAATGCGATGCAATAAAAATGGAAAATACGATACCCATCACAAATGACAAAATATGGTAACCCTGTGGCAAGTCACAGGAAATTATCAAATTCAAACACAACTCATCTTTCTTCCAATACAATATCATCAATAAATATGTTGCTTGAATCTACGGAAGTAGCATCACGCCAATCTACCTTTACCACTATAGTAGCAAATAATGCATCCGCTGGTGGCAAAACTTCAGCTTTAAATGTAAATTTTGTGTATTCACTTATTTCCTTTCCAGAATAAAGATATGCTATCGTACTCTCATCCCCTATAATCACCTTCTTTTCATTTTCCCACCTTACAGCAATTATAAGTCTACCTACCTTTTCTTTTTTAATCCAACATTCTGCATAATATTTTTTATCCGGTGAAATTTTTATACCTGCCTGAGCATATATAAATAGAACTTCTCTCAATGGATTCATTGTTATTTTAATAGCATTCTTGCCTGTATGCGCATCTCCAGTAACAGTATAATCTGCACAAAGTTTATCTTTATTTTGCTTTGAGGAAAAAGATAAATCCCAATCAGTAAATTTATTACCATCATAATCCTCAAAACCAGAATTTTTTACAAGATTTTCTGCTGCCATTACTCCAGTACATATAAATGGCATAAAGAAAACCCACATTATAATTATTACAAGTTTACCATTTTTCATTTAATCCACCTCCGTATCGTAAAGAGGGTATAAAAAAACAAACCCTCAATGTTTACCCTATACCACTTTAGTATAGGGTTACCTACATTTTTTAAGGTCATCACCTCCAAAATTTTATTTACTTAAATTCTTTTTTTTCTTCTATATTATATAATATTTTATTTCACTGCTTGCACGCAACGAAATCCTACAAGAACATCACAGCTATTAGGTGAATAGTAACTACGTTCTGCAGACCGACAGCCTATGGCAATGTTATTCCATGAGCCACCACGAATAACTTTAGAACTACCAACACTTATATATAATCCATTTTTACCACCTACATATATTGTATTTGTTTTAACTGGATGCACTATAACTTTAGCTAACACACCAGCTTCTTTTAGTTTTGGAGTTAAATCCACCCAATTGTTTCCTTCATCATTAGAAAAATATAATCCTTTTTCCCAACACGCATATATCTGTTTGGAATTAATCGGATTAAAAACAATAGCGCTAGCACCACTCCCAGTTGTATCAACATTCAGTGCCTGTTTCCATGTTTCCCCACCATCTATACTTTTAACCACTCCACCTTTCTTTGTATGTGGGTCCTGATTCAAAGCATAAACTATATTATTATCAACTGGATTAATAATTATATCATTTACCCATCCACCATTCGGCATTTTTTTATTACCTGTAACAGGATCCCATGTAACATTATACCAACTCTTACCTCCATCTATTGATTTCACTGCTCCATGGTCACTATTTCCAATAAATAGTATATCCGAGTTTTTAGGGTCAACACCTACACATCGTGTATGACCATATATACATATCCCTGTATGCGTCCATTTACCAGGACTTACCTCTTTTGATACAACACCTCTCCAGCTTTTTCCTGAATCTATTGTTTTTAATATAGCACGTGAGGCAGCAAGATATACTACATCATCATTATCAGGATCAATAACTATATCATTAGGCCCACCAGGAATCTCAAGCCATGTATTTGGAGCTCCATTCTCATTTAGAACCATATTCCAGTTATTACCACCATCTATGGTTTTCCATACTCCCTTTCCACCACCACCAAAACTTTGATTACATAAATATATAATATCAGGATTCTTTTTACTTATACACATAGTGTTATAGTTAGAATTTTCACCTACAATCAAACCCTTGTTAATCGGATTCCATGTTTCTCCTCTATCTTCACTTCTATATACACCTTTTGACACTACACTAACATAAATTATATTTGACTTCTCCGGATTAATTGCAATAGCTTTTGTAGAAATATCTAAAATTTTATTCCACGTTTTACCTGCATCTTTACTAATAAATAACCCCTTAGGCGTTGCTATATATATTCGTGCTGAATCTGTCAAATCAAATTGAATGTCCTGAATATGTACATCTGTTGCACCTATACCTAAATTTGAAATGATTTTCCATGTTTCTCCCTCATCTTTTGATTCATATATATCGCCCTTAAAACTTCCATATCTTGGATTATCATCACGCTTTCCCTGTCCCATTAATAAATGTTTTGAATCTTTAGGATCCACTGCTAATCCTCCAACATTCAATGAAACAGTAGAAGGTTGTGGACTACCTATACCATTCCATTTTGCTACCCAATTATTTCCTCTATCAGTTGATTTATAAAGTCCTCCTCTACCTCCAACCAAAAATGTATCCCCAGATGTATGAATAACTCTTGTTTTGATATTATAAGCATTAAATCCTTTATTTATTGCCTGCCAACTTTCTCCTTTATCTATACTCTTATATATCCCACCTATATCAATTCCAGCATAAATAATGTTATCTATAATATTTATATTTACAACCTGGTCCCCATGACCTGAACCTATTTGTTTCCATTGTATCTCTTCACCAAAAACACTACTGCTAATACACATACATAAAATCAATATTTTATACATATTTCTCCTCCCCTTATTATTTGATAACATAAGGTCTTTAAACCATTCACTACCTTTCATTTTCTTTCATAATTCTTTAACTTATTATTTAATTATTTCTATTGTTCCAACTTTATAACGTTTTTGGTTATCTTTGCCAGCAATAGCTAATTCTATTCCAATATTCGGATTTTCCATATCTTTCATACCTATATATAAATCATAGGTGCCTTTTTTTATTTCTGTAGGTATTGTCCAGGATAATACATCTTCAACTATACACTTAGCATCCCACAGTAACGATGATGTATTTATTCCCGGCAATTGCACCTCTTCGTAAACTGTGCTACCATCTGCATCTACCAATGCAAGAAGTATACCGTAATTTTCATAGCAAGGTGCAGAGCCTTTGTTCTCCCATTTGTATTTGATTGTGAATTTCTCTTCTGCATTAATTCTCTGCGGATATTTAATTTCCTTTAAAACAAATCTATATCCTGCATATCGTGCCATATATCGCCATAGATTTTTTTCATCTTCAATTGTCATTGAAGAAACCTCTGGAGAATCATTCCAAGGGGTAAACTCTATACACTCATTCCAAGAAGAAAACCTTTTTTTAATTTCTTTTGTACCTACTGTCATTTCTACTAATCCTTCAAATTCCATACCTCTATTCCAGTAGCTAATATGACATTTCAAAGCTGATTTTAATGCTTTAATAGGAACAAGATTTTCCATCATAACTTTAACTTTTGGATAATACATATCAAAATATTCTATTACCCAATTGTCTATATATGGATCTTTCGTTCCTTCAAAAGATTTGCCTAATCCATTATATTTAAGACATATTTTTTTTGACACTAAATATTGCATTATTTCTTCTACATCGCGAATATGGATAAAATTAGTAGATGTTGACATCTCGCCTTTATACGAATTATATGAAGGACTCCCTAATTCCTGAACAATAGGAGTATCTGGAAAAGCATCTACATACATATCAATAATTTTCTTGTGTGCTTTTATATATGTAGGAATATTTAAACCTGCATCAAGCCATGGTTCTACTGAAGTATGTTCTGATATATGCATTTCTCCCCACCTACCCATAAAACCTATTATTACAAATTCTATATTAGGATTGCCATTATATCTTTTTCCTAAAGCATTAATAAAATTATTTGCTTTTTCCAAATATATAGGGTCCCAGTATACAGGAAACCTTATAGGTCTTTCATCTATAGACCATCTACCACCCAAATTATGGTATTTAATAGGTTCATCAATATACTTTGCCCCTGCATCAAATACCCATTGTGGAACTCCATCATTGTAAAGTGTTCCCAAAGTTGACATTCCTCTTACTTGAATTCCAACTTTGTAACCATTTTCTATCCACGAGTTAAAACACCCCTCCCACTCAGGATGCTCCCAGTGAAATACTCCTTCTTGCGGTTCTAATAGTGACCATGGTATATCCATAGTAACTTTATTTGTTAGTTTTTCTTTGAGAAACCATGCATCTTTTGGCACCTGATCATACCTTATTTTATTGTTACCACGTTGAATATATAATATCCCCATTCCGGGATTATGCAGATAATCATCTGTTTCTTTTGGTAAACCAATTATTTCTTTTTCCACAAGAATCCTCCTAAAAATTTTTATCCGTTATATTTAACCGCATTTCTTTTTTTTACCTTTCTAAACTCAATTGCACTATCAACTATTTTAAAAATATCATACTGAGGTTTATAACCCAAACCAGATTTTGCTTTTGTAATATCTATTGTAAAATCATAGAAATTGTCAGAGGTAAATTCCACAACTGGCAAATCCAATTTTTTAGAAATATATTTTGATAAAATATCATAAGAAAACGCTGAAGGTGCCGCTATATTAAATGTCTGATTTATTGCAACTTTGTTGCCTAATGCAAGCATAAATGATTGAATAACATCTAATATTCCGACTATATGTCTTATAAATGGCTTTTTGTCTGGATGTAAAAGACAACCTACTCCATTTTTTTTCTTTTTAAAAAATTCTTTTTGTATTTTTGTTTTTGCCAAACCTTCCCAAGCAGGCCCACCAAAATCAGGTGGCATTAGAGTCATATATGCCAAAATATCATCTTCATCATGAATCCATGAAAATCTAAGTATAGTCACAGGCAATCCATATTGAATTTGATATTGCTGACACATTGTTTCTTCCATAACTTTTGAAAAAGCATAATAACCGGGATATGCAGCCAAAGGTGCATTTTCATCCAAAGAATAGCGATGGGGATAATAAAAAATTCCAAGTGATGCATCTCCACCTGCTAAAATAAATTGCTTCACTTTTTGCCTTCTACATTCCTCAAGCAAATTAAATGTTCCTTTTATACTTGTATCTATGAAATGTTCTCTGTCTTCTTTACAAGTAGCCAGATGACATACTGCATCTATATCATTAAATACTTTACCAACAAATTTTTCATCACTAACAGAACCTTGGACAACTTCAACTTTTTCAAATTTAACTGGAGTTTTAAATTGAATTGCTCTCACATTATATCCTGCTTTAACTAAAACAGGTATCAAACTCCTTCCAATTTTCCCGCTCGCCCCTGTTACAAGTACATTTTTTATTTTCATAGTATTTTCACCATTCTAACAAAATTTTTATTGCTTCTTTTTTGTAGATTTTTTCTACTGCTTTTTCATATTCAGTAAATTTCATAATCCCTGAAATATATTCTTTTGTAGAAATTTTTCTATTTTCCAAAAGTGATACTACAGCTTTTAAATCATCAATTGTCTGAACCTTTGAATTTCTGATTACCATTTCCTTGTGGAACCATTTACTCTGGTCAACTTCAAATTTTTCGTTTGTAAACCCAAAAATCATAACTTCTTTTCTTGTTATTTCAAATGAATTTAAAATAGATGCAGGAACTCCTGTGCAATCAATCACAGTATCAACTCCTGTTTTTATCAATTCTTGCAAACTTTTAGAATCAGAAGGATCAAAAATTTCATTGACTCCCAACTTTTTTGCAGATTCTGCTCTTTTTTGTGAAATTTCTACACCTATTATTTTTTTAGGATTTTTTAATTTCAGAATTTGCAAAATTGCAAGCCCTGCAGGTCCCAAACCAACAATTGCAATTTCTTTTTTATCTATGTTATCAAGAAAACAAATACAATGATGTGCACATCCAAAAAGTTCTAAAATTGCCGCTTCTTGAGAAGATATATCTTTTTTAATTTTTACAACAGAATTTGCCTTCCTTAAAACATATTCGCTATAAAGCATAGGACCACCTTTTGTCATCATAATTACACGGTCATCTATTTTTAAATCTTTTACATCTTTACCTATTTCAACTACAATTCCAACACCTTCATGGCCAAAAGCCCCGGGCTCCATAGGATATTTTATTAAATCCCCATATAACCCATATAAAATTTTGTAGTCATTCTGATTACATATTGCAGCATATTCAAGTCTCACCACAATTTCATCTTCTTTTGGATGAGGATATTCAATATCAACAATTCTAACACTACGTGGAGCCAAAATCTGCAAAGCTTTCATACTTCCTCCTAACGACTAAAGTACAAAACTATTATTTTCTCCCATTATTACTTCAGCCAACAATTTTGTATGAATAGTTTCTTTATTTTTACCACTTAGTTGTTCTAATATATATGTAGCTGCAGTATCTGCAATTTTTTTAATTGGTTGTTTGATTACTGGAAAAGGCTTTGTTATTTTTTTTAATACCTTAAAATCCTGTGCAGTAACTAAATTAGGATTGAACACGTCAAAACCAATAATTTGAATGTCATCAGGTATAGAAAAATTAAATTGATATGCCGCATCTAATAAACCCATAACTATACGATTACTTTCAAGAAAAATTAAGCTGTTAGAAATTCCCCTCTTAAATATTGTCAAACAAGTATTGTAAATATTTTCTCTGCCAAAATCTGTAAAATAAATATTTTCATTGCCAAGCTGAAAACCATTTTCTTTTGCTTCATCTTTCAAACCATTTATTCTTTCATCTAAAACATACGTCCTGTTTTTTCCACCCACATAAAAAATATTTGCAATTTTTCCATTTAATATTTTTGAAACTCCATTTCTAACTGATAAATAATTATCTGTAACTACATAACTTGGTAAATCCTGACCAAAATATCTATCAACAAATACAATGGGGATATGTTTAGAACAAATAGATTTGAACACCTCATAATTTTTATTTGTTTTTTCTGGTATAACAATCAAAGCATCAACCTGCCTTGCCAATAAATTTTCTATATGTTTCTTTTCATAATTTGCATTATCCTCAGAACTACATATAATAGTTTGATAGCCATTCTTAGCCAATTGTATTTCAATGTAATAGCTAATTTCCGGATAAAACAGTGTATTAATTTCAGGCAGTATTATTCCCACAGATTTTGTTGCCTTGCTAAAAAGCCCAAGTGCAATAATATTTGGTGTATAACCTAATTCTTTAGCCGATTTTTCAATTTCATCTCTTTTGTTTTTGCCTATTCTGATATATCTATTATTTAAAACTTTACTTACTGCAGTAACAGATACACCTGTTTTTTTTGCAATGTCCTTTAAAGTTATTTGCATAATATAGTAGTTTCTCCTGCAAGACTTCTGCCAATCTTACTGTTTGTTCCTGTAACTAAAATTTTTTGTTATCAACTTTTTCCTATTTACAATCCCATAAGTTCATAAGAAGAATCTGCAAAAGGATTTTTACTGTTTTTCATTTCCTGATAAAGCTGTAATTTTAATTCTTTTAAAATTTCTATGTATTCCGGATTATCTATTAAATTATTTAACTCATACGGGTCATTTTTTAGGTCGTATAATTCGTCTATATCAGATGGGGTAAAAATATATTTGCAGTTTTCAAATCTTATCATATTTTGAAAATGCATACCGCGTCTGTCAAATCCATAAAATTGACTTGTAACATTTTTTCTGACTTTTTCCTGTTTGCCTTCAATTATTGGAAGCAAACTATAAGAATCAATATCCTGTGGTTGTGAAACTCCACAAATATCTAATATTGTAGAAAATATATCCATATTACTTGCAAAAGCTGAACATCTATTTTTGACAATATTTTCTCCGGAACGAACTATCAATGGCACTTTATATGTTTCTTCATACATATAAGGTCCCTTATCCCACAAACCTCCATGACATCCAAGTGTATCCCCATGGTCAGATGTGAAAATTACTACTGTATTTTTATCAAGTCCAAGGTTTTTTAATTCATTTAGTATTTTTCCTATTTGAAAATCTATCATAGACATAGAATCAAAATGTGCTGCAATTATTTTCTGCCATAATTTCCATCCTCCAGCAGATAATCTTTTATGCAAATATTTTATATATTTTTTTTGTATCCGTGGCTTATTAGAAAGATCATCATAAAAGTTTTTCCATTCCTGTATATTTTCAGGATTGTGTTTACCTGCAAATTCCGGTGAAGATAACGCAGGATGATGTGGACCCCAAAATGCTGCTGTTATAAAAAATGGTTTGTCTTTGTATTTCTTGAGCAATTCTATAGTTCTATTAGCAACAAAACCAGATTCTGTAAGGTTTGTTGGCAAATCTATTATACCTGCATATAAATTTCCACCGGATAGTAGTCTTTTTGTTGTTTCAGAAATTAGCAAAGATGATTGTTCAGAAAAATTTTCTTCGCCTATTAAATTTCTGGCTTTTATTGCATTTAATCCTGAATGCCCCTGCTCTTTTAAAAATTCATCGTAATCTTCAACAAAATCAGGCCATCCATAACCAGCACATTTTGTCCCTTCAAAACCATATTCACGAGGCCCTTTATTTACTCCTATATGCCATTTACCTATATATCCACATTTATAACCTGCATTCAAAAGATAATGTGTTATAACATTTTTCTCATCATCTATTTCACTCTTACCATACGGCTGTGTTGTAGTATTATATAAAATACCATGCCTATGTGGAAGTTTGCCTGTAAAAATAGACGCTCTTGCAGGAGAACAAATAGATAACGGAGTATACGCATTGTCAAAAGTTACTCCTTCTTTGGATAAATTATCTATATTAGGTGTCTGACAAATTCCACCATAAGAACCAAGAATATTTGCTATTACCTGATCCACCATTATGAACAAAACATTTTTTTTTGCATGGTTCATTTGGGTCGTGATATTTTTCTTTGCCTCCTGTAATTCTGCTACACTTTCTAATTTGTCAGACATAATTTCCTCCCCTTTTATTCTTTAATCTGCAAAACAGAAATACCCCATGGTTGTAATTTCGTTTTGTATTGTTTTCCATTTAATTGCAAACACGCATTCGCTGGTTGACCGTGAGTTTCATAAATTACTACTTCTCTTTGCCCCTGAAGAACTCTAAAACCAGCTATATCTACTGAACGAGGTTCTATTTTTAATAAACTATCTATAGCACGACGAGAGTTAGAGTTTTTAATAGACAAATTAACTTCTTTAATAATCGGGGGCTCTTGCAATTGTCTACCTCTTTCAGAAAGATTAGCATCTCTCCAATCCCCTTCATAAAGGTGAATAGCAAAATTATGCTGATAATGGCCACTAAATAGTGCCCCAGTACTATGCCTATTATACTCAGTGTCTAAAGTTCCGTCTTTATTAATTCTGCCTGGTTTTGCATCTAATTCACCTTCTGCACTTGCACCTAAACGTAATCCTAATTTTCCTTCAGATGGTATAGCACGTATCCCCTGCACTCCGCTACATGGTAAAAAAGCCATCCCCCCTTTATTTGTCTGTAGCGCAGCAAAACGATGCATAGCTACATAACTTAAATCTTTATTGGTATGTTGTATCACACCAAAAGGAATTGAATACCACAATTCACCATTTTTATCTGGTGATTCAAGTTCAACACGTAAACCATCCGGATTCCATCCAC
>JBBTED010000028.1:0-2325 GCA_038042445.1 Candidatus Firestoneibacteriota bacterium
TGTAGTCCCTTCAGAACATCCTATATCGTTTATCTCTTCTTCTTGATTTTCAACTTTCAATACTGTCCCAGATAAAGCTGATTTCTCCCCAGACGAAACTTGTGGTTTACTCATAATCTCCAATTTTGATATAGATGCAATACTTGCCAAAGCTTCTCCACGAAACCCAAGTGTATGCAAATAAAATAAATCCTCAAAAGAAGTTATTTTGCTTGTAGAATGTTTTTTAATGCAAATTTCCATATCAACCCTACTCATACCAACCCCATTGTCTACAACACGAATTAATCTTTTGCCTTCATTTAATATTTCAACAGATATATGTGTAGCACCTGCATCAATAGAATTTTCCACAAGTTCCTTTACAACAGAAGCAGGCCTTTCAATAACCTCCCCTGCAGCAATTTTTTGAATTAACTCATCCGAAAGTATTTTTATTTTATTCATAAGAAATATAACTATTTACTTAAAATTCCGTTCCACTTATTTGTCATTCCCGCATGTCCCCTGTTTACTACATTCAGGGGTAAAATCCAGCGGGAATCCATACAAAATGTTTTTCTACTTAATACAATACAAAACAGGTTCTGGATTCCTGCTTTCGCAGGAATGACACGTATTGTTAATCTGTTATAATTTAAAGCTGATGGTCAGAATCGAACTGACGACCTACTGATTACGAATCAGTTGCTCTACCAACTGAGCTACATCAGCATATTTGAAATTGTAACAAATTCATAAGATTTTGGCAATTATCTTTAATGTACTTTTAGGAAGTAAAAAAACAATACTTAATTCATCAATATAGTCAAGCCACAGAAACTAGAGAAAAAGCAGAGAAATATGGGAAAATGACTAAGCAAGGCAAAAGTTTGTTGTACAATGTTTGGCTAATTTACAATAGGAATATGTACCCAATAATAATTCCTGCAATTAATCCAAACCATTGTGTCAAATTATATCCTGCACGCCCCGAACTGACAATAATTGGTATCACCAAAAGAATAGGAATTAATATTGAGGGTTCTACTTTCAACCAAGTCCATAAAATTATTGTGAACCAGATCATAAAAATTCCACATATTGCTTCTATAATAAAATCAAGAATAAGCCATTTTTTACTTTTTTCGCCAAATAATTTTTGTAAAATCGAGTAAAACGGTATAGCAAAAATGAAAATTATACCAGTTGCAGTCACAACTGGTAAGCCTAAAACAGTTAGAATATAAGCAATTGCTGTTTTCATTTTATTATTACTAACAAATTAACCAAATTGTTAGAGATGTAACCTTTTTTGTTTTAACTTTATATTTTCTCTTTTTTTATCCTGTTACCAGTTTTTTATCAAGCTTTTTATCTTTAATAATCTGTTTGGTAACATCGTGGGTATGTTTTAAACTTTCCAATAAAGAACAATCTTTATCTTCTTTGTAAATTTGTTCTTTAATCTTCCAAATTTCTTCAAGTGATTTTGAATAATCCATTACCCTTTCCACTGCTTTTTTGCTCTTTCAAATATATTGTTTATTGTTTGTTTTTTGTAAAGGTGTTTGGAAATTTCAACATAATCTGTAGGTTCACGATGAAGAAGAGTAAGAAATCTCAAGGCAACTGTAGCTCCAAGAGATTTGTTCAATGCTTCAATTCCTCTAAATTTAAGCTCTGTATCATCCATAATTTTTGTTCTCATTATCTTTCAACCCCCTTATATAATCTACTGGATTCATTACTTTTATATCTAAATTTGACCTTTTAGCATGATTTATCAGTTCGTCATCACAGGTCAGAAAAATTTTGCACTTTACATAATATGCACAAGCTAAATGAATGGCATCTTTTGCTGATAACCTTGCTCTTTGTTGTAATTCCTTTGCAATATTATAAACCTCAGCATTTGGTCCAATTTTTACCTTACAAAGAGTAAAAAGACGAAGCACTTCTAACTTTCGTTCTAAAAATGGACAAAGAATATTTTCATCCTCATGCATAAATGACCATATAAGCCTGATATCTTTATTCTCAGCCTTTCTAAAAATTTCCTCACATGCCAAAGCTTCCAATTGAATCTTGATTTGACTGGGGTCATCAAAACCTCGTTGAAAACAATTGTAATCAAGATAAATTAAGTCCATAAAAGTATTTTATTTCCTATTATTCCTTGAGGAATTACATTTGACATGAGCTTATTTTAATTTTACCTAAAAATACTATCTATTACAATATAATTTTATGTGGAGTTTACAGTTTCTCGCTTCTATCCCACCATTCAGCAAATGGGGGTTTATTTGTTGTTTCTTTTACTTCGCTATATTGTCCTCTTGCAAT
>JBBTED010000029.1:0-6343 GCA_038042445.1 Candidatus Firestoneibacteriota bacterium
CCAATACAGTATCACCTTCATTGCTACTTGCTTTAATAATTCGTTCTAAAAGTTCTTCTGGCTTCTGTGTAGGATAACCTTGCCGTTCTTTAGAAATATTTATTACTGCTGGAATTACCCACCAATCAACTGGCAATACATCTGCATAATATCTACCATCTTCATCCTGTTCTGGATTAAAAAATGGTTTATCATAATAAATTCTTTCTTTTTTACAATTAAAAATATATTTATCGGTTTTTGTATAAAAAAATATCACATCATGTTTTCTTGAGAAATGTTTTTTACTTGCACCACCAGTCCTATAACACCAAATTACTTCATTCTGGAAATCTCCACCTTTAGGGCAAAATATTGCATCCAAAATCAATTTTAAATAATGGCTTGCAGTAGGGTCGCAATGCAAATAAAAACTTCCTGTTGGTTTTAATACTCTTTGAATTTCTGCGATTCGTAAAGTCATACTAATTAAATACGCTAATAAACTTTCTTTTCCTAAAACTCTTGATAATCCTTGTATCAAATCAATACTTTGTGTAGTAAAAACCCCATTATAATTTTCAGCTATTTGGTCAAAACCTTTATTCGCTTCATCATTCCATTCCCAAGTATCAATAAATGCCTGTGCTTGTGCTTTATCTTCTTCGCCCTTATTAAGATAAATTTGATTGTAGGTTCTTTTTGAATTGAAAGGTGGGTCAATATAGCATAGGTCAATACTGTTATCTTTGATTTTTTTTCTAAGTATTTCTAAATTATCACCATAATAAAGTTCCCTATCTTTAAACATAAAAACCCGTCTCCATCACTCACCACAAGTTTTTATATCCTGACTCAGTTAAGAGTCAAGACAGATGAAAACGGGCTTTTTAAACCCGCTTCACATACGCTACTTGTGGTGAGATTTTTTAAATTCAAGCGTATTTATTCTATTTTATATTTGAAATATTATATCGTTATATTCCTCCTCATTGTAAAAATCCTATTTTCTTTTTTGGTTTTTCTGGCAATTCAACTGGTTTCATTAGTCGTTTTATAGCCTCAAATACAACTTTAAACTGTTGGTCATATTTTTTCTCCATAGTATCAATTTTTCTTTTCAATTCTATATAAGTTAAACTTTCTCTCTTTAAATTGACAAATGCTCGCATAATTTGAATATTCACCATAATAGCACGTTCACTATTTAGAACACTGGATAACATTGCCACCCCTTGTTCACTAAAAGCATAAGGGAGATAACGCCTACCACCTCTTTTTGAGGTGACAATTTGGCACCTCAAAAATTCACTCTTTGTTAATTGAAACATAAAATCTTCTGGAAATCTTTTAATATTTCTACGAACTTGGCGTATTAGATATTTTGTTTCCACACCATAAAGTTCTGCTAAATCTGTATCCAGCATTACTCTTCTGCCACGAATTTGGGATATTTTGTTTTCTACTCTTTCCTGTGGAATTAAATTTGACATTATTTTTTTCCTTCTTACCTCACCTTACAACTAAATTTTAACTCAAACAAATACTATTGGCAAGAAATATTTCGTCTAATGTTTTATTCCTAAGATATAGGGAACAACAGTGTGGGGTAAACATTTAAATCATTTTTAGATAATGCAGTTGGAAAGTGAGCTTTTATGGTATTTATTGTTTTAGGTTTGGATGGGGTATATACCCTATCCAAATTTTGTGACATTTTTGTGTCATTTTAGGAGTAAAATCAAGTAAATTTAGGTAAAATTAAGGAAACCTAAAATTCAGAATTCTCTTTGTAATACCTACATTTATATTGATTTTGCTATGTTTTTAAAATAGCCCAGAAAGGATTTCAAGTCCGATGCCTTAGCCAGTTAGGACTAGCTCTCCGTGATTTTTATATTATAAATCCCAGTAGTTTTTAGGACTTATAATTCTAATGTTTTTATATGTTTTCAAATCAAGTAAATCCTTATCTCCAGTAATTATAACATTTATTTTATTAATAACTCCGTCAGCTAATACCTGATTATCATCTAAGTCTCTACAAATTTTTTCAATTACATTAGCAGTAATTCCTTTAATGAAAAATTTTTCAATAAATATTATAAATTCATTTGTGATTGAATCTGAATAATGAAATTTACCCCTGATAACTTTTCTAAATTCATTAATTATAAAAGTAGTGTAATAAATTTCATGTTCATGAATAGCTTGTTCTATAACATCATAGGAGCTACCACCACTTATAAAAGCAGCTACTATAACATTAGTATCAAAAAGTATATTCATGAAACTTGTTCAAAAATTTCTTCTTCAGTTAATCGAATTCCTCTTTTTACTGCTTCTATTTTGGCTTTTTTGCGCAAACGATCAAATTTTTCTCTAAAGAAATATTCGCGTAATGCTTTGCGTACAATCTCGCTTGAATTGGAACTTTCTTCTTTACTCTCACTTTTCAGTTGTCTAAATATAGCATCTGGTAAACTTATAGATATTGAATTTCTCATAACTACATACCCCCTTCTTGTAACACAATGTAATACATAAGAATAAATTTGTCAAGAATTTTTGAAATATTAGAAATATTAGACAATCTTTCTCTTTAAATGAATCCACAATATTAAAATAAGTCCTATGTTTTTCCAGCATTTTAATCATCAAAAACTATATCAATAAATCTTCTTCTGCTCCAGGAAAAAACCATTTTTGAGCAATAAAAGTAGGAATAATAGCGCTCGCTATGGCTACACCAACTAATAAAGAATATTGAGATTGGTTTATAAAACCAGAATTTAATCCGAATAAACTTACAATTAGATCAAAAGTTAACCCGGTACTCATTAATAATGTAAAATACATACTCTCAACACCAATATATTTTTTTGATAAGAAAAAAACTCCTGTAAACTTTGTTGTTAATTTCAAAATAAACAATATTATAAAAATACCGATACAACTTAAAAGCAATGGCAGAGAAACTTTCAAACCACCAGAAATAAAAAATATAGGTGTAATAAAAGCATAAGCAACTGTCCTTAATCTATTCATTAATATTATAGTTTCAGATTTTTTGGAGAAATATTTTGACATAAACAATCCCAAAATAAAAGCTGGTAGTATGGCATACATACCACTTAATTCAGCAAAAAATACAAATACCAAAAGAATCAGAAAGATATATTTTATTTCAGGTTCTATAACTTTATTTCTTAAAACAGGATTGTGAAATATAATATGTGAATATTTGCTTGCAAAAAAAATTACGATTATTGATATCATTATAAAAATGAAACTATACATTGTTGGCTTAACAAATAAAACACTTAATCCCAACGCACCTATTACATTTGTTATAAATGTAGCTGACATCAGTATTTTACCTATTTCAGGTTTTAACATTTTAGTTTCTACAAGCACAGAATACACAACAGCAATAGAAGTACTTGATACTGCTAACCCAGCTATTAGCGATGCGTTATAACTCCAGTTAGCTATATAATAAACATATAGAAAAATTCCAGAAAAAGAAATGAAAAAAGAAAATATGCCTATTAAAAAACTTTCCTTTAATTTTTCTTTTATTGAATCTATATCTATTTCTGTTCCTGCCAAAAATGTTAAAACTATTCCACCAAAACTTCCTATATATATCATCCATGGCTCAGCTTTTAACCCAAAAGCTCCTGCAATAACACCAAGCAAAACTTCTATTATAGCTACGGATAATCCTACTTTTAATGATATAAAACTGGAAATAAAAATCAATAACCCCATAATCAATGGAACAACATCTGCTGTCATAAGGATTTATCTCCTTTATATCGTATAAATAACTCCATATCTTTACAAATCCCCCTTAATACCCCTTTTTCAAAGTGGGAAATATTACTGTACACCCACTAAATTCCCTGAAGACCCATAAAAAAAATAACCTCTACTATTGCTAGTAGAGGTTATCATCCTGATTCATCAGACAGTTTTGGCGAACCTCATCGCCATTTATAATTTTAATAATTTACTTTTTTGTTGCGGATTCTTTTATTAATTGTAATGCTATTTCATTTCTTTGTATTTGGTTTGTTCCTTCGTAAATCTGTGTTATTTTTGCATCACGCATCATTTTTTCTACTGGATATTCTTTCATATAGCCATATCCGCCAAAAATCTGAACAGCATTAACAGTAACTTTCATAGCAACATCCGAGCAAAAAAGTTTGCACATTGCTGATTCTTTTGCAAAACTTTTAACTTTACCATCTACCATTTTACAGGTAGCATACAAAAGAGCACGAGCTGCCTCTATTTCTGTAGCCATATCAGCAAGCATATGCTGAACTGCCTGAAAAGATGAAATCGGCTGACCAAATTGCTTTCTGGTGCGTGAATACATTAAAGCTTCTTCAAATGCACCTGCAGCAATTCCAAGTGCCTGTGCTGCAACTCCTGGCCTTGAATTAAATAACGTATTAACCGCAACTATGAATCCTTTCCCTACTCCACCGAGTATATTTTCTTTTGGAATTTTGCAATCCTGAAAAACTAATTCACGGGTAGCAGAAGCACGTATTCCCATTTTATTTTCTTTTTTTCCAAAAGTAAAACCAGGTGTATCTTTTTCAACTAAAAATGCCGTTGCTCCTCTTGCACCTCTCGCTTTATCAGTAATTGCAATAACCGCATAAACCTGAGCTTCACCAGCATTTGTTATCCATTGTTTTGTCCCATTTAAAATATAATAATCTCCATCTGCTTTTGCTGTTGTTTCCATTGCACCAGCATCAGAACCGGCATTTGCTTCAGTTAAACCAAATGCAGCGATTATTTCACCTTTTGAAATCTTTGGCAGATATTTTTTCTTCTGCTCTTCACTTCCAAATAATAAAATTGGAAATGTTCCAAGTGCAGTAGCAGCAAATGCAAGTGATATTCCACCACAAACCTTGCTTAATTCTTCAACTGCCAAACACAATTCAAAACAACCTGCACCAAAACCGCCATATTCCTGTGGTATATACACCCCACATATATCAGCTTCTCCAAGTGCTTTAACAATATCCCATGGAAATACTCCTTCTTCATCATATTTCTCACGGATAGGTTTAACTTTTTTCTCAGCTATTTCCTTACATATCTGTACTATCATCTTTTGTTCTTCAGTTAAAAAGTATTCCATATTTCTACCATCTCCTTTTCAAAGCAGTTTTTGCCGCATTCTGTTCAGCTTCTTTTTTACTATTACCTACTCCCTTACCTATAATTTCACCATTTAAAAAAACCCCTATTTCAAAAGTTTTCTTATGTTCAGGACCATAAGCTTTCATTTCTTTATAATGTGGCGCTTTTTTAAATTGAGCTTGTATTTTTTCCTGAAGCAAACTTTTGCTATCTGCTTCCAATTTTTCTTTGATTTCTCCTGATAATTCAATAGCAAATTGTTTTACAATAAAATTTTCTGCTGGTTTCAATCCTGAATCTAAATATATTGCCCCTATTATTGCCTCAAGAGTATTTGCCAAAATAGATGGCCTGACTCTTCCACCTGTTAGTATCTCTCCTCTTCCAAGCAAAATATAATCTCCAAACTTTAAAGATAACGCTTTTTTTGCCAAACCAGAAGCAGAAACTATGTTGCCTTTTAATTTTGACAAATCACCTTCACCTAAATTATGGTACTTTTTATAAAGAAAACTACTTATAACCAATCCAAGCACTGAATCCCCTAAAAATTCCATTCTCTCATTAGAATCAGAAACTTTAAGTTTGTTTTCGTGAACGTATGAACGATGTATCAAAGCATGATTTAAGAAACTAATATTCCTAAATCGGACATTTAAAATAGGCTGTAATAGCATTAATTGTTCTAATCTTGCTTTTGTCATTGTTATTTTTTATGAAGAATATTTTTTAAAAAGAAGTGTGGCATTATGCCCGCCAAATCCAAAAGCATTCGACATAGCAACACAAATCTCCTGTTCCCTTGCTTTATTTGGAACATAGTCAAGGTCACACTTCGGATCCGGATTTTCTAAATTTATAGTAGGAGTCAAAATATTATTTTTTATAGAAAGTATTGTAGCTATAGCTTCTGCACCTCCTGCAGCACCAAGCAAATGACCAATCATAGATTTAGTAGAACTTACTGCAAGTTTATAACTATGTTTTCCAAAAACTGTTTTTATTGCCTCAGTTTCACATATATCTCCAGGTATCGTTGAAGTTCCGTGTGCATTTATATAATCTACATCTTCCGGTGCAATATCCGCGTCCTTAATAGCCATTTGCATTGCACGTGCTCCACCCTCTCCACAAGGAGCTGGCGCTGTAATGTGATAAGCATCAGCAGTTAAACCATAACCTGCCATTT
>JBBTED010000030.1:0-3141 GCA_038042445.1 Candidatus Firestoneibacteriota bacterium
GGCATTAATGTTAAATTAGTAACATGGATAAAGGGAAATAAGCAAAATCCTGGAAGTTACATATCAGAAAACACTATTAAGAAATTATCTACGTGGAATATAAATCATATACGTGTTACATTGTTTGAGGATGAATTTTCTGAAGAGGATACAAGGACATGGGAAAAGATGCCCGCAGTACATAAAAATGAGTTACTTGCACCATACAGAGAGAATTTAGAAGGTTTGGAACATGTATTGAAGTTGGCAGAGAAATACCATATCTATGTAATCCCGGCTGCCGGGTTTCGCAGAAATACTGATATCCTCTACGAAGAGAGCGGTGTGGCTTGTTTTCAAACTACACTTGTCGAACTCTGGAAGTACATCGCAAAAGAATTTGGCACTAATCCTTGGTTGTTGGGTTATGATCTACTCAATGAGCCAAATTCGAAAAATGAAATTCAATATTGGTGGAACGTGACAGTACCAACTTTGGTCAGAGAAATTCGGGCGATTGATAAAGACACATATCTAGTTGTTCAACCTACCCCATGGGGTAATGTGGAAGGTTTTAGAAAACTAACTCCAATTAAAGATCCAAAGGTTGTATATTCGTTCCACTTTTACCGCCCACACAACTATACACACCAAGGTGTTGGCGTACACAAGTTAACAAAGGGCAAGTTCGTATACCCCGGTAATTTGATAAACTTTGATACTAGTCCCGAAATCTATTGGGATCGAAATCAAATGTGTAAGGAAGTTGCTGACGTCCTGGAATTTCAGGAAAAATACAGTGTACGTATTTGGTGTGGTGAATTTAGTGCAATACGATGGGCACCAGGTGCCGCTCAATGGATAGCAGATGCCATTTCTGTATTTGAAGTATATGGATGGAATTGGTGCTATTATAGCTATGGTGAATGGAATGGTTTTAATCCAACATTTGCACATGATAGCAAAGAGAATTTTAATCCTGATGGTGGCGAGAGGACTGACAGACTTCAAGTTTTGGAAAATGCTTGGAAATTAAATAGGAAATATTGAGAAGGCCGTGGGACAAAATTATTACCTGTTTTGTGAAGAAATTGTTGGATATTAGCAGTTTTCAACTTGTATAACCAGCGAGGCAATGCCTCTGACCAATGAAATGCGTATTTCACACTTGACTCATTTGTGAAGGTAGATCGCCCCAAAAGTATTTAATGATTATTAATAGAAACAATATAAAAATCCTGCTTTTAGCATGTTGTTTTGTTATTTCTTACCGGCTGACCCTGAGAACTCCGCTCTATGGCTTTTTCTTGAAAGTGGAGGCGGCATTCCTTGTTTTTGTTGTTTTGTTTTGTTTTGCATACTTTGCTAATTTGGCAGTAAAAAAAGAAAGATTTTTCCCGATCGAGGTATATGTTATTTCAATATTGATTCTTCCGGCTTACTCGGCATACTTTGCACTATTAAACTTTGGTCAACCTTTTATATATGGTTTTTTTGCATGTAGGCAATTTTATTTGGTTTTAACAGCGTTACTGTTGCTATTTTTGTTGAGGAACAGGATAATAAATCTGTCTCATGTAAAAGCATCTTTTATATTTCTTTCATGGTCTTGTTTGTTGGTTTATACTATTTTATGGTTGCTTATTGATCCTGGAAGTTATGACAAAAAGACGCTCAGGGACACTTTTGGGAGTTTTATTAGAATAGATGCAAAGGTAACGGGTGTACAGGGATTGGTTTTTAGAATAGATTTTATAGTATTTGGATTTTTTTATTATATAATCAATTATTTTAAAACCAAAAGAACATTAAATATTTTCTATGCTACTTTGTTTTTTTGTTATTTATTTTTTTTCCAATTGGGCAGGGGAGTAGTTGTTGCTGTAATAATGACAACATTTGTTTTTTTTATAAAGAAAGTCCCCTTTAATTTTAAGATTAGGACTTTAACAATATTTTGTATAAGTATGTTTGTTTTGATATCTGCAACAGCGATAGTAGCGCCGGAATTCTTAAAGAGTAGTACATCGAGATTTACGCATATGTATACAAATGCTTTTATAACTATCTTAGGACAGAATACGGATGAGACCTCTACCTCTCTAAGGCTTGTTGAATTTTCAAATATATCTAAGCATATATTTGAAAAACCATTATTTGGCAATGGGAGATTTAGTTTCCAATGGAGCGGTCGGGGCAGTGCTATTGTTGGATTCTTTGACCCGTCCGATTTAGGTTTATTAGGAGCATTATATACTTACGGGATATTTGGTCTGGCAATTTTTTATATCGTATGTTTGTTGTCGTATTCTTATATAAAAAAGATAATACATTTCAAAAATGATGCTTTTTTGCTGACATGCAGCTATTTACTGTTGTATTACTTGGTTAGTTCTCTTGCAGATGGGATGATGTTCATAAATCCTGCAAATGACATAATTCTAGTAGCCATTATATATTTTTATTTATACACCGAAGAAAAT
Organism: Candidatus Firestoneibacteriota bacterium; assembly: GCA_038042445.1. Classification (GTDB taxonomy): domain Bacteria; phylum Oederibacteriota; class D2-FULL-39-29; order JBBTED01; family JBBTED01; genus JBBTED01. The sequence goes on from JBBTED010000030.1 coordinate 2,463, forward strand.
TATTGTATGAAAACGCCTCACGCAAAGAGTAATTGATATCGCAAATCGGACTATATACTATTCAGGACAGCTATGAAAGAGAGAGAGAGGGAAGTAAAAAGGTAAAATGTCACACGAAAAAGATGCGTTACATACAGGACTCTGTTGATTGTATCTTCAGGGAAATCTGCGGGTAAAAAGTAAAAATAGTTGGTATCTGTTGCCCAATCTGGTTAAACGAATGAAACGTAAATCCCATTCACTCACCGGAGGAGCAACAGATGCAAATAAAGATAATACTGAATAAAAGTAATAAATTACCTGCATGTGTAGGATAAACAAAGTCCTTTATTTATCTACGCCTCCTTTAGACACTTATATTTTTGTAAAAAGAGTCGATTGACTGACAGAGTCATACATTGCCTATCTTAGATTTTTACTAGCATTATAGATTTATTGCAAAAGACTATGCATAATACGGAACATTTGCACTCATTGAAAGAGTGCTATAGTTAGTTGAAATCACTAGTGTCCAATCATAAGTTGAACAAGGGCAGTTGTTTATAGAAAGCGCATGGTTCATCTTTGTATTCAGAATTCGTAAGTGTTTGCAGGATGGGTACTTTCTCAAATAGAGTAACACTTAAAATTTGTAATATTGTGTAGAGACTGTGGTCTAAGTTAAGACGCTTTTTGATAA
>JBBTED010000031.1:0-2217 GCA_038042445.1 Candidatus Firestoneibacteriota bacterium
ATCAAGCTCAGTATGTATTCTCGTAACGATATTTGAATAACCTTCTGATTTTAATTTTTTTAGTAACGCAGAGCCTAATAGACCAGTATGTCCCGCCACATATATTTTTGAATCTTTATTCATAATTATTTTTTATCAAAGATATCAGAAGGAAGTTCAAATTTCTTTATCAGTCCTTTTAACGCATACGGCAATATTGTTGTTTTCATGCCATGCGCCTTAACGGGAAAAGATTTCCCCATTTTTATAAATTTCCCAGAATGCCTGCCGCCACTTTTTGAGTCAAATTCAATTCCATAATTTTTTAGTAGTTCAATAACCTTTCTTAGTTCAAGGGCTTTAGGCATAGGTTACATCTTTTACTTTCTTGGTTTTTAAAATATCAAAGTTCTCCTTGATATTTAACAACTCGTCCTGTAATTCTGACTTTCTAAATGCTTCCCAAAACTTACCTTCATCAGGATCGATAATTTCATCTAATGCACCATGTTCTATAGCATGACCAAGATAATCCTTTATACTATCGCTTAAAGAGTTAAGCGCCTCAGATTCACTATTACCATGACTTGAAACTGAAAAATCCAAACACCGCGCAACTATAACATCATCTTCTTTTGTTAGCAATATATGCAGCCGCAAAGATGGCAAATCCTCAATACTTCCTGTTAATGCCTTTAGAATGGTCATCTTTCTAACCCCCATTTCTTAAATAGTTTTTCTTTTCCAAATTCTATAAATCATCGCATTTTTATAGATCTTTTCCAGAAAACCATAACCAAGCTTACTATAGACTTTATAAAAGACAGCTATAATTTTTTCAGTAAGTTCATTATGGTTAAATTCCTGATAATCAGCGTTCATCTGCGTCCGAATTCAAATATTCTTTAATAATGCAGAACCCTTGAAAAAAGAAACTGCTTCTTATATTGCCAAGATTTATATCTCCTATCAGTGCAAAATTTGACAAGACAGTGTTATCTATTAATATCACTCGCTGCTTTCTCTGATACCACTGGCAGCTATCCCTTCGGCTACTATTTCCTCTATCGTTTCAGCGCCAATCCTGACGGGTATGCCTTTTGACAAAAGTTGCCTTCTCAGCTTAACAGAATGAATTCCCAATAGTTCTGCGGCCTTTCCTAGATTTATCTCTCCGTCAATATAGGCGCCTACTATCAATTTTTCCCTTAATTTCGGCTCTTTATTCAAAAGTTCCGCAATTGCAACATCCACTGTATCAGGTTCTATCTCATGAAGTCTTTCAAGTTGCTTTAGTTGCCACATATCTATTCCTCCAGCTTTTTTTGCATTCTGATACATACCAAAAGAGGTCATTGTTCCTGTTTTTCTGTTCTGCCTTGTCATGGATATTTATCTTGTCCAAAGAAACTATTTTCACATGCGCATCTGCATCGCATAAGATGTTCACGATTTGTCTGCCGATAAGACGGCGGCAAACTCTTCAGCAGCGAATATGTCTTCTTTTTTTAGATGAGGATGGTCTTTGATAATTTCATCAGGAGTCATGCCGCCTCCTAATTTACGGAGTATATGTTCCACAGTAATACGGGTACCTTTAGTTACAGGCTTCCCAAACATAATTTCCGGGTTAACTTCTATCCTTTCATGTAATTTCATTCATCTCTCCTCCTTTCATTATTTTTGCCGCGAGGTGAATTTCTCATTTTAATAGATTATATCATGCTTTTTTTAAAACAGTTAATCTCCGTAAGTTCATTATGTTTAAAACCCAGATAATCAGCGTTTATCTGCGTCCAAATTCAAATATTTTTTCATAATGCCGTACCGGGAAACCATGCATCTGTTTTGTTTATACATTGCTATACCTGCTGTTTGTGATAATTGTATAGCCTTTAATCAGTTCCCTGATTCCCATTTCAAGCGAATAAACGGGTTTAAATCCTGTCTTTTCTATTTTTTCATTTGACACAATATAATCTCTTTTATCAGGGTCTTCGCCTATCGGCGACTCTAAATATACAAAATCAGGAACAAATTCTTTTATCTTTGCACAAAGTTCAAGTTTCGATAGATTTGCATCCGACAAACCTACGTTATAAGGCTCATTTTTCATCGTATCAAAATTATTTACGGCATGGATAAACGCCCTTGCTATGTCCCGAATATGGATGTAGTTTCGCTTAAAATGCCCTTCAAAGACCACTACAAATCGATCTTTAACTGCCCTGTAGGTAA
>JBBTED010000032.1:0-3370 GCA_038042445.1 Candidatus Firestoneibacteriota bacterium
TAAATTCCCCGTATTTACTGGTTTCATTTTCGAAAACCTGATTTGTTTGGCTATAAACATAGAACAAGTCGCCATGTTGCATTTGCAACACCCTGAAACGGTGAAAATGTTTAATTTTTAGACAGCCGACTGTATTTTCGAACCAGAAAATCCTTTTTTAACTTAAATACGAAAGACACAAAATTATAGAACATTGAGGTGTTTAAAATGGTAAGAGTCTTACATCTATCTCACACAGATATTAGGTGCGATTCACGTATCTTAAAGGAGATGATAGCATTAGCAACGCCTACTAACGATTATCAATTATTTGGAATAGGTGTACAGAGGGATGAAAGCAATAACGTGTCTTCTCAGGCTTTGTCATTAGAAGTGTACTCTATCGATCTTTTTTCTAGGAAATTAATATTGCTTCCTAAGATATTGAGACACTCACTAACACTGTTTGAATTAATAGGAAAAGCATTCGTAAAGGCGAAAAAGATGAGACCAGAGATTATACATTGCCATGATACTACGGTTCTGCCTTTAGGGATATTACTGAAGTTTTTTACAAAATCAAAGTTGATTTATGATGCACACGAGCTTGAATCAGATAGAAATGGATTGTCTAATACATTGTCCTACTTGACTTTGTATGCAGAAAAATTCGCTTGGCCATTCATTGACTTTTTTATTACGGTAAGCGCATCAATTAATAAATGGTATCAGGATAATATTGGGCTAAAAAATTCCGCGGTAATTTTGAATTCACCCGTAATCACTGAGCTGTCTGTAGAAAATAAGGGCTTTGGAAAAAGCTATCTAAGGGAGAAATTCAATATTCCAGAGAGGGCGAAGATATTTATATATGTTGGGATATTAAGTAGGGGGCGGGGGATAGAAAAGATCCTTGATGTTTTTTCGGTCAACCATAAATCTCATATTGTCTTTATGGGGTACGGTGAATTGTCGGACATAATTAATAAGAAAGCACATGGGTATTCTAATATACATTTTCACGAAGCTGTAGCGCATGAGAATGTCGTTCAAATTGTACAAAGCGCTGATGTCGGAATATGTTTGATTGAGAACGTCTCGTTAAGTGATTATTATTGTTTACCTAATAAACTTTTTGAATATTGTTTTGCTGAAATCCCTATACTTGCTTCAAATTTTCCGGATATTTCAGAAACTGTTAAAAAATATAATTTAGGTAAATGTAGTGAATTAGATTCAACAAGTATTTATCTAGCTCTAAAAGAATTTGAAACTCTAAAAGAGTTACCTAAAATAAATGCTGAAAATTTATATGAATTAAGTTGGGGTTCCCAAGAAAAAAAACTAATAAAACTTTATGATAATTTAATGGACAAGGAAAAATAATAATATGTGTGGTATTTTTGGACAAGTTTCTAAGATGAAAGTTAATAGAGATAATTTAGATAAGTTAGTAAAACATTCTGAACAAAGAGGTATTGACTCAAGTGGTTTGATATATTATGAAGATTCAAGATATAAAGTGTATAGGGCTGATTATAATATTGATAAACTTCTAAGAAAAGTTAAACCGTATGGTTCTAGTATAGTTTTAGGTCATAGCAGACTTATTACAAATGGATTGGGTGATAATCAACCAGTTGTTCGTGGTAATACCTGTGTTATACACAATGGGATTATTGTAAATGAAAATGAAGTTTGGGAAAAAATAAGCGTAGAAAGAAGATATAAGATAGATTCTGAGGCTATTGTTGCTATTGCGGAAGATCACTTGGCTAATGGCGATGAAATTTCAAATTTGCCCGAAAAAATTCTTATACTTTGCAAAGGGGTAATTGCTTGTGCTTTGGTTTTACCAAATAAAGGAAAAGTATTATTATTTTCAAATAATGGAAGTTTATATGTTGGGCATATAGATTCAGATATATACTTTGCATCTGAGAGTTATGCTTTGAATCAAATAGGTTGCCAAGATGTTCATCAAATTAAAAGAGAGGCTTTCATTATAGATATTCCAATTTCGGAAGAAAATTTAATAGTTATCGATAAAAAAAATAGGACTGAAGATTTAATACCTGAGTTTAAATTTGACAAAATAGAAGAAAGCTTATTGGAATACAAAAAACCACATATAAAACGATGTGTAAAATGTATATTACCAGAAACTGTACCTTTTATAAAATATGACTCAGAAGGTGTTTGTAATTATTGTCACAATTATAAACCAAGAAATAATCCAAAACACAAGGAAGAGTTATTTAAACTAGTCGAGCCTTATCGCAGAAAAGATGGGCCTGATTGCATAGTACCGTTTTCCGGTGGGCGCGATAGTTGTTATGGTTTGCATTTGGTTGTAAATGAGCTTAAAATGAAGCCTCTTGCCTATACATATGATTGGGGCATGCTTACTGATCTTGGTAGAAGAAATATAAGCATTATGTGTGCAGAACTAGGTGTAGAAAATATCATAGTAGCAGCTGATATTTCACAAAAAAGAAGAAATATAGCTATGAATTTAAAAGCTTGGCTTAAAGCCCCCCATTTAGGCATGATAAGCATACTAACTGCTGGGGACAAACATTTCTTTAGATATGTAGAAACAATAAAGAAACAAACTGGGATTAATTTAAATCTGTGGGGTGTTAATCCACTTGAAGTAACTCATTTTAAAGCTGGTTTTTTAGGGGTTAAGCCAGATTTTGAGGAAGTGAGAGTTTATAGTCATGGTGTAATGAAGCAATTAAGATACCATTACTTGAGAGTTAAGGCAATGATAAAGAGTCCAGGGTATTTTAATAGCTCTTTATGGGATACACTTTCTGGTGAATATTACAGAAGTTTTACAGAAAAAAAAGATTATTACCATATTTTTGACTATTGGCGATGGGATGAAAAAATAGTAGATAATACTTTAGAACCATATGGTTGGGAAAAAGCAATAGATACAAACACAACTTGGCGAATAGGTGATGGCACAGCTGCTTTTTATAATTATATATACTATACTGTTGCAGGCTTTACGGAGCATGATACATTTAGGAGTAATCAAATCCGAGAAGGACAGCTAACTCGAGAAGAAGCACTCAAATTAGTAGAAGATGAAAACAGACCAAGATATCAAAACATTAGATGGTATCTTGACGCTTTGAATATGGATTTTGTGGAAGTTATTAAAGTAGTAAATTCAATACCAAAGCTTTGGTAGCAAAATAGGGCAATTGAAGGTGGAGAACGAATGGCTTAAAAAAAAGCTAGACAGATTGAGTGTTGATGAAAAAAGGAGGTTGATAGAATCAGATAATAAAGAGTTAAGTGTTCGCAGGCAGTGTGATCTGCTAAGCATAAACAGGTCGAACTTGTACTATGAGCCGGTAGTGGTGAAAGACGAGAC
>JBBTED010000033.1:0-45347 GCA_038042445.1 Candidatus Firestoneibacteriota bacterium
TTTATACATAGACTCACCTATGACTATGTCTTTAATACTATCATCTGCTGAAGTTAGTGGCTTTTTGTTCTCCTGTATGCAATCTATGAAATGATTCACTTCTTCCTGAAAACCCCAACTCCACTTTATGTCAAATTCTTTAACACCTTCATTGTTTTTATGCAACTTAACTTTAGCTGGAACATTTTTAAAAAGTGGAAAAGGTAGTTTTATATGCATATCTCCTTCCTCAAAATATATATGGACACCTTCATTCCAATAATAGGACTTTTCCAAACCTGTTTCCAAAGTAACATCGAAATCTTTATAGTCAAAAATTGTAACTGTCCTCGCACAACTGGTATGACTTCCTTTTCGCATATTCGTAGCAATTATTCTTGTTGGATCACCAAGTAAAAATCTCATCAGATTTATATCATGACTATAATTTGTAAATGAACCAAAATAGTCTTTTTTGTGTTTTAGCTTAACAAACTTGGGTATATCCAAGTTTTCTAAATCCACATGTTCTTTAACCTTTGAAGCAATTCTAATAACTTCAGAAGAACATCCACTTTCCCAATTAGCACCATTAAAATTATAAACTCTTGCATAAGTAATTGGACCAATTTCATTTGTTTGTTTGAGTTCTTTAATGATTTTATATGCAGCTTGGCAACCTGGGTCAAATCTCTTCATATAACCAACCATTAATTTAACTTTATTTTTTTGGGCTATCTTTAATAATTCACATCCTGTTTTTGAATTTAAAGCTAATGGTTTTTCTATCAAGGTGTGTTTGTGTAATTCTATTGCTTCCATCGCTAAATATGGATGCAATTGAGGTGGAACAAATATTGCAACAGCATCTATAGATTTTTCCTTAAATATTTCCTTGTATGATTTGTAAAAATTTATATTAAATTTTTTAGCGACTAACCTTGATAGTTCTTCATTTATATCAGATACACCTACTATTTCACATTTTTTATTTGCAATAAAATTAGGAATGTGAATTGCCTGACTCATAAATCCACAACCTATAATGCCTATTTTTATTTTACTCATTTTTACCACCATCCTTTTTACTGTCAATTGTCCACGGTAAAACACTGGATATATCAATCATCCATTGTTCACTATGCCAGTATCCTTTTTTGCATTCTCTTATTCCAAACTGAAAGTCAAAATTTGCACCACAACGACCAACTTTTATCACTATTTTATTTACTCCTTTTTTTAGGTCAACTTCTACGCCTTCATTAAATGGCATTGCAAAATTATGGGAATGCCTTGAAATAACTTCTTTTTCATTCAACCATATTTTTACCATATCATTACTTCCTACCATAAACCATGCTTTCCTATTCTCAGGAGATTGGACATATTGGACTAAATAAAGTACTGCAGGGCCTTGCATAGTAAATATATTATCTAAATCTATTTTATCTTCTGGACAAGACATTATTTTTTTCTCAAATACTAATCCTGAATTTAAATCAATTTCTGTTTTCCAGCTGATTTCAGGCTCAGGTAAGTATTTTATGTCCATACCAGGATCATTGGAAAACATACTATTAAGAGTAGGCAAGCCAGCAAAATTAGGATTATCAGCTTGACCATGTTGAAGTTTGGCTAACTCGGGATCTGACTTTACTAATGTCCAAAATGGACCAAATACAAGCCAAATATTTTCACCTGCTAATCCAAAAATCTCTGAAGCAAGAATCTGATTATTTTTACCTGAAAGAATAGCCTCTATTTTATTGTCTGAAGATATTTCTTTAATTGACTTTGAGAAGGAAATAGAAAATTTATATTCTTTGTTTTTATTAGCAGGAATTTCAACTGTATATTTATTTGGACTTATTTCCCAATTTTTTGGAATTTTTAAAGTCAAAGCACCTTTTAATGTACTTTTACTATTATTTTTAATCTTTATTCCTATTTCTTTTGGCTTATTGTAACTAATACTCGGCAATCCTTTGTAATCTATTTCTAACTCAATAATTTTTGGAAATATTTTTTTAGTGTCGTGCTTTATTTCAAGCAAAGGAACATCAGTTATCTTTACATTTTTGTTTAGTTCTTTGGCAACAGATAATCCAATCTGACATATTTCTTTAGCTATACTTGATATTCGGTCATCGCGTTTTAAACCAGTTATTCCAGAACCACATTTGAATCTATCCTGCATTGGATCTTTCCATTTACTCGGAATTCCTTTATTGCCTAATATTATTCCAATAATTGCTCCTGCAGTTGCACAAGTGCAGTCACTGTCATATCCACAATTAGCAGCAATTAACATAGTTTTTTCAAAATCACCTTTGCCATATAATAATGCAAGGACAGTAATTCCAAAATTTTGTAATGCTGATGTCATATCTGGACTACCGTATTTGTTTAAGACTAACCGTCTAACATAAAACCAACTTTCATTTTCTTTATGCCATTTTATTACATCATTAACACATTCTGCTAATCTGTAATTTTTAGGTATATAATTCAATCCTATATCAAGTAATTTACGAATATCTTTCTCAAAAAATGCCATTGATTGTAGTGCTGACAAAAACATTTCTATCCACACAGAATTTTCTGCGTGGTCAAGAACTCCATCTTTTTGTGCATATTCTGCTGCTAATTTAGGATTGCCAAGAGCAATAAATGCCCAGATTTCTGAACGCACAGGACATCCCATACATTCTTTAAAGTAATCATTATTAAACCAACCTGAAACAGGTGGCTTTATATCTCTGCGAAAGTTTTTTACTGCATACCCATATTCGCACATTGGATATGTTATATGTGCAAGCCATTCTTCCATTAAATCTTCACTGGTAATATAAATCCCTCGTTCCTGCAAAGTATGAAGCCATACTAATTGAAAATCATTATCATCATTTTCTATTGCCGCAGTAGGAACTTCACTATAATATGTAAATTTGTGCACACTCTTTTGTCCTTCTACTGGGCCACCAATAGTTCCACCTATAAATTTACCTATCCAACCTCCAAATACTTTATCGTAATATTCTTCATAACTAATTTTCTTTATCATTTTTTTATCCTCATTTTAAATCATAACTACCATTTTTATAAAATCCTTGCCTGTTTTCAACATTTCATAAACTTTATTTAGTTCTTCTAATTTAAATTTATGAGTTATTAATTTATTTAAATCAAATTTTCCATCTTGTAAAAGTTTAACAGATCTTGCCATCAGACTTTTACATTTCTCTTCTGATGAAGGATGCGAATTAATTATAGTTAGTTCATTGCAATGCCAGGGAACCATATCAATAGATACTGGTTTTGGATGAAATCCATGTAATATTATTTTCCCTTCTTTACCCACTATTAAACCTGCCTGATTTAAAGTTACTGATGAACCAGCTGCTTCTATCACTATATTTATCTCCTTGCCATTAGTAATTTCTTTAATTTTCTCTACAACATCTGTTTCTTTTGCATTTATAACGTGAGTTGCACCAAGTTTTTTTGCAATTTCTAATTTTGCACCATCAATATCCGTAACTATTATTTTTCCTGCTCCTGAATTTGCCAATCCTTGAGTAATTAACAACCCCATAAATCCTGCTCCTAAAATAACTACATCGTCTCCAAATTGGACATCACTATGGTCAATAGTATTAAGAACTACTGCCAATGGCTCAGCTAAAGCTTCACTAAAATCAATTTCATCTGGCAATTTCACTGACAAGGATTCTTTAACTATTGCATATTCCTGATATCCTGCACCTAAATATGCAATTCTATCTCCAATTTTGAATTCTGTAATTTTACTTCCAATTTTTTCAACAATTCCTGTTCCCTCATGTCCAAAATAAGAATTAAAACCTGTTATTGGAAATGTATTTTCATCTTCTCCATTCATATAATGCAAATCTGTAGGAGCATCCACTCCACAAACTTTCACTTTAACTAAAATTTCATCATCTTTTATCTCAGGAATATCCCTATCTTCTATTACTATTAATCCTGGTTTTTGAATAACAGCACATTTCATCTAAATCACCCCTTTTTCCTTGCAATTGCTTTTTTGGCTGCATTGATAATGTCTTTTGTATCCAAACCATAATGCTTAAATAATTCTGTTTCGTCTCCTGATTCTGCAAAAGTATCTTGTAGACCTACTTTTTCCAAAGGAACAGGTTTTAGCTCACACAAAACTTCGCAAACAGCTCCTGCTAATCCACCTACAACATTGTGGTCTTCAACAGTAACAATAGCTCCAGTTTTTTTAGCAGACTCAAAAATTAATTCCTTATCAATGGGTTTTACAGAAGCCATATTTACTACTCTGACTGAAATACCTTGTTTTTCTAATTGGGCTGCAGCATCTAAAGCAACTTTTACCATTATTCCTATTGCCATAATTGTAACATCTTTTCCTTCTTTTATAATATTTCCTTTTCCGATTTTAAATTGATATCCTTCTTGAAAAAGATTAGGCACAGAAATTCTGGCTAACCGAATATAAACAGGTCCAACATAATTTAAAGCAGCTTCTACTACTTGACCAACTTCTATAGGATCTCCAGGCACTAACACTGTCATATTAGACATAGAACGTACAATAGCAATGTCTTCTATTGCCTGGTGGCTTACTCCATCTTGTCCAACACTTATTCCACCATGTCCACCCATAACTTTGACATTGGCTCTTGGATACGCAATCATATTTCTCAATTGTTCACATGCCCGCATAGTAACAAAAACAGCATAAGAATTTGCAAATGGGATAAAACCCATACTTGCCAAACCTGCTGCTGCTGCAAGCATATTTTGTTCTGCAATTCCAAAATTAAAAAATCTCTCTGGAAATTCTGTGCCAAAAAATTTACTAAATGTGCCTTTAGATACATCTGCATCTAAAGCAACGATTTTTTTGTTTTCCCTGCCTGCTTTTAAAAGTGCATCTCCATAATATTGTCTAAGTGGTAATACATTAGCCATTTTATATCACCGTCCTTTCTTTGGTTAAATCTTCTAAAGCAATTCTTGTTTCTTCAGATGACATTTTATAAGTTCCGTGATATTGCGGTTTATTCTCCATATAGGAAACTCCTTTGCCTTTAATAGTATGTGCAATAATAGCAGTAGGTTTTCCTTTTATTTTTTTTGCTTCTTCAAAAGCCAAAATAAGTTCTTCAAAATTATGCCCATTAACTTCTATAGTATGCCATCCAAAAGCCTGCCATTTTGCACTTAATGGATTCATATTCATAATTTTTTCCATTTCACCGTCAGATTGTAATTTATTAAAATCTACAATAGCAGTCATATTATCCAACTTAAAATGAGAAGCAGCCATAGCAGATTCCCAAACTACGCCTTCATTCAATTCTCCACATCCAAGCAAAACATATACCCGCAAATTTTTGTTGGATAACTTGGCACCTAAACTCATACCAACACCAGCAGATATGCCATTACCTAAAGTTCCAGAATTCATTTCAACTCCCGGAGTTTTTCTCATATCCGGATGTCCCTGCAAAATACTTTGAAATTTTCTAAATGTTTTTAATGTTTCTTTAGGAAAATATCCTTTTTCTGCCAAAGATGCATAAAGCACAGCACAAGCATGGCCTTTAGAAAGAATAAATCTGTCCCTGTCTTCCCATTTAGGATCTGAAGGCTTAATGTTCATTACACGAAAATATAGACTTGTTACAATTTCTACTGCAGAAAGCGCTCCTCCAGGATGCCCTGATTGTGCATAACTTATCATATCAATTAAATCAATTCGTATCTGGTTTGCAACTTTTTTAAGATGCTGTATTTCTTCATTTTTTAGCATATTTTTTCCTCCCTATTACCAATTTAACAGCGTTAATTATATCCACAACATTCATTTTATATTTAGTAAGTAACTTTTCATATTCACCTGATTCTGCAAAAGTATCTTGTAAACCAATTCGTTTCACAGGCACAAGTTCATTCTCAACTATCACTTCTGCTACTGCACCACCAAGCCCATTTATTATATTGTGGTCTTCTACTGTAACTATAGCACCTGTTTCTACTGCTGCCTTTATTACAGCTTCTTTATCAATCGGCTTTACTGTATGCATATCAAGAACTCTAACTCCTATTCCTTCTTCTTTTAATATATTATGCGCTTCCAATGCTTTTGAAACCATATCACCAAGCGCAATCAAAGTTGCATCAAAACCCTGTCTCAGCATTATGGATTTCCCTATTTCAAATTTTAAATCTTCATCATATAGAACAGGAACTGAATCCCGCGTAAACCTAAGATATACAGGTCCTTCATATTCTACAGATGCTATAACTGCTTTTTTTGTAGATACTGCATCAGCTGGCATTATAATTGTCATATTTGGTATTGTTCGCATTATACCTATATCTTCTGTAGCCTGATGTGTTACTCCATCATTTGCTGCTGTTAGTCCTCCATGACTTACAGCTATTTTCACATTCAATCTTGGATATGCTATAAATGTCCGCACTTGTTCACAAGCTCTCATACTTGCAAAAACAGCATAAGTGCTTACAAACGGTATTTTGCCTGTTGCTGCTATTCCTGCTGCTACTGCCATTTCATTTTGTTCTGCTACTCCTACATTGAAAAATCTTTCCGGAAATTTCTTCGCAAAATATATAGTTCGTGTAGACTTTGATATATCTGCTTCTAACACTATAATTTTCTTATTCTTTTCACCTATTTCTACTAATGCTTCTCCATACGCTTCTCTTGTTGGAATCATTTGCATAGTTTAATACCTCCAAGTTCTTTTATTGCTATTTCAAATTGCTCTTTATTTGGTGCTTTTCCATGCCAATCACATTCATTTTCCATATACGATACACATTTGCCTTTTATTGTATGTGCTATAATTACTATAGGCTTGTTTTTTACTCTATGTGCTTCTTCTATACCTTCAATTATCTCCAAAATGTTATGCCCATCTATTTCTATTACATACCAGCCAAATGCTCGCCATTTATCAGCTAATGGCTCTAATGGCATAACAACTTCTGTAGGTCCATCTAACTGAAGTTTATTATAATCTACTATTGCTATTAGATTATCTAACTTGTATTTATTGGCAAGCATTGCTGCTTCCCATATCTGCCCTTCATTTAATTCTCCATCTCCTAATACTACATAGACTTTATAATTCTTCTTATCTAATTTTCCCATTAGTGCCATACCATCTCCAATAGAAAGTCCTTGGCCAAGAGAACCTGTTGTCATATCTATTCCCGGAACTTTTCTCATATCAGGATGCCCCTGCAATATCCCATTTATTTGCCTTAAAGTAGACAGTTTTTCTAATGGAAAAAATCCTCTCATAGCTAATGCTACATACCACACAGGACAAGTATGACCTTTAGAAAGTATAAATCTATCTCTATCTTCCCAAGATGGATTTTTTGGGTCAATTCTCATAAAATGAAAATACAGCACAGCAATAATATCAGCTATAGATAATGACCCACCAGGATGACCTGATTTTGCCTCATAAATCATTTGAATTATTCTTATGCGTAATTCATTTGCTTTTTTCTCAAGTTCTTTTGCTAGTTTTTCTCGATTTTCTATATTCATATTATTCCCTCATTAACTAATGCTTTTTTTTGTTGATTCCCTTATTAAAAGTTCCACTGGAAGAATTTCTTGAACTAATTTATTTTGATTAGTTTGCATAATATCAAAAAGCATATGGACACTTTTTACACCTAATTCATACGTAGGCAATTTAAAAGTTGTTAATGCAGGTTCTACATACGAAGCAAGTTCAATTCCATCACCTCCTGCTACTGCAATGTCATCTGGAATTTTTAATTTTTTTGTTTTGATTGCTTTCATTGCACCAATAGCCATCATATCATTCCCTGCAATAACCGCTTCTGGATATTCTTTATAATTTAACAATTCAATCATAGCTACATAACCACTTTGTTCTGAAAAATCTCCCTCCTTTATAAAATCATTATTAATTGTAATTTTGTATTTTTTAATTGTTTCAATATAACCATTGTACCTATCTATAGTTATACAAGATTTTTTCGATCCTTTGATATATGCTATTTTTCTATATCCAGTTTTTATTAAGTATTCAGTCAGCATAGCACTACCGTTTAGATTATCAGTTATTACATAATTTACAGGATATTTAGTAATATAAGAATTCAACAAAATATACGGAAAATCCTCTTGCTTTATATCAAGAACATATTTATCATCTATATCTACTCCCCATAAAAGAACTCCATCAAGACTTTTATCTCTTATTAATTTAAGATATTTTTTATTGTTAATAAAATCTTCATCAGCTACCATTATTGTTAATCTATATCCTTTTTGTGTAACAGTTTCTTCTATTCCACTAAGCATTGCTGCAATATTATAATCAGTAAATGTATGTGCAACAGCTATAATTTTTGCCTGAGGTGGAATTATTAGTCCAATGGTTTCGCTCTTTTTTTTGAAAAATCGTCTGGCGTGAATATTAGGATAAAATTTTAATTCTTCACATGTAGCTAATATTTTTTCCCTCGTATCCTTACTAATTGATATATTAGTAGCTGTACCCGAAAGAACTCTTGATACAGTAGAAGGAGATACTCCGACTTTTTTTGCCACATTTCTTATTGTAACATTCATTAGACAACCTCCTCTTTTGCATGCACAACGTGTTGACTGCAACACGTTGCATAGTTATAATATAACACAATTTTGTAATTTGTCAAGTAAAATCGTAAAAAATATTGGGATGCTAAAAACCCTTATATTATATGGGTTTTTAAAGAGATTTTTTAAATTGCATTAGACTTGTTTACTTTAAAACGATATGAAGTTTAGTTTCATGAAGCAAATTTAAATCTGCTAATTTAGTTAAATATAGTTTTAGGACTTTTGCAAACTCATTCTTATACTTTGATAAAATTGCTTTTGCAGAAGGTATATTTAGTCTCAAAAAATTAATAAATCTACCGTTTTGTGTTATACGAAAGTCAAGATGAGGACCTGTTGCTAACCCTGTAGCACCAACATATCCAATTAACTGATTCTGCCTCACTTTAGCACCTGTTCGTATGCCTTTTGCATATCCTGAAAGATGCCCATACATTGTGCTATAACTATTAGTATGTTTTATAGATATAAACTTACCAAATCCACCTTTTCGGCCTGCATAAGTAACAACTCCATCTCCAATTGAAACTATTGGAGTTCCTTTTGGAGCAGCGTAATCAATTCCAAGATGTGGTCTGAAATATTTCAGTATTGGATGATATCGTCTTGCTGCAAAATATGAACTTATTCTGCGATAATTTAAAGGTGAACGTAAAAAAGCACGTTTTAATGATTTACCATTAGTATCATAATAATCACTATGGCCCGATGAATCGGTAAAAAAAATTGCACTATGTATTTTATCATCATTTAAATATTGTGCTGCAAGTATACGTCCATTTTTAAATACTTTTCCATCTTTTTCGTATCTTTCCCATATAATTTTGAATAAATCTCCAACACGTGGTTCTGTTAAAAAATCGATTTGCCAAGAAAAAATATCTGCAAAATCAACTGCCAAATCAGGTGTTTGTTTTGTTTCAAGTATTGCTTCATATAATGAAGTTTTTATTTTTCCTGAAATTCCAACAACTACTTTTGAAAGTTTTTCTTCAATATGCTGTGATGTCCATTCACCAGTTTTTGATTTTTCAATAATATAAGTATTTAAAGGATCAGGTTGAAATTTAAAACTTACGACTCCTTCTTTTTTATGAATTGTAAGTTCATAAATATCTCCAACCCTCCATTTTCTGGAATCATATAATTTTTCCATCAATTTAACTATTGAGCGGATTTGTTCATTACTAACAGCATTTTCAAACAAAATACTATTAAGTGTTTCTCCTTGTGTTACATATCCAGAAATTGTTGTAATTAGTGAATTATAATACTTCGTCTGTTGTATTTTGTAAATTAAAAATCCACTTCCCACTAAAAGAAGTACTCCAAATAATATTAAAACTTTTTTTATCATTAGCTTATTGAAATCAAATATACACCAATTGCTATTACAAATGTTCCTGCTAATCTGGTAAAAGTAACATGTTCATTAAATAATATTGAGGATAGAAGCACAACTATTACATATCCAATGCTGACCAATGGATATGCAAAACTTAATTCTACACGTGAAAGAACTATAAGCCAGGCTAAAGAGCTTATAGCATAAGAAAGAAATCCCAAAAAAACCAATGGTGTCTGAAAAGCTTTAATTAATAAAGGTATTGCTTGTGATGGATCACTATTAAATCGGCCAACTTGCAACATTCCCTGTTTTAAACATAATTGTCCGGATATACCAAGTAAAACTGAAAAGAAAATCATTATAAGATTTTTCACAATTTCTCCTTTTCTATTTTTAGACTTCCAATTAATTGATTTATGTTATTAATTTTATGTTTGGCTAAATAATTTTTTATTCCATCTATTACTTTTAAAGTTATTTCAGGGTCTACAAAATTTGCTGTGCCTATAGCAACAGCAGTTGCTCCCGCAATTATAAATTCTAAAGCATCTTCAGCAGAAAATATACCACCTATTCCTATTATTGGTAATTGGACAGCATTAAAAACTTTCCATACTAATCTTATAGCTATTGGTTTAATTGCAGGACCTGAAAGTCCTCCGATTATATTAGCAAGTTTCGGTTCTCGTGTTTCTATATTAATTGCCATTCCCGGAAAAGTATTAATCAATGAAAGTGCATCAGCACCTCCATCTTCACACGCTTTTGCAATAACTGTTATATCAGTAACTTCTGGTGATAATTTTACAATTAACGGAAGTTTTGTTGCTTTTCGTATATCTTTTGTTAATTTATATGTTAATTTTGGATTTTGTCCGAATGCTAAATGATTTTTTGTATTATATTTAATATTTGGACAGGAGATATTAATTTCAATACCGGAAATTCCTGATGTATCATTTAGAATTTTGACAAGTTCAATAAATTCCTGTACAGTATTACCAGCAATATTAACTATTATTGCAGTTTTAAATTGTTTCAAAAACTGTAGTTTTTCTTTTATAAATGTATGCACACCCACATTTTGCAAACCAATTGAATTCAAAATTCCTGCAGAAGTTTCAACAATTCGTGGTGGTAAATTACCTTCTCTTGGATGCAAAGTAATACTTTTAACAACAATAGCTCCTAACTTGTTTAAATCAATATATTTTGAATATTCTTCACCATATCCAAATGTTCCAGAAGCCACCATTACCGGATTCTTTAATTTAATTTCTCCTATATTTACACCTAAATTTATCATATTTTATAATATATTATTTTATTGGTAGCCGCAGGCTTTAGCCTGCGATAAAGAAATGATAGAAATAACGCAGGCTAAAGCCTGTGGCTACCAATACATATTAAATCAATTTTCGTTTTGTAATTTTTCCATAGAATATATATAGTTTCTCTGGTAAATCATTTAACAATTTATGTATATTGCTAATTTTATACACAAATTTATGACCTATATGCAAGAGTATTTTATCTAATTGTTTTTTATTTGAAAAATTTTGGCGCTCCTGAAATTCAAATTTCATATCTCCTTTTCGAAATGTTGTAAAAGCAATCAAATCTTTGAAATATATTTGTTCATTTATTCCATATCGTCTATGATACAGATATTTCTGTTTTCTATTGAAAAAATTATGCTGATCCTGCGAAAAATATTCTACTCTTAAATCTGTTATATTCGGAGAAGTTGCTTCTATAAAAAAGAAAGCTGTATCCTTTGGAATTTTGTCGTATGTTTTTTCAAACTCCATTACTATTTGTTTGCACCATCTTCCTTCGAAATCTCTATACTGTTCATCTTTTTGAATATCTGGAATGCACAGAAAAAAATATAACAATATTACAAAACTTAATGATACAAATTTAAACTTTTCAAACTTCGAGTAAATTTTATGAACTAAAAAATATTGGACACAATATGCCATAAGAAGTGAAAAACCAATTGTTGGAATATATTGATATCTTGGAGATTGAAATGGTATAAGTACTGTTGGTAGCATTGTTACAAATATCCATATAATTGCGAATCTAATTTCCTGCTTTTTTGAAAAAATTATACCTGCAAAAAGAATAAATATAATAATTATACCCGCAACTATAGATTCTAAATGCAAATAATAAAGTCCTATATAGTTAAGAATATTTCCGCTAAAATTAGTCAAGAAAGAAAAATCAAGATTATAGTAATCAGAAGGCGGATGAGAACTTTTAAACAAAAGCTGACAAATTGAATACAACAAAAATATAACGACAAATGGTATAAAAGAAAGAAAATTAGTCCGAAGAGTATGAAATATTTTCTCTTGTTTGAAAAACGACAGCGTTATTGCCAATAAAGGTAATAACATTATTGAGTTCCAATTTGATACATAAGCCAATGTAGATGTAAGAATAGAAATATAATAATATTTCTTATCGGATGGACTTTTTAGATATTTGATAAAAAATATTAATGTGAGTAAATAAAATAATAGACAAGTTGTTCTGCCACGACAATAAATTTCCAAAACCGATTCCGAATATTTATCACTTAAACCCCAAAACATACAGGTTAAGAACCCAAGTATTTTTGAGTTAAAAAGCATTGAAATAAAAAATCCGATAAGTAAAATATTGGTTATATGTATCACTAAATTGGTGATTTGATAACCAATAGGATTTACACCAAATATACTTAAATTAATTATATATGTTGTATAAATTGTTGTGCTAAAAATTAGAACTGGCTGTGATACATATTCAGTATAGGCGTTATGAAAAATATTAATAGCTTGCTCCAGTAGTGCAAAATCATCAGAAAAAAAATAATTGTTAAACATACCACTATATGCATATACAACAATTATCAACAGAATAAGATATGCAATTATCAGATTTTTCTTATTATCTAAATATTTTTCCATTACAATTTAATTATCGTTGAATCAAAAATTGGGCCGTCAATGCAAATATGTTTATACAAACCAAATTTAGTGGCGCATACACAAGTTAAACATACACCTATCCCACATCCCATTAATGCTTCAAGTGAAACTTCACAGGAAATATTCGTTTGAGATGCTATTTTGGAAATTTCTTTTATCATTTTTTCAGGGCCACACGCATAAATTTTTATTTTTTCCGGAAGCAATGTTTTATTATCTAACAAATACTTTAATAAATCAGTAATTAAACCTTTATAGCCAGTTCCTCCAATTTCAGTTGCAACATTAAGAGTTATGGCATATTTCTTAAACTCTTTCCTTAACATTATATCTTTTTTTGATTTAGCACCAAATAAAAATACAATTTTCTTATTTTTAGAGTATTTTCTAATGTTTTTTGCAAGAAATAAAAGAGGTGCTACGCCATACCCCCCAGCAATAAGTACGGGTATTTTGCTATTATCAATATTAAAATTATTTCCAAGTGGTCCAATAATATTGACCTCATCCCCAACTTTTTTGTGTGAAATTAGCTTTGTACCTTTTCCTATGACTTTATATAAAATTTCTATTCTATTTTTAGAAAAACCTGAAATACTAAATGGCCTGCGTAAAATTGGATCAAAAGAGTCATTAATTTTTAGCATAACAAATTGCCCTGGCATAGCATTAAATTTATCAGGAACTTGTAATTTTAGATAATATAAAGACGCAGTTATTTCTTTATTTTCTAAAACTTTGGTGGTAAACATCATAAAACTTCAATATCTCCACAACTTGGAATTATCACATTGGTATTTTTAAAAGAATATTCTATTTTTTCTTTTAGGCAATTCGAACTTTTTTCTTCACCATGTATTACAAAAATTTTGGCTGGTAATGATCTGAAATTTCCTATCCAATCCAAAAGTTCTTTTTGGTCTGCATGCGCAGAAAAACCACCAATAGTTGCAATATTTGCTTTTACACTTATTTCTTCACCAAAAATCTTAACTAATTTACTCCCATCAACAAGTGCTCTTCCTAAAGTTCCATTCGCCTGATATCCTACGAATATTATGGTTGATTCTTCACGCCATAGATTGTGTTTTAAATGATGTTTTATTCTTCCTGCTTCACACATTCCACTTGCAGATATAATAATAACACCGTTTTGTTCATTTAGTTTTTTTGATTCCTCTGCTTCCCGTATGTATGAAAGACCATCAAATGAAAATGGATCATCGTTATTTTTTACTCTTGCGATTGTATCAGCATCAAAACAATCAATATTTTTTTTAAAAATTTCTGTTGCTGAAATTGCCAATGGGCTATCCACAAAAACCAAAACAGGTGATATTTGTTTTTTCTTTATAAGATCACTTATTACATATAAAATTTCCTGAGTTCTTTCCACTGCAAATGCAGGAATGATTATATTGCCATTTTTATTAAAAGAATGATTTATTAGATTTTGAAACTCTAATACGGTTTCAATTTTATTTTTATGCAACCTATCACCATAAGTGGATTCAATAAAAAGTATATCTGCATCTAATATAACAGATGGATCCCGTATAATGTTCTGTTCCTTATTCCCAATATCACCTGAAAAAACTATTTTTTTCTCTCTATTGTTATCATTTATCCACATTTCAATTGTTGCAGAACCCAATATGTGTCCAGCATCACGAAAACACATTTTTATATCTGGTGTTAATGAAATAAATGTATCATAACTCACTGGCTCAAAAAATTTTATGGAATTTTTTGCATCCTCAGCAGTATAAAGTGGCTCAATTAAATTCTTGCCTGCTCTAATTCTTTTTCTGTTTTTCCAAACAACTTCCATTTCATGGATATGCGCGGAATCAAGTAGCATTACTTCAGATAAAGCCACAGTTGGTTTTGTTGCAAAAATTTTACCTTTAAATCCTGATTTAGTAAGTTTTGGAATTAAACCGCTGTGGTCTATATGTGCATGAGTTAAAATTAATGCTGTTATTTCTGCTGGGATAAAAGGAAATGGCAAATAATTTCTCTCTTCAAGATTTTTTGAACCCTGAAAACTTCCACATTCAACTAATATCTTATGCGTATCTGTAGTTAATAAAAAACAGGAACCTGTTACTGTTTTTGCACCACCTATAAATTCAACTTTTAGCATAAATTTAAACTATTCTCCCGATACAATCATTTCATCAATTCTTATGCTTGATGTTCCAATATTTCCTGTCCACTTAAAATCATTTGCAATTTGAGAAATATTTTTTAACATTGTTAACAGATTTCCTGCAATTAAAATTTGATCCACAGATTTTGTTAGCTTTCCATTTTCTATAAGAACACCTGATGCAGCAGTTGAATAATTACCTGTTATTGGATTTATTCCGCCCACATTAGTTGTTGAAAAGATTAAAATTCCATTTTTAATATCTGAAATCATCTCTTCTTTTGACATATTCCCTGATTTCAGATAAAAATTTGATGGTCCAATTGTAGGCATTGATTTATATGAACTACGAACTGCATTTCCAGTAGAAGTTTTTTTAGATTGCCTTGCTGTATATGAATTATGAAGGAAATTCTCTAATCTTCCATTTATAACTAAATTGATACGTTGTTTTGCAGAACCTTCACCATCATAAGGACTAGTACCTATTAAACCTATAAGACTGCTATCATCTATTAAATTTATATTCGAAGATGCAATAGATTCATTAAGCTTATTTATAAAAATTGAACGCCCTTTTAAAACTGCTTCTGCGGATAAAGCAGAAGCAATATAAGAAAAAAATTCAGCAGAAATTTCAGGTGTAAAAACTATTGTTGTTTTGCCTGTAGGAATTGGTGCACCTTCTAATGCAGTTATAGCTTTATATGCAGCTTCTTTTCCTATTTTTTCGTCTAAAATTTCACTGAAATACCGTCGGACAACAAAACCATCTCCTGATGAACCTTTATTTTGTTGCTTCGTTAGTGCAAGAATGCTACCTGCACATCCTGTTTCTTTATAGGATAAATTAATACCTTTGCTGTTTATAATCTGCTGATATGCAATAGTTTCTGAATATATTACAAAATCTGCTAATATCCTGATATCATAATTTAGCGCATCTTTTTCCACAGATTTTATATATTTTATTTTATCTTCAATAGATATTTTTTCGAGGTTTTCGTCAAAAATTTTTAAATCAGCATTAGTTTGTTTTGCAAATATTTCTGGGAGCCCCTGATATTCATCTTTTTCCAATTTTTTAGTTGCATTAATAATTTTTGTTACTATTTTAGATAAGTGTGTTTCATTTAAATCAGATGTAGAAAAAAATCCTACCTTATTATCAATAAAAATTCTAAATCCAATTCCAGAATCCGATGTCTGGCTTATAGACTCAATTTCCTGTTTATGTATTTTTATCATTGTATTTTTGCTATTGCCAAAAAATACTTCAGATTCTTTTGCTCCTTGTAATAGAGCTTCATTTAAAATTTTATCTGCAATAACTTTTATGTCCTTCATTATCATATACTAGTTCCACCAATTAGCATATTTTTTATGCGAATTGTAGGTTGGCCAAAAGATACAGGTGCAAGCTGCATTTTTCCACATCTTCCGCCACCACCTGAATCTAATTGTAGATCATTCCCCACAGCATCTATTCCAAGTAGGACATCACTTCCTTTTCCTTCTAATGTTGCACCTCGCACAGGAGTTGTAATTTCTCCATTTTCAATAAGATACCCTTCTTCTACTGTAAAAATAAATCCTCCACCTGTTAAATCGCCTGAACCTCCACCAATTCGTGCAACAAAAAAGCCTTTTTTAACTTCTTTAATTATTTCATCAGGTTTGCGATTTCCATTATCAATAAAAGTACAAGTCATTCGTGGAATTGGAGCATACCTAAAAGATTGTCTGCGTCCATTTCCTGTAGGAAGCATATTAAGTTGTTTTGCTCCAATTAAATCACACATATATCCTTTTAAAACACCTTTTTCAATCAGAATATTTCTTTTTGCAATAGTCCCTTCATCATCACAAAAAAATGAGCCCGAACGTTCAGGTAAACTTCCATCATCAATCATTGTTATAAGTGAAGATGCTACCTGTTTGCCAATCATATCTGAATATATAGAATTTTTTTTAACTATAAAATCTGATTCTAAAGCATGACCACATGCTTCATGAATTAATACACCACCATCACCTATTCCATTGTTTATAACAACAGTCATAGGACCTGTTGGTGAAGGCTTAGCATCAAGCATTTTAATTGCAGCTGTGCTCGCATCTTTTGCAATAGATTCCGGAGTAATAGTATCAAATATTTCCAAACCATATTGCCCACCTTTTCCCCTTACCACAGTTTGAAGCATATCCCCTTTTTTAGCAATAACCCTAACACTGAACTCTATTAAATTTCTGGTGTCTTTTGCCCAAACTCCATCAGTATTGAATATCTGAACATTTTGTTGATAATCATTATATTTCACAATTACCTGTGATATGTAATTCTCATTTTCTCTTGCACTGTTATTTGCTCTTTCTAATAAATTAATTTTTGCTTCTTCAGAAGCAGTTATACATGGTTTTAAAATTCTAGATACAATGTGAGATTCTCGCATTGCTAAAGTAAATGTTTTGCTATTATTTGATGCATTTGCAATTGAACGGGCAATTTTTACTGCAGAAATTATGGATGAAAAATTCAAATCACTTGTGCAGGCATAACCAAATATTCCATTTTTAACGACTCGAATACCCAAACCACAGTCAGAAAAAATTTTGAAATCTTTTACTTTATTTTCCTCAAATAAAATATTTGTTCCTTCAGTATTTTCAAAAAATAATTCTGCAAATTCTGCACCAGTTTCAAGTGCAACGGATAGGATTCTCTTTATTTCTGATTCATTTATAGGAAGTTGCATTATTTCCTTTTTTGAGGATAATTAGATTTTTAATCGCTTATATATTTTAGCAACATTTTTGAGATAAAAATTCATATCAAAACAAGTATCTAATTCTGATGAACTAACAAATTTAGATACCAGCAAATCATGTTTTAACAAGTCTTTTAAATTGCCCTCTCCCTGCCATACTTTCATAGCATTATCCTGAACTATTTTATATGCTTGTTCACGTGTTAAACCCTTTTGCACAAGCAACAACAGTACACGTTGTGAAAAAATCAACCCGCATGTTATATTAATATTATTTTTCATATTCTCAGGATATATTAATAATCCACGCATCACATCATTAAATTTTGTCAACATATAGTACATCAAAATTGTACTATCAGGTAGTATTATGCGTTCTACAGAAGAATGTGATATATCTCGTTCATGCCATAGGGAAACATTTTCTAAAGATGCCAGTGCATTTGTGCGAACTACTCTTGCTAAACCTGAAAGTTGTTCACAGATTACAGGATTTCTTTTATGAGGCATTGCAGAAGACCCCTTTTGTCCCTTTGTAAATGGTTCTTCTAATTCTCTAACTTCTGTTTTTTGCAAATGACGTATTTCCGTGGTAAATTTCTCAATTGAACTTGCAATTATTGCCAATGTGGTTAGAAATTCTGCATGCCTGTCTCTTTGAATTATTTGCGTTGAAATCGGTTCAACTTTAAGCCCAAGTTTTTTGCAAACATATTCTTCTACATCAGGATCTATATTTGAGTATGTGCCAACAGCACCTGAAATTTTGCCACAATTTATATTATCTTTTGCTCGTCTTAATCTTTCAAGATTTCTTTCAGATTCCTTCCACCACAATGCAAGTTTAAGTCCAAATGTAGTCGGTTCTGCATGAATACCATGTGTTCTTCCCATCATTACAACATCTTTATTGGATTTTGCTTTTGCTTTTAAAATTTTTATGCTTTCATTAAGTTTGGATTCAATAAGATTTGCAGATTCACGTAATTGTATTGCTAATGCGGTATCTAATAAATCAGATGAAGTGAGTCCTAAATGGACATAACGGGATTCTGGACCAATTTTTTCAGATACACTTGTTAAAAATGCAATAATATCATGTTTTACTTCCGATTCAATTTTATTAATACGATTAATATTAAAACCGGCTTTTTTCTTTATTACCTGCAAGGCTTTATATGGAATTTTACCCTTTTTAGATAAAGCTTCGCAGGTTAATATTTCAATTTTAAGCCAGGTATTAAATTTATATTCATCAGTCCAGATATTTCCAATTTCTGAAAAAGTATATCTCGAAATCATTGTTTTTTTAACCCAAGGTCAATAGCAACTCCATCTACGATTGGAGCATCTATTGTTGCTTTTTTTTCAAGAAATCCTTCCAATAATGCATTATCACATATTGCATTTATAAGACGTGGTATTCCTTTGGAGTGTATAAAAACAGATTGCACTGCAGAATCAACAAATACTTCTTTTTCAGTTCCTGCAACTTTGATACGATGAAGTATATATCCTTTTGTAGATGCTTCATCAAGTGGTTTCAATGTAAATTTTAGTCCAATACGTGAAACAAGTGGTGGATCAAGTGCCATATATTTTTCTAATTCAGGTGGCCCAAATAAAATTATATTCAGTAATTTATGACTTGACGCTTCAACATTAAGAAGTCCACGCAATTCTTCATAAATGTCCTGAGTTTGAAGCATATGTGCTTCGTCAATAAGTATTATCGCTTTTTTGCCTGCTTCATCAATTTCAATTAATTTTCTACATATCTGAGATATTAAAGTTGTTTTGTCATCAGCAGGACTTTCAATTCCAATCTGAACCCCAATTTTTTTAAGAAGCCATCCCGCAGATATTTCATGGTGAATTATAATTAGAAGTGCAGCTTCATATTTATTTTCGTCAATTTGAAGTTGGTCAAGAAGTTTTCGACTTAAAAATGTTTTACCTAACCCTATATCACCTATAACTACTGTTAACCCTTTTGCCGAATCAATTGCGTGCTGCATCCTGATTAATGCCCCCATATGCTGTTCACTTTCAAAAAAGAAACGCGGATCAGGCGTAATTGCAAAAGGCTGTTCCTTCAACCCATAAAATGCTTCATAATTCATAATTATGTATTGTAACAATTTTGCACACCTTTTGCAATAGAGAAAATTCAGAATGTGGAAATGGGAAGGTAGATGGTATCCCCCTACTGAAGTGTTTTGGGAATATATGGTTTAAGGAATTAAAAGATAAAATAAAAGAAATATTAAGAAATAACGGATTAAATGGAATTAAAAAGCAGGTATCAAAGCCTTACACATGTCAAGAAAATGAGTTTAAACGCAAGTTAGAAGGTAAATTTGAAAAAGAAAACTGGAAGAATGTAGATTATGAAGCAACAAACATTTCAAACGTATATGATTCACAATATTGGAAATTCAAAAGAGTAAAAGAATATTACAAAGAAATTGAAGATATATATTTAGATAAAGCAATAAAAGAAGCAAAAACGATTATGAACAGTTAAAAAATAAATGGAACACATAAGCTAAATCTCCTAAAATGATTGTGTCAACAAAACCAAAAAAGGAGGTGCTGTATGTGTCCCATACCATATTATACAATGATACGAAAAAGTAAAGAGAAAATATACTTCAGATTAAAATTAGTTATGTATGCTGAAAAACATGGAGTAAAGCCTTGTGCCAGAGATTTTAATACTACACCTAAAACCGTAAGGAAATGGGTAAAAAGATACAAGTTTCAAGGATATAACGGTTTAGAAGAGAAATCCAAAGCTCCACATAATATACCGCATAAGATTAAACCTGAATTAGAAAAAGAAATAATCAAGTATAAGAAAAGTTTGCCTAGTTGGGGAGCATTAAGGCTAAAACGAGATTTTGACTTGCCTTGTAGTGAAAAAGTTATATCAAGAGTATATAAAAAAAATAACTTAACAAAAATTAAAAGAAAAAACCATCAAACAAAAAATGATTTAAGGGAAATGAAACGAGCATGGAAATTGTTCAGCCATAATCAGATAGATACAAAAGATTTAATAGATATACCTGAGTATTTTATACAAATGAGGATGTTTGATTTGCCTAAAGTTCAATATACTTACAGAGAAGTTGTATCTGGATTACAATTCACTGGTTTTGCTTGTGAAAGATCACTTACTAACTCAAAAATATTTGTTCAGAAAATAAAAGAACATCTTGTGAAGTGTAATGTTCATTTAAAGAATTCGATATGGCAAACTGATAATGGGAGCGAATTTATTGGGAGTTGGAACGCAAAGAATAAAAGTATATTTACAAAAGCAATAGAAGATAATACACCCAATTGTATACATCAAACTATTCCACCGGGAGCACACAGATGGCAAGCTGATGTTGAAACTGTTCATCGTTTGATAGAAGATGAATTTTATGAAGTTGAAAACTTTACATCTAAAAAAGATTTTTCACAGAAAATTACTGCATACCAATATTTCTTTAATGCAGTTAGACCAAATTCTTACAAAGGTGGCAAAACTCCTCTTGAGATTATTCAAGAAAGAGAACCAACGATTGATCCTAAAATTGTATTACTACCACCTATTTCCCTTGATGATGAATTTGAAAAATTATATACTAAATTAGATCCTGAAAAAATTGCAACAGGGGGTTACCATCTACCCTCTTATCCCTGAAAATTCAGAATGTGGGAAATTTCCCAAAAACAGGAATCCAGAGAAATATATAAATGAATAATAAAAATATTGTAGCGGTTGCCGTAAGGCAACAATATTATATTGTAAAGTCAGCTTACGCTGACCGCTACAAATACAAACTAATATTAATTTATTTGTAAATCAAGAACAGCTATTGGAGTTGCTTTTTCTTCAGAATATTTTTCAATAGTTTTATCTGTAACAGTTTGAACAAGTTTTTGAATAGAATTTATTAAATCTTTTTCTGCATAGCATTTCTCCATTTCTGCAGATATTAATTCAGCACTTTCAACATTGATTATTCTAATATTTATCAGATAATCCTTGCTCCATATTTTCACCAGTAAAAACAGATTCATAAGGATAATCCTGATTCATAATTTCTCTACCTACTGTATCATACGTTTTTAGAATTGATCTTTATACCTTTTTTATAAGTCTCTATAATAGCTATTTCTCCATTTTCATTATAAATCCTACTTATGCCTTCCTGTTTGTCATCTTTATAATTCCACTCTATCCACAGTTTTCCGCTCTCATAATATTCTTTAATAAGACCATTTGGTATTTTTCCTGTATTTTTAACAATATTGTTTTTTATATCAAATATTTTTTTAGCTATTTCTTTGCCATTATTATAATAAATCATTTCTTTTAGTTTTCCATTAGGATATTCTTTTGATTTTATAGTTACTTCTCCAATATTATTCTTATTCATATTTTTTATTATTCCCTAATTCTTAAATTCCCATTTTTAAAAACACAGAATTTATTGGGAAGTTTATCAGAATATCTTTCTAAAATAGTTTCTATTATTTTAACTTTTTCATTAGATCTTGCGTCTTCAAGTCTTAACAATAACACTCCGGTGTGTAATAATCCTGAATTGTAAACCAATTCCCCAAAATCTTTATCCATAGTAATAATCATTCGGTTTTCAGAAACTGCTATTTTTAGTATCTCTGAATCAAGCATACGTGGATTTATATCTCTCACACTACTTATACCATATCCGTGTTCAATAAGCCAATGTTCTACTTTTTTACCAACTCCAACATCAACTAAAAATTTTAATATTTTCCCTTCCATCATTAAACACCCACTGAAATTTTAAAAACCTGTTCTTCACTAATTATTTCAGTTGCATAAAGTAAAACCGCTTGAATATCTTGATGCTCCAACTCAGGATAATCTTCAAGTAATTCCTTAGTTGTTATCCCATTAGCTAAGGACTGTAAAATTTGTTCAACTGTAATCCTTAAACCTCTAATAGTTGGTTTACCGACCATTACATCAGGATTGGTCGTAATTCTCTCTAATAACTGTATATCTTTCATTGAAATCACCCCCCAATAATGACAAATATAATTATACTCTATTTTTGGAATAACTCAATATATTTTTCCGTCGATTAGGTGGACTATGCGGTCAGAGGATTTTGCGAGGTCTTCGTTGTGGGTAACGATAATTAAAGTTTTATTTTCTTGTCTAACCAAATTCCATAAAATATCTTTAACGGAATTTGCGGTTTCTTTATCTAAATTTCCTGTTGGTTCGTCTGCTAATAATAATTCGGGGTTACAAGATAAAGCTCTTGCGATTGCAACTCTTTGCTGTTCTCCACCGGACAATTCATTTACATTATGAGATAAACGTTCAGCCAATCCCACATTTTCTAAAAGTTTAACTGCATTATTTTGAGATCCTTCACTTCGTTCAGGATGACGCTTCGCGTCATTTTGTATCATCATTGGAATCATAACATTTTCAAGGGCGGTAAATTCCGGTAATAAATAATGAAATTGAAAAATAAATCCTATTTTTTTATTTCTTAAAGCTGACAATTCTTCATCACATAATGAAAATACATCTGTGTTTTCTATATATACATTTCCTTCTGTAGGCCGAATGAGTGTGCCAAGTATATGTAATAATGTGCTTTTTCCAGAACCTGATGGGCCTAATATTGCAACTATTTCGCCTTTTTTTACTGTTAAGTTAATTCCCTTTAGAATATGCAATCTCTTTCCCGGAATATCAAAAAACTTATGCAAATCTTTAATTTCTAATTTTATGTCACTCATATCGTATTGCTTCCACTGGGTCAAGTTTTGATGCTTTATACGCTGGATAAATTGTTGCCAAAAAACTTAAAAATATAGATGAAAAGATTACAAGCAAAATATCGGAAATTTTCATTTGAACAGGCAAATTGGTTATATAATATACATCACTTGATAATTTTATGAAATGATATTTATCCAAAGCGAAACTCAAACCAATACCTATAATACTTCCAAGTATTGTGCCTATTATTCCAATAATAATTCCCTGAAAAATAAAAATTTTAAGTATGCTTTTGTTAGGAACACCCATTGCTTTTAATATTCCTATACCTTTTGTCTTTTCCATAACAGTCATTATAAGAGAACTCAAAATATTAAACACTGCAATTAGTATGATTAGAGTCAATATTATAGCCATTACAACTTTTTCAAGTTTAAGAGCATAAAATAAATTTTTATTCATCTGCATCCAATCTGAAGCAGTATACTGTGGACCAAATTGCAAACGTATTTTTTTTGCCACATCTTGTGCAGCATATATATCATCAAGTTTAATAGCAATGCCACTAACTGTATCTTTCATATTAAAAAGTCTTTGCCCAGCCAAAATATGTATATATGCAAATGTTGAATCATATTCATACATTCCAGATTCAAAAATACCTGAAACTTTAAACACAGAAACTTTAGGTATCATTCCAAAAGAAGAAGCAATAAAAGAAGGCGACATCAAAAGAACATCATCGCCAAGACGAATACCAAATCTTTTTGCAAGTTCTGCCCCAAGAATTATACCCGGAATTGGTGTATTTTTTGAAGGAACAAGCATATCCAATGTTCCTTTTTTTAAATTATTATTAATATTTGTAACTTTTGGCTCTAAATCAGGATCTATACCCCATACAACAATACCCTCAGCATAACTTTTAGCTTTTAAAATAACCTGTCCTATAACATAAGGCGCAATTCCAGTTATGTGTTCTAAGTTTTGGACAGAATTTATAATTTTGGGGTAATCAGGAACAGAAGTTCCACCACTTCCATAGATTGTTATATGTGATTTTACACCTAAAATTTTTGACCTTAAATCAGTATTAAAACCATTCATCACTGCAAGTACTATTATAAGTGCAGATACGCCAAGTGTAATACCTAAAGTAGAAATTAAAGTTATTACAGAAATAAGGGCTTGTTTTTTTCTTGCTTTAAGATACCGTAAAGCTATGAATAATTCATAAGGAATTTTCATTTAAGCCAGATGAATTTCCCGTTTTTTACCTGATAAAAATAGATTTGTTTGTTTAAATTATCACCTTTTTCATCAAAAGATGTTTTCCCGGTTATTCCATCAAAATCCTTAGTATTTCTCATTTCATTTAATACTATTTTTCTATCCAATTTTCCCGCACGTTTAATTGCTTCAATAACTATTTTAGCAGCATCATAAGCATAAGGTGCATAAGTTTTTATTTCTCCATATTTTTGAGTGAATTTTTCTACGAAATTTTTAGCTGATTCAACTTCATTATACGGAAGCGCAAGAAAACTCATTATGGAACCTTCGGAAGATGCACCACTTAATTTTATAAACTCAGGAACAAATAACCCATCTCCACCCATAAATATAGTTTTTATTCCCAAGCCCTTTATCTGCTTTACCAGTAATGCTCCTTCTGTATACATTCCTCCAAAATATAATAATTCCGGTTTTGTGCCTTTTATTTTAGTAAGAACTGCAGTATAATCCATTTCTCGTGGTGTTATCCCTTCAAATGATAAAACCTGAGCACCTAAATTTGTTACAGATTTTTTAAATTCTTCTGCTAATCCCTGACCATACGCACTTTTATCATGAATTATTGCTATACGTGTTTTTTTTAGTTTTTTTACTGCAAATTCGCCTGAATTACCTCCTTGTATATCATCAGTTACACATACTCTAAATATATTTTCAAATCCTTGTCCTGTTATAGCAGGATTTGTAGCAGATGGAGTAATCATAACTAACTGTGCATCGTGATATACTGCTGATGCTGGAATTGTGCAACCGCTATTTAAATGTCCTATTACAGCCAGAACATCATCATCTACTGCAAATTTATGTGCTGCATTAACTGCTTCTTTTGGATCCGCTTTGTCATCAAGTGCATATAATTCAAGTTGAACACCATTGATACCACCAATAGCATTCGCTTCATCAATTGCCATTGCAACACCATTTATCAAGTCCTGACCAATTGCAGCCTGATCTCCTGTTATAGCAGCCACTGCACCAATTTTTATTACTTTTGCTTTTTTAGAACATCCTGTAAGATTAAAAAATAAAACTGCAATTACTAAACTTACAAATATATTCATTACTTTTTTAATTTTAAATCCTCACCTCCTAATTTTTTTCCAATTAATTTCATTGCGCAATACTCTCCGCACATTGTGCAAACATCATTATTTTGTAATTTCTTCGCTTTCCTATATTTTTTAGCACGAATTGGGTCAATTGATAATTTAATCTGCTTATCCCAATCAAGAGATTTCCTTGCCTTAGACATTTCTCTATCCCACTCAATTGCACCTTTGACTCCCTTACTAATATCTGCAGCATGACCTGCAATTCTTGCAGCAATTACACCTTCACGAACACCCTCAATATCAGGTAAACCT
Source organism: Candidatus Firestoneibacteriota bacterium (assembly GCA_038042445.1). Lineage (GTDB taxonomy): Bacteria > Oederibacteriota > D2-FULL-39-29 > JBBTED01 > JBBTED01 > JBBTED01. The sequence goes on from JBBTED010000033.1 coordinate 26,369, forward strand.
AAATGCTCAGAAGGAGTCACATAGCATATAAAATCTGCACCAGAAGAAGCAGCAACGCAACCGCCTATTGCAGCAGTTATATGATCATAACCAGGAGCAACATCAGTCACTAAAGGTCCAAGCACATAAAAAGGCGCACCATGACAAATCTTTTTTTCCAAAAGAACATTTGCAGTTATTTCATTTAATGGAACATGACCAGGACCTTCAATCATAACCTGCACACCTTCTTTTAATGCACGTTCTCTCAACTCACCCAATATTAGCAACTCCTGTATCTGTGCTCTATCAGTAGCATCAATAATTGAACCAGGACGCAGCCCATCACCAAGACTCAAAGTTACATCAAATTTCTTTGCGATTTTCAGAATCCTTTCAAAATCTTCATATAATGGATTCTCACAATTATGGTAAAGCATCCATTCAGCAAGAAACGCACCACCTCTGCTAACTATATTTGCCAGCCTACCTTCATTTTTAAGTCTTTTTAATGTTTCACGCGTAACACCACTATGCACAGTTATGAAATCAACACCATCTATTGCATGTTTTTCTATTGCATTAAAAATATCGTCTGAAGTCATATTAAAAATAACTTTTTCTCTTCTTATAATTTCTACTACAGCATTATAAATTGGAACAGTTCCAATAGGCACATCTGATTTTTTTAAAATTTCCTTTCGAATTTTATCTAAATCACCACCTGTGCTTAAATCCATCACACAATCTGCACCAACAGACACAGCGACTTTTAGCTTTGCAAGTTCTACTTTTAAATGAACATAGTCGGGAGACGTTCCAATATTTGCATTTACTTTTGTCCTAAGCCCTTCACCTATACCACAGGGTTTTTTAATTTTATGTCTGATATTAGCAGGAATTACTATTTTACCATCTGCGATTTTTTTTCTTAAATCTTGAACATCAATTTGCTCTGATTTACCAACAAACCGCATCTCATCAGTTATTTTACCCCTACGTGCATTTATTAATTGCGTCATAATTTTCTATTTATGGTCTGTCTTTTTCCATCAGACCATACCTTCCTCATTTTCAATTTAAAAGTTTTCAAAATCTAATTTTCCTTCTTTTTTCATCCCGTTTAAACCCTTTTTTATAACCTCAGCGTCTTCCTTAAGTGCTTCTTTAAGGTCTTTCTTTTGATTAAAAGCTGATTCCAAACTAAGTGCATTACCAGTAAAAATGTCACTTAAACATCTTTCTCCAAAAAATGGATCTTTTAAACTGTCTAAAAAAGCCTGAGCATGTTCAGGCTTTTCTCCAGGTCTCAAAAACAAATCAGAACTCTGAATAGATTTCAAAATCGGAACGTCACTATTTACTTTACACATCTCCTCCTGAAAAGGAACACCTGCTAAATAATTTAATAATTTTAATGCACCTTCAGTATTTTTACCTTTGTTTAAAACCATCCAAAATACACTATTATTAAGTATCCTTCCATTTTTATTCATTTTAGGAACAACTGCTGCATCAAAATCTAATTCTTTGGTTTTTAAAAGTTCTCTTTTTAAATAATGTCCACCCATAAGCATAGCTGCACGTCCCATCTGGAAAACCTGATGAGGTTGCATCATACTATCTGTTTGTCCCTTTATCACAAGTGGAGTGCATTTATAAGTAAATATAAGATCATAGTACCATTTCAAAATATTATATGCACGCTGGTTATTAAGAATAACTTCCGTACCTTTCTGATTTATAACTGTAGTAGCATTTAGGGGTAACAATCCTTGCAACCATCCTAGTGCATAGATAAATCCGTATTGGGTAATTTTCCCATTTTCATCCCGTTTTGTTAATTTTTTCATCGTATCTGTGAATTGTTCAAATGTCCATTTATCTGAAGGAAAATCAATTCCTGCATCTTTGAATATCTTCTTGTTATAGAAAATTACCGCTGGGTTCTGCCATGCAGGAATTGCCCAATATTTCCCTTTTATCTTACCAACTTCTAAAAATTGTGGTGGATATATATCTTTTTTAATTTTCTGGAATTTTTGATCCTTAGTTACGAAATCCGTCAAATCATAAAGACTATTTCTATCATACAAATCATATATTTTTGAAGGACCATCTACTATAATATCAGGAGCTACACCTCCAGTAATAGATGTAAGTGTTTTTGTGCGAAAAACACCCCAATTCGGAACAAAATTTAGTTTTAATTCATAACCGGGATTTTCTTTTTCAAATACTTTTTTTACCACTCCCATAATATGTATATTTTCTATAGACCCTGAATACATATATTCAATTTGCACATTTTTATTAGTATTAGTTCTTTGAGTACATCCAACAAACGAGACAAACAAAACTATTATTCCCAAAAATCGCTTATTCATTGTTTCCTCCTCTTTTTATACTATTAACTAATAATTTTACTGCTATTGCTGAATCTTTTGCTTCAGATATTGCAGAAATTACTGCAATGCCATTTGCTCCAGCATTTAAAATCTTATTTATATTATCCAAATTTATACCTCCAATTGCAATGATTGGTTTTGTAATTTTTTGTTTTAAAATTTTAATCATCTTTGTTCCAACTGGTTCAGGTAAACCAAATTTTGTGTTAGTTAAAAATAGAGGGCCTATTGCAATATAATCAACATCAGATTTTTCAGTTTCTAATGCTTGTTTTAATGTATGACATGATTTACCAACTATTTTTTTATTGCCAAAAATCTTACGAGCTATTGATATTGGTAAATCATCTTGACCAAGATGCACTCCATCAGCATTAGAGGCCAAAGCAATATCTACTCTATCATTTATCAAAAATTTTATGTCTTTTGTAGTTATAAGTTTACGCAACATTATAGCCAATTCAAAAAAATCTTTATCTGTTCCAGTTTTTTTCCTCAATTGCAAAATTTTTGCACCATTAGATATCGCTGCTTTTGCAATATCTAAAACTTTTTGGGTTTTAGATATATCAGCATTTAAAATAACATAAAGAAATGGAGTTTTAGGAAAATAATTCATAGAAAAATTCCTTTTCAAGTGTATAAACTTTAAACCGCATTTTTTTAAATGCAAAACTTTGCTTAGAAGAAATAAGTTTTGAAAATTCTTCTAATACTCTTAAACTTTCCTGGATACGACGTAAATTTGCAAAAGCTATGTCTTTAATATCCTCTCTTTTATTTTCATAAAATGTTTTTTGATTGTATCCTACATCATTTAAACTATTTCGTGCACTTAAAAGATTTTTTTTTGATATATTAAGATTATCAAATGTTTTTGTTAATAGATGTCTAATACCGCGTAGTGTAGCAGTTATATTTGAATCTTCTTTGAAAAATCTGGCGATTTCTTCTACAACCCGTAATCCTTCACGTGTTCGATTAAAATTTGCATCTATAATTCTATAGATTTTATTCCAATTGATTTTATTTTCCATATCTTCTTGTATCCATTTTTTTTCCGATTATATAACCAACACCTATAAAAACTACAATTATAATAAGTTTGAGAAAACCAAAAATTATAAAAAACAAACTAACGAAAAAAGCCAAAATAGGTATAACTATTCTCCAGAAATACCTGATAAATAGTTTAATATTATTCTCTTCCATTGTTCGTCCCTAACAAAGTTCGCAGGCTAAAGCCTGCGACTACCAAAGCGATGATTCGTGTCATTTAATGATAAACAAGACCACCGAATTGTTCTTTTGAATCTTTATTTTCACGATACAGGATTTTTTCAATAAATACTCTTATATCTCCTACTTTTTCTATGCCTAATGTATTTTGAATATGCCTTTTTATTGCATCCTGAATATCCTGTGTCATCTCATGAACATTGCTATCAGACCACAGACTTACTTTGACATATATTTTTAATCCTGCTTTTCTCACATAAACTTTTGGTCTTATTTCTTTTACACCTTTAATTTTTCCCTTTAACATTTTTATAAAATCTTCAATAGCACCAAGTGAAACTTTAACCTCTCCATAAGGACTTTTCAAAATAACAGTGCGCTCTCTTCGTCTAAATTTTATTGAAGAAACTATAAATGCGACACAAAACAATAATAATATAATTGAAAGTGTAAGTGTTATAATTCGCAAAGTTAAATCTGTATAAATAACTGTTAAAACATCATTCACAAATATTTTTATCCATTGATTTGAAGTTTCGTTAAAACCAGCTAATGCACCCTCAATTGAGAAAATCAGCAAAATAATTGCACTGATATACATTAATAATTTTCGTAAAATTTGCATAATTTGTTCCTCCCCGAAAAAATCCCCCCTACCCCCCTTTATTAAAGGGGGGATTAAGGGAGGTTACTTTTTAAAAAATTCGACTGTTTCTTTAAATCCCTGTTTTAAAGAAACTGATGGCTTCCAGTTTAAACCCATATAAATCTTTTTATATGATAATACACTTTTCCTTAAATCGCCTGCACGCGGTGGGCCATATTTTGCAGGATGCTTAAAGCCAATTATCTCTGAAAGAAGTTTAAATAATTGGTTTACATCTGTTCCAATAGTCGTTCCCACATTATAAGCGCCTATAACATCTTTTTCCAATGCTAAAAGATTTGCACAAGCTATATCCTTACAAAAAACATAATCACGAATATATTTACCATCACCATTTATAATAGGTATTTCATCTGCAAGCATTTTTTTTGAAAATATTGCAACAACTCCAGCTTCTCCATGAGGATCCTGTCTTGGTCCATATACATTTCCGTATCTTAAACTAACATATTTTAATCCATATTCTTTATTATAAAAATCAAGGTAGAAATCCACTGCTGCTTTTGTAATTCCATAAGGTGAAAAAGGACTTAAAGGTAAATTTTCACTTACTGGAAGCTTTTCTGTTCTACCATATACAGTTCCTCCAGATGAAGCAAAAATAATTTTTTTCATTTTATATTTAATACAATTCTGTAATAAATTTAATGAGCCAAGAACATTAACTTTTGCATCAAAAATAGGATCTTTTGCAGAATATGACACACTTATCTGAGCAGCATGATGATTCACTACATCAAAATTTTCTTTTTTAAAAATTTTTTTGAGTTCATCTGTATCTTTATATATATCTATTGTATAAAGCTTAGCTTTTTGATTTAGATTTTCTTTTTTGCCAGTAGAAAAATTATCTACAACTACTACCTGATGTCCTTTTTCTACATATAAATCAACAATATGTGAAGCAATAAATCCTGCACCGCCTGTAACTAATATTTTCATATTTTTATTTATGCACGAGGATGAAACTTCCTGTGCACCTCCTTTAGTCTATCTCTATCTACGTGAGTATATATTTGTGTAGTTGAAATATTGCTATGTCCCAACAACTCTTGCACTATCCTTAAATCTGCACCATGTTGTAAAAGATGCGTAGCAAAAGAATGACGCAGAGTATGTGGTGTTATATTTTTTTTTATACCTGTGTTTTTAATGTGTTTTTTTAATGCCTTCCACATCCCTACTCTTGAGAATTTTCTGCCGAATCTATTTAAAAATAGTACTTCTTCTTGCAACAGAATTTCCGATTTCTCTTTCACAAACTTCTGTCTTATTACAAAATATTTCTCCATCCAACCCAATGCAATCTTCCCTACAGGAACTATACGTTCTTTAGAACCTTTACCTTTGCATTTAATATACCCCTCATTTGAATTAATATCAACTAATTTTAATGATATTAATTCAGATATTCGTAGTCCTGTTGCATATAGAAGTTCCAATACAGCTCTATCCCTGATTCCGTTGTCCGTAGTAGTATTGGGTTGTTCTAAAAGCACTAAAACTTCCGCTTCAGTCAAAACATTCGGTAACTTCTTCCACAATTTTGGAGTATCAATACTAATTGTAGGATCATACTTTAAATATTCCTCAGCATTTAAAAATTTATAAAAAGTTCTTAGTGCTGCAAGTTTTCTGGCAATAGAAGTTGGTGCAAATTTTTCCTTAAGCAAAAACAAAAAATTGGTAATATCATTTGGTTTTACGCTACCCAATGTTTTTATTTTATTAGCATCTAAATAGCGAAAATATCTTTTAATATCTATTCTATATGCATCAGTAGTATTTTTAGGAAATCCACGTTCTAATGCTAAAAATGTCATAAAATCAGAAAGCGCTTTTTTATCAGTTTCGTTCATTACCTATTGTAGATTCATGTCCATGTCCTGGATATATTATAACAGCATTATCAAAAAACATAAGCTTTTGATTTATAGATTTAATCAATAATTCGTGTGAGCCTCCTGGAAAATCAGTTCTACCAATTCCATTTGCAAACAGAGTGTCACCTGTAAAAATACCGATAAGCTTATTATCTTCAGAGTATTTTATTGAGATTGAACCCTGGCTATGCCCCGGAGTATGCAATATTTCCAGTTTGATTTTTCCAAATTCAATAATATCTCCATCTTTAACAAAATTGTTTTGGGAATATTTAAACCGTATAAATCCAGAAAAAACTTTCAAATCTAAATCAGAAAAAAATAATTGAGCAATACTATTTTTTTTCATTAAATTACATACTGCACCAACATGATCAAAATGTAAATGTGTAAGTAATATATACTTTAAATTTAAGTTGTTTTTTTCTACAACTTTTAATATTTCCTCAAGTTCATCCCCTGGATCTATTATTGTAGTATCTTTAGACTCTTTGTCCCATACTACATAACAATTTGTCTCTAAATTTCCCACAGCAATTGTAGTAAATGGCATAATTTTTTGTAGTGTTGGCTTTGTAGAGAACGGTTTGAAACCGTTCCCTACAAATACAAAGCCAACTGCTAATCCTTATTTCTTTTTAGCTGTTTTCTTTGTTGTTTTCTTGCCTTTTGCATTACTTGTTGTGCAACATCCCATTTTTCATCCCCTCCTTTTAATTCTCCTTTGTTAAAAGTTTCAAAAATACTCTAACTAAATTTTCATCAAACTGACTTCCAGCACATTTCTCTAATTCAATAAGTGCAAGTTTTTTACCCAAAGATTTCCTGTATACTCTATCTGACATCATTACATCATAAGCATCGGTAATTGCAAGGATTCTTGAACACAATGGAATTTCTTCTCCCTTTAATCCATCAGGATACCCTTTACCATCATATCTCTCGTGATGATGTCTAACCATTTTGCGAGCATTATCCATAAAAGAAGTATGCTTAAGTATATTTTCGCCCTCTTCTATATGACGCTTAATTTTTTCATATTGTTCAGGTGTTAACTTTCCGGGTTTATTCAATATATCTTCTTCTATTCCTATTTTGCCTACATCATGAAGTAATGCAGCAAAATGCAAATCTTCTCTTTCTAAATCTAATAATTTCAGTTCATCTGCTATTAACAATGAATATTTCACTACATTTTCTACATGACCTCGTGTATATTTATCTTTTGCTTCAATTGCTGCAGCAAGAGCTTCTACAGTACTAAGATATGCAGTTTTAATCTCTCCATAGAATTTTGCTTTTTCAATTGCAATTGCAACTAAATTTGCATAACTGATAATTGTTTCAAGTTGTGCTTCTGTAAATGCTTTCCCATCAATCCTGTGTGTAAAATTCAAAACTCCAATTGTGGATTTACTTGTTAAAGCTACATTTAAAGCATAAGGAGTCTGATAACGTAAATTTAATGGAGCAACTATAAAAGAACCTGGTTTGTTTATTATTTCAAATCGTCTGTCTGTTTTTCCTTCTTTACTCGTTTTTATCAATATTGGTTCTCCTGTTTTCCACACCCATCCAGAAACTCCCTCTCCAAGTTGCCTTTTCTGACCAATAATTGATTTATCAGTGCTTTCTTTAACTTCCAAATACATATTATTTTTTTTATCTTTTTCAACAATCATTATAGAAACCCCTTTACATCCAAGTATTTCTACACCATGAGAAACAATCATTTGATAAATACTAGCAAGATCATTAGTTTTATTCATTTCCCTAACTACTTCATTAACCAAGGAAAGCTCTTTATGTTTTTGTTCAAGGTGTAATGCTGCCCCACAATATTCTGCAAGCATTATTGCCAAATCAAGATTTTCTTTTATGAATTTTCCACCACCAATTTTATTATTAATATTAACAATTGCAATTGTTTCTCCATCATCAATTATTGGAACAACAAGTGAACTTCTGTATCGAGTAGGATCTGTTTGGACATTAATATCAGGATATTGCTTTTTTAGATCCTTCATATCATTTATTAAAAGTGGCTTTTGGGTTAAAGCAACAAGCCCTGCAATACTCTCTCCAATTTTTATCCGAGTGTTTTTTATAACTTCTTTTTTTAATTTATCCTCAGGTTTTGCAGAATATGCAACTTTTATATAAAATTCTTCTGTAACCATATCTTTAACCATTAATGAACCTCTTTCTGCACTAAGGTCATCTACAGCTTTTTTTAAAACATTCTCCAAATGATTTTCCGTCCACCTAATATCAATATTTGCCATAATTTTTTAAAAAATTACCCCACTGATAAATTTATTCCATCTTTTGATTCATTGTATTTTTTTACAATATTTATTAATGCAGAAGCAATTTTAGGGTCGAATTGATCCCCTGAATGTTTTTCAATTTCTTTCAATGCAACTTCTACACTTAATGGTTCACGATATGGACGTTTTGATGTCATAGCATCAAATGTATCTGCTACAGCTAAAATACGGGCAACAATTGGAATATCTTCTTTACTTAATCTGTCAGGATAACCTTTTCCATCATATCTTTCATGATGATGCAAAATTCCAGGAGTTGATTCTTTTAAAAAATCAAGAGGTTTAATTATTTCTGCGCCCTTAGAAGAATGTAATTCTATATCAGCACGTTCAGATATTGTAAGTTTTCCGGGTTTCAGCAAAATTTCATCACGGACACCTACCTTGCCAATATCATGTAATCTACCTGCATATTTTATTGCCTGAATTTGTCTCTCAGGCAACTTAAGTTCCTTTGATATTGCCAAAGCATATTCTGTAACCCGTTCAGAATGCCCTCGTGTATATGGATCTCTTGCTTCTACAGCCAAAGCTAATGTCTGAATTGTATCAAAATAATTCTTGTGCATGTTTTCATACAACCGGGCATTATTTATAGCAATAGCACATTCACTTGCAAATGTTGAAAGAAGTTGAATTTCTGTATTACTAAACTCATGTTTTTCAGTTTTATAAACAGTCAAAACTCCTATCATTTCATTTTTATTAAGTATTGGAACACATAGTATTGAATTAATTCCTTCTTTAATCGCTAAATTAGAAAATTTATATCTTATATCTTCTTTAACATTGGATACAGCAATAGGATTTTTTTCTTTTGCAACTCTTCCTGCTATACTTTCACCAACTTTAATTGGGCCTATTTGTAAATATTTTTCACTCAAACCTGCACTTGCCTGAACATACAATTCCTGTTTTTCATAATCCAAAAGTCTTAGTGAACAAATCGGGGTTTTCATTATTTCTATTGTTTTATTTATTATCATTTGCAATACTTCCTGTAAATTTAAAGTTGAGATAACTGCCTGGCTTATTTCAAGAATCGTTTCAAGTTCACGAGCTCTCTGACATATTTCTCCATACATTTTTGCATTTTCAATTACAATAGCAGATTGATTTGCAATAACTGCAAGACAAGCCCAATCATCTTCATTAAATATCTCTGCATTTGATTTTGAAGTTACATTTAAAACTCCTATCATTTCATTTTTAAATTTAAGTGGTACGCTTATCAATGAATGTCCTTTATAAACAGGATTAGAAGTTGCTTTAAAACGTGTATCTTTATTTATGTCCGGAATAAAAAGCATTTTTCCTGTTTTAGCAACCCAGCCTGATATGTTTTCGCCTAACTTTATTACTGTGTTTTTTACCACATCATCAGATAAACCTTTTGCAGCTTTTATCCGTAATTCATTTTTATTTTTGTCCAAAAGCATTATAGAAATAACTTCTGCCTGCATTAATTTCATTGTGCGATCTACTATTAGATTTAATGCTTCCTGCAATGTCAAAAATGAAGTAATACCATTGCTTATGTCAGATAATGCAGATAATGGAATTTTTTCACCAAGCAATCCTTTTTTTATACGCGAAAAAACGCTTTGACTTAATTCACGAAAAGAATCTGGAAAAATTAGATTAGTAAGAATTGTAAGTTCTTTTGTGGCTTTTCTCCACTTGAATAAAAAAAATAATATTGCAACAATAGATATTGTTACAATAAATATTAATTGGAAATCTGTTAATTTCATAGAAATGAAATTCTTCTCTTCCTTTCTTGTGAAGCTTCATCTGGTTTTTTTGTTTTTTGTTCAGGAGCAACTTCATCAATTTTATCTTTTACTTCTTGAGTAGATTGATTTAATCCTAAATCAACACTAACCTGTTCAATAATTTTTACATCTATCACTTCTTTATTTTGCATAAATCCTTCCAGAAGTGCATTTTCACAGATTCCATTAATTAAACGTGGAATACCACGTGAAAACTTATGCATTATAGGAAAAACATCATCTGTAAAAATATCTTTTTCACAACAAGCGATTTTTAAACGATGCTTCACGTAACCTGCAATTGAGTCAACTGTAAAAGTCTGCAAAGTAAGCTTTAAACCAATTCGAGATACTAAAGGAGGATCTAAAGCCATAAATTTATCAAGTTCTGGAGGACCAAATAATGCAATATTTAAAAGCTTACGACTTTCCACTTCAACATTTAAAAGACCGCGTAATTCTTCATAAATTCCCCGGTTCTGAAACATATGTGCTTCATCTACAAGGACAATAGCTTTTTTTCCCTGTGAATCTATTTCAGTGATTTTTCTGCATATTTGTGAAATTAATCCGGTTTTATCTTCTACAGGTGTAGATACACCTAATGATTTTGCAATTGATTTCAACATCCATGTAGCAGTTATTTCATGATGTATCACAATAAATAAAGACGCTTCATACTTATCTTCTTCATCTGTGAGCATATCCAATAGTTTTCTGCTCAAAAATGTTTTACCAACACCAATATCTCCAATAATTACAGCAAGACCCTTTGAACCATCAACTGCATCCTTAACTTTTGCAAGTGCAGTCATATGCTGTTCATCAGGATAAAAAAACTTTGGGTCAGGAGTAATTGTAAATGGTCTTTCTTTTATTCCATAAAACTTTTCATATCCCATATATATACTCGCTCCTTATTTTTTGGTGCCGGGGGCGGGACTTGAACCCGCATGCCTTACGGCATACGCCCCTCAAACGTACGTGTCTGCCAATTCCACCACCCCGGCATAAGAAATTTTTAATTTATTTATTTTAATCATACCATAAAATATATGTGTTGTAAATTATAAAAACTTTTTGTGGAGTTTCTCCTTTGCGAAATCCCATGAGGAACGTAAGCTTTGCTTTTTTAAGCAGAGCTTCGCTCTGCAGCTACAATCAATTTAAAGGATAATATTTTCTTAATTATGGTTTGTCTTTTTCCACCAAACCATATTTTTTGAGGAATAAAACTATAAATGTGCCTGATAAATCAGAAATCCAGTCATAAAAACTACAGTCTCTGCCAGGAACATAAGCTTGGTGAATTTCATCTGTAAGACCATATAGACTTGCTAAAATTATTGCTAAATAAATAGCATTCACTTTAAATGATTGTTTGCTTGAATGTCTAAACGCTCTTGCAATGAGAAAACTCAAAATACCATATTCAATAAAATGTATTAACTTATCACCATTTGGAAAAAGTTCAGGTCCTGGTATATGTGAAAAACTTGAAAGAGTAAAAATTGTTCCTGAATATATTATAACCGGCAACCAATATTTAATAAATTGCATTATATATTTTTACACATCCTTATTAAATACAGATGGTGCATCAAATTTTTTAAAAATGCGATATGTTATAAGATATGCCTGCGGTTTTATTCCATTTGTAAGCTGATCAAAAATCATATGTTGACTTACACCTATCATAATTGAAAAAAGCACAGGATTTGTTGTCCAAAAAGTAATTGCCCCAAAAATTATCAGATTTTCATACGCATGAAATGGAAGAACTAATCGTTTAAACAAATGATTGTGAAACCTATAAAAAAATTTCTTTAGATTCCATGGAAATCCATATTCTCTGAAATAATCAAATAAATGGTCTAAATCAATAAAAACACCGGCTAAAAAACTTATTATTGCATATTGGTTTGACTGAAACAATATTCCTACACCAATGCTAATTGGAATTGATACTGCAATATGATGTTGAAGCTTCATCCGAGTATTTCAGAAATAATAGAGTTAAGTTTTGCAGGTACAATTTTTGGCACTACAGAAACTTTTATTGCTCTATCAGGGTCTTTTAACCCATGTCCAGTCAAAATACATACTATTTTTGGCTTCTTTTTAAACTTTTTAAAAAAACCTTTTTTATTTAGTTTTTTTAGGCCTGCAACTGATGATGCAGAAGCCGGCTCTACAAAAACACCTTCAAGAGATGCAAGCATTTTATATGCTTCTAAAATTTCATTATCTGTAACCATATCTATCAATCCACCTGATTCGTCTCTTGCATTCACAGCCTGTTCCCAACTTGCAGGATTTCCGATTTTTATAGCAGTAGCAATAGTTTGTGGATTTAAAATAGGTCTATCCAATACAATTGGAGCAGCACCTTTAGCCTGAAAACCAAGCATTTTAGGTAAAAACCTTATGTTGTTTATAGCTTTATATTCTTTATATCCTTTCCAATAAGCAGTAATATTTCCTGCATTTCCAACTGGCATTGCCTGAAAGTCAGGAGCAAACCCAAGTTGTTCGCAAATTTCAAAAGCTCCAGTTTTCTGGCCTTCTATACGAAAAGGATTAATTGAATTAACCAAAACCAATGGGTATTTTTCTGCAATTTGTTTCACTAAATTCAAAGCATCATCAAAGTTTCCTTTAACAGCCAAAACCTTTGCTCCATGCATTACTGCTTGCGCCAATTTTCCCATTGCAATGGCACCTTTAGGTATTAAAACAATACAATTCATTTTTGCACGTGCAGCATAAGCAGCAGCAGATGCAGAAGTATTACCAGTTGAAGCACATATCACAGCTTTTGCACCTTGCTCTTTTGCTTTAGAAATAGCTAAAGTCATACCTCTATCTTTAAATGAACCAGTTGGATTTATACCTTCATACTTCAAGTAAATCTCTAAGTTTCCGCCTAATCTATTACTCAAATTATCAGCTTTAATTAGAGGAGTATTTCCTTCATTTAAAGTAATAACTGGAGTTTTTTCAGTTACAGGTAAAAACTTTCTATATTTATTTATAATTCCCTGCCAAAGCATTTTATATTCCTTTCTCTACTCTTATTAACAATGTTTTTTCTTTTGTTATTGAAAGATTATCTATTTCAGCTAATGCAATTCGTATATCTTTTTCAAGTGTTTCATAAGTCATCATAATAACAGGAACTTTATTTCCACTTTTTCGCTCTGTTTGATAAACTGATGCAATACTTATGTTGTATTTACCCAAAATACCTGAAATTGTAGCAAATACACCAGGCTGATCTAAAACAGTAAATCGTAAATAATATCGCGATTTAATATCTTCAATATTAACAATATTTTTAGCAGATAAATGCTTTGTTTCATAATATACACTTGGAACTTTGCCTGCAACTCCACTATAAATATTTCTTGCAATATAAACAATATCACTCACAATAGCACTTGCAGCAGCCATTTGACCAGCGCCCTGACCATAAAACATTACAGGGCCAACAATATCACCTACAACATATATTGCATTATATACATCATCTACAGCTGCAAGTAAATGATCTGATGGAATTAATGTTGGATGGACTCTAACTTCAAACTTTCCATTTTCAGCTTTTGCAATTGCAAGTAATTTTATAACCTGACCGAACTCTTCTTTTGCATATTTAAAATCATGATGTGTTATATTTGCTATTCCTTCAGTATAAATATCTTTCAAATCTACTGTTGTGTTAAAAGCTATTGATGCCAAAATAGCTAATTTATGCGCTGAATCAATACCATCTATGTCAAAACTGGAATCTGCCTCCGCATAACCTTTTTTCTGGGCTTCTTTTAACGATTCTTTAAAATCTTTTCCTTCTGCCATTCTTGTAAGAATATAATTTGTCGTACCATTTACTATTCCATATATTGCTTGTATGTTATTTGAAGCAAGCCCATCATGTAAACCCTGTATAACAGGGATACCGCCTCCAACACTTGCTTCTAAATATATATCTACTTTAGAATTTTGTGCTGTTTGCATTATTTCATCCCAATATCTTGCAAGAATTGCTTTATTTGCAGTAACAACGTGTTTACCTTTTTTCATTGCAGAAAGACAAATTGTTCTTGCAGGTTCTATACCCCCAATTAATTCTACTACAATATCAATTTCAGGATCATTCAATATATCATTATAATCAGAAGAAAATTTTAAATTTTCAATATTAAGCTCTTTAAATCTATCTTCAAATTTATCAACAAGTCGTTTAATTTTTATTTTTCCACCAACTCTTTCCTCAATACGATCTAAGTTTGTCTGAAATACTTTAACTACACCACTGCCTACAGTCCCTAATCCAACTAAACCAACATTAATCAAATTTTTCGCCATTTTATCCTTCCTTATCTTATAATTATATTTTGTAGTCGCAGGCTTTAGCCTGCGTTACTGCCTTTTATCATTTTCCCGCAGGCTAAAGCCTGCGACTACAATAATAATTTATTGATAACAGCTTCAATTCTATCAATACCTTTTTTAATGTTTTCTAAAGAAGTTGCATAAGATAATCTTATATGCAAATCCGAACCAAAATCAACACCTGGAACTACTGCTACATTAGCTTTTGCCAATAAATACTCAGAAAAAAGTGTAGAGAAATTTTTGTTTGTCTGAGCTATTTCAGATTCAATTTTTTTTCTTATTTCTGGTGTATTTAACTCTAAAATATTCACAAAAGCATAAAATGCACCATTCGGCATAATACATCGCAATCCATTAATCTTGTTTACTCTATCTACTATATATTTTCTACGTTTGTCAAATTCGTTTTTCATTTTATTTATTGTTTCTTCTGGGCCATTAATAGCAGTAATTGCAGCTTTTTGAACAAAAGATGTAGGATTTGAAGTTACCTGGCTTTGAAAGTTAGCCATTGCTTTTACAATTGCTTTTGGACCTGCTGCATATCCAAGTCTCCATCCAGTCATAGAATAAGTCTTTGAAACTGCATTTACAACTAATGTTCTTGCTTTAATTTGTTCACTAAAACTTGCAATACTATAGTGGATTTTACCGTTGTAAATTAATTTTTCATATACTTCATCTGAAATAACCCAGAAATCATATTTTAAAATTATTTCTGCAAGAGCTTTCAATTCCTCTTTATCATAAACCATTCCAGTAGGATTACTGGGACTATTCATCACTAATGCTTTTGTTTTGGAAGTAATTTTCTTCTCTAATAATTCTGGAGTAATTTTAAATGATAAACTTTCGTCAGCATCAATAAATATCGGAATACCACCTGACATCTTTACCTGCTCTGGATAACTTACCCAATATGGTGCTGGTATAATAACTTCATCACCCTCATTACATATAGCCTGAAATATATTATAAAGTGAATGTTTTGCACCACAGGATACTATAACTTCAGATTTATCATAAACAAGATTATTGTCACGTTTAAATTTAGAACTTATGGCTTCTTTTAATTCATCAATCCCAGAAGCTGGCGTATATTTGGTAAAACCTTTTTTTAAAGCATCTATCGCAGAGTCTTTTATATAATCAGGTGTATCAAAATCAGGTTCACCAACAGTAAAACTTACAATATCAATACCAGCTTTTCGCATTTCTTTGGCTTTAGCCTCCATCCCAAAAGTAGATGATGGAGCAATACTTAAAATCCTTTTAGACAAATTCATAGGCATATCTATCCTTTATAAAGAATTATTCCTTTTGATTTTTTGCATCTAAAACTGTAATTCCTACTATTTCTTTTTTTGCATAATGATAAATAAATTTGTCATCCATTATACTATCATCAGCACACTGTGGCTTACGAAAGCTAATGTAAAGCGTATCTGTATCCTCATCATAATCAACCCAATAATGCTTTTTCCCAAATTTAAGAAAAATATGGAATTACAGAAGCATCAAATTCTTTTATTTTTGCCATATTACACCTCGCTTTTTCTATATATTTATGCGATAAATAGAATCCTTTTTTATTGCAACTCTAATATTAGTAAAACTTTGTCTATTTTTACTTTGTCTTTTTCGAATTTGTGTTTCTTATCTTTTATCTTTACTGCATCTAAACTCTTTATCCATACATCTATATGGTCGTGTTTTTCATTTGCTATATCTGCTATTACTTCTGCATCTGTGGATTTTATTGTGTACCAACCTTCATCTGTTGGTGTTATACTGCCATTTATCTGATGCACGTCTACCCATTTACCACCTCTAAAGCATTTCCACTTTCCACCTTCCTTCTTCTGCTTCTCCATGCTCCATACCTCTATGTATGGATTTTCTTTGTCACTCGCTTCACTTCCATCTGCTTCATATTCTTGAATTTTTAATTTTACCACAACTCCTGTTATATTGCCAGTTATTTTTTTTGTATTATATTTATATATTTTGTGATGCTCTTTTGGACCTCCTATTGAACCTGTTCCTACTAAATCTCCTTCCATCTTTTTTGTCCATACTTTATAAGTAATCACATCTTTGCTTGCTTTGTTGTTTGTTGTGTCAAATTCTGGTATTGTATTATCTGGATTTACTTCTACATAAATACTATGCGATCCTGTTTGGCTTGGTTCCCACTTTATTTGTGCTATTTTTTCTCCACCATTTTTACCTATTAAGTCTACATTTTCTTCTGCTATGTATAACCCACCTTCTTCAGGATCTCCATCATAAAATCTTACTACTACATTCCGTGCATCCGTTTTTCCATAATTATATACTTTCGCTGTTATGCTTAATTCTGTGTTCTCAAATTCTTCATCTGGGTATTCTATTGTTATATCACTTGCATTTATTGCTAAATCCGGCAAACCTGAACCATAAGCAAATTGGACTTCTTTACTGCTTATTAAACCTTGTGCATTCAATTCTGCTTTCACTGTATGCCACCCAGCTTGCACAACTGGTATTGAAATTATCAATTCCTCTGTGCTTCCTGTCCATACTATATTCTGACTATTTATGTAATTCCCATCTAAATATATTGTTAATATCCCTTGTTCATTTTGTTTCCCATATAAAGTTACTTTTGCATCTACAGGCTCTGTTATTGTTGAATATTCCACCTTGTCTGTTGTTAATCCAAGTAATACTGCTTTGCCTATATCAAAACTCTTTGCTCCTGATACAAGTAACATCTCAGTACTATCATACATAGCATATATCAATCTATGTATTCCTGTGCTTTGGGTAGACACTGTCCATGCATAACTAAATTTATTCTCTTCTTTTACCAAATATGTATTCTCATTAATTACCTCTATTGTTGTCCCATTTGGCTCCATTAACCACGCCTTTATTATCACTGGTGTTATATCGCTATTACTATTTGCTGTTAAACTTAATTGGACTTGTTCACCTATATTTGGCTCTACCTTATCTAATTTTGCCTCTAATATTTGAACTTGATATCCTGCAATATCTATTGGGTAGCTATAACTCACTCCTGCAAAGCTATAACCTATTGTCTGGGTTCCTGCTATCATTTCACCCGGCAATACAAAACTTAATGTTGTTATGCCTACAGATATTTCTAAACTTTCACTGTAACTTGGTCCTGTTATACTTAGCGCACCTGCTTGTGTACTTTCTATCTTTATTTGGACATTCTCTCCAGGATTATATACCTGCTTGTCTGTAGTTAATGTTATCACATCACCTTTCTTTGCCACATAGACTGAATCCAACCATATTGACCTGCCTGTTTTAAAATATATACCATAAGAAAGTTTCTGCCCTGTATGTTTTACTGGTATACTTGCAAATTCTATTGTTTGTGTTCCACTCGAAAGTACAAAATCCTGCGCTGATGCCCACTCATTAAATTGAGCATTGGCTTTTAATATTATATCTGTAGATTGTGATAAATTAGTTATTGCTAAATTAAGTCTTGCTTCCTCTCCTTCTAAATAACTTTCTTTGTCTAAGCTTGCTACTACTGATATTTTAACTCCATTAACTTTGAAATTTATATCATAACTTGTATCATTTACATATACCTTAGCTGTATAATTGCCATCTTGTATATCCTCAGGAATTGTAAATTCATACGCAACTTGCCCTTCTTCACCCGGATTTAACCATATATATTTTGTCTGGTCTAATGTATCAAATATACTAAATCTTATTTTCGCCTGGCCTTTTATATCTCCTGTATTTCTTATGTTTAAATTTATACTTGATATCCCTCCTGCTGAAAATTCTATTCCTACAGGTAAATTTACAATTTCAAATTTAGCTCCTCCTATACTTATCTGCTTTACTTCACTTACTATTACCTGGCCTGAATAAAGCAACTCTACTCGGACATCAAATGTTCCTCCATACTGCGGTATTATTGCAAAATTATAGTTTTGCTCTCCGTTAATTCCCAAATTTACACTTACTTCCTCATTCAAAAATATATTCGTTATTCTTAAACTGCCTTCATATTCATTTATTCCTATATTTTTGACTTTCACTAATAATGGAAAATTAGTACCTGTGAAACTTCCTAATTCTGCCTGCATACTGCCTACATTATACTTCCCTACTTTAAAACTTATCCCTCCTGTTTCAAAATATGTGCTGTAACTTACTTCGTAATTCCCTGATATTAAATTCTCTAATACTATATTATCACTTATATTTTGTCCTGCTGATACTGTACAATTCACAACTTTGCTTATTATATTTTGCCCAT
>JBBTED010000034.1:0-2336 GCA_038042445.1 Candidatus Firestoneibacteriota bacterium
ATCTTGGACTCAAACCTCGCTTAACATTAGCTGCATGAATTTTAACAAACTCCTGATCTCTATCATCTATTCCTATATCAAATCCTATTGTACTCTTTGATAATGGCTTATACCCTCCTAATATCTCCCATAATATTTTGATTTCTACATCATATCCTACATCGCTCTGGGTTGCCTTTGAAGTTATTTCCTTAGAAGGTGTTTCAATTTGCATTATCTTATATGCGATTTCTGGGTATTTATCAATAGGCATACTAAATAGTATTTGATATGTAGAATTCATATAATTTGTAAAACTTAAATTCTTATCCGGTTCTAAATCTATAAAAAGTTCTATTCCATCTCCATTCCATAACTGTTGCCTATTATTTGTCCCTTTCCACACTACATCGTCTGTAATATGTAATCCTAAATATAATGCATCTGCATCATATTTCATAAAACAATTTGCTGAACAATCTTTTGAACCACTCCATTCTTCAATATTCCCTTCCTGAACCTGTTCTTTTTTATTTATTTCTATACACTGGGCATATTCCCATTCTTTTGCCTCAATCTTGCCATCTAATACTACTTTATTTTTCAATAGTTTAAGATTACACCAATTCCCAAGAATTTTTGATTTTACCTCTGTCTCTGTTGCAACAATTTTACCATTTACATCAGCTTGTAATATTATTTTAGCACTATCCCATTTTCTATTTGACTCAATCGGAAAATATAATGTTTTACTTGAAAATGGTAGAATTTCTTCTTTTTCTTCTCTTGATTTTATACGAAATTCATTGCCGGGAATTCGAATACCTGTGGCAATACTCAAACTCTCAGGTGTTGTATTTCGTATCTCTAATGCAATTGCAGGTTTATCTTCTACAAATGAAGCTTGTGCAAGTAATACAACAGGAATTTTACCCCATACCGCAACAGATTCCATAAGCTTAACAAATTCTGTTTTATCTATTTTATCAGGCATTATATAAAATGGAGTATTAGTTAATTCCATCTCTATATCTTTACCTTCTTTACTTATTTCATTCTCATTTATTTGATTTCCCATTATGTCAAGAAATTTTATTTTTCCAACTGCACCCGAAAATCTTATAATACTTGATAGCCCTTCATCATCGTAATTCCATCCAGCAGCTATTGGTAAATTATCTTTTTCAAAAATATACAGTTTATTTCTCCCTGCAAGCTGTATTTGTTTATTAAATTTTGCTCCTTCAAATAATTTGGCAAGTGTATTGTATATCACAAAATATCTGCTTGGAATCAACTCGCCAGGAAGACTATCAACGTGAGAACCCCATAAATTCTCTATTAGTTCTACTTTCTTATAATATTGCCATGGAAGACAAAGGGATTTTGAAACTCCCCCTGCTAAATCTATTAAAAATCTTCTTGCTACTTCATGCCCTTTTATATAACGTTGAAGATACCAGTCATATTTTGTTGGCTTGCCAAGATAAAAAAGCTCTGTGTGCCACAATTCTTTTGTATCAGCATTATATTCTTTCATAAGTGATTTTATTTCTGTAATCATCTTTTCAGCAGATACGGGTGATGACCAATCTAAAGCAGCAGAGTAAGAATGAAAAGACACTATGTCACAATAATTTAATCCACCTAATTCAAAACATTTACGTAAAAATTTTATTATACCTCCACCCATATCACCAGTAGAACAAAATCCTACTACTTTAGCTGATGGATCTACACTTTTTATGGTTTCATACGCAACCTTCAAATAAGGAATATATTGTTCAGCACTTATAATTAGATTTGGCTCATTCATAATTTCCCAGTGAGTAATTTTACCTTTATATCGCTCAACACAAACCTTAATATATTTGCTCCATGATTCAAATGGAACTACAGCTTTGCTTTCACTCTTTTGCAGTACCCACTCAGGCAAGTATAAACAAACATTTTTCCCATTTAATAATTTTGCTTTCCAAGTAAAACTACCACCCAAAACTGGCAAAATTCTAATTCCACGTTTTTGTGTTTCTTCAACAAATTTATCTATTATAACCCATTCAAACTTGCCTTCTTTAGGCTCAATTAATCTCCAATTAAATGCATTATCCATACACCAATCTCGTATCCACCTAACACCTGATTCTGCTTGAAAATCAAAATTTTCTTCTATGCTACTACCATATATATCACAAATTTGTCTGTCTTTCTCTCGTTCTTCCATAAATTGCATGCCACGCAATGTATAATTATCACCCACTGTAAATCCTTCTGTGAAACTTGTTTTCTTAACAGATTCTATATATGCAAAATTAAATATACTTGTATCAAAAATATTTTTACTTGTTTCATCAATA
>JBBTED010000035.1:0-3500 GCA_038042445.1 Candidatus Firestoneibacteriota bacterium
CAGATTCAATACAATTTTCCTCTACAGGACAGCGTTTTTGGTTACACGGGCAACATGGAAAGCCTTTTTTTGCAATGTAATATTGATTTCCCAGTGGATGCCACTGGGAAACAGATTCGGGACCGAAGATAAGAACCGATGGAAGACGAGCAACTCCTGCCATGTGAGAAGGTCCACTGCTGACACCAATGTATAGCGTGCATCTTTCAAAGAGGGCTGTTAGCTGTTTGAAGGAGTTTATCTCGGTTGCTCCAATTACCACTGCTCCGTTTATTAAGGTTTTTATCCTCTTCATAAGCAGTAACTCCTCGCGTGAGCCCGTAAGAATAATCTTTGCCCCATACTCTTCGATTAAATAACGCCCAACTTCTGTATATCGTGATTCTGGCCACTGTCTTACCGCTTGTCTGGCGCCAGGGTGTATAACAACAAGCATGTCGTCTTTTTTTATACCGTACTTATTTAAAAAGTTATTGATAAAAATTCTGTCCTTATCTGTTATAAATATTTCAGGTAGGGCATTTTTGCTTACTTTTGTCCCCAAGTTTTCAGCAATGATTGTATGGTACTCAGCTTCATGGAGAGATTCCTTATAATCAGCAATTGATGTTAAAAGGTACCAACCCCCTGAGGCAGCAAAGCTTACCCTGTGAGGAATTTTAGCGAAAACCATCAATAGCAGGATATTTCTGGCATCTCCTCTGAAGTCTGCTGCCAAATCAAACTGTTCTTTCCTGATCAGTGACAAAATCTTAAAATATTCGCGAAAAGCCTGGACAAACCCTTTTTTGAAGAACCAGGGCGGATCATATGTCAGAATGGTATCGATATATGGATTCCCCTCTAATATCTCGCGGGATTTTGATGAAACCAAAAAAGAGATATGGGCATCGGGAAATCTTTCACGAATTGCCTTCAATGTATGGGTAGTAAGTAAAACATCCCCAATATAATCGGCACGAATGAGAAGAATCTTTCCCGGTTTTAAAGGTATTGGCTTTTTCCCTATTATTTTCCGTGGAGCAAAGATATGAAACATTGCCCACAGAACAAAACCTATGATATCGATAAAAAAGATAATTACCTTCGTTTTTTTATTTACAAATTTATACAAAATTTAATCCTCTATACTCCGGTGTTGCCTCAGTAGCTAACCTAGCTATTGCAAAACCTAATCCCATATACCACCATAGAATAGTCGCAGTATAATCATAGTCGGTAAGGATAAAAAGGAGCATTATTACAAAACCACTTATATATGACAATAAAATACGTTTATAATATTCATTTTTACATTGCCTTAATGCCGCTACATAACTTTTAAATGCGAAGAAATATATTAATACCAGTAATCCTAATCCTATAAAACCAAGGTCGCCAAAGGTATTAACCCAGACATTGTGTGAGTGAGGTGCATTGATGTGTGAATGAGGTATTTTAATAGGGGTTAAATATTTAGGTGTTCCTCCAAGACCAACACCAAGACCGTAAGATTCCAAACTTTTTTTAACACTGGTGGTCCACCAATCCATTCTGGAGGTACTTGATGAATATTCGTTGTAACCTGTTAGTTGATTGTAGGTGTAACGGGTAGAATTTTCTAAGTCTGTAATATTAGCCAAAATAAAGGATACACCGATGACTACAATCAAAACTCCTACTGAGATAAAAAATACCTTTCTTATTGGTTTATAAGAGTAAAAAAAGAAAATTAAACCGGCAATCAGTGCTAGCAATGGGGTTTTACTTAAAGTTGTCAGATGTGCCGTTAACATAAGGAACATGAGGAAACACAAAACTAATTTTTTATATCCTTGTATAGTAATAAATTTACCAAAAGATAATATCAATGCAAAATTAAGCCAGTAGGCGGTGGTTAATGGATGAGCAAAGGCATGTCCCCTCTTGCCAACAACAGATGTATCATTAAAAAATATCACGAAGTTAGCATATTTAGACTCAAATAACTTTATGTGGGTGTAATCAGGATACGTGTAGATTGATACGAAACAAATGATACTGTTCAGAACTCCCATGATGATGATAATCCAGATAGCGGTATTTAATATCTTATGGTTGTTTATTAATAATATTGTTACGAGAAAAGCACCTAATCCAAAAGAGAGTCTAAGAAATTGGTACATCCAAGATTTGTAATCATCTGACCAGAGAAGTGACAATATTGACAGGCCAACGAATAGAAGTAGTGAAATATCGCAAGGTGTTTTTGAATATGGCTTTGCCAAATTAGCAGCGCGGGAAAAACCCCACAGTAAAAAAACTATCAAGATAAACAGGTCGCCAAGTGGATACAAGTAAAGTTTTTGATGAATAACTTTAAAAAAGCCAATGCTTGAAAGGTTTAATAATATTATTAATAAATAATATGACAGTTCAGTTTTTAAAATAAAAAATAGCAGAATGACGGTAGATATTGACAAAACAACAGCCAAGATCGGATAAATAGTTGAAAATACGGCTGCAGAAGACATTACAATGCCAAATAACAGAGCCGCCGAAGCGCGGGGTTTCAATAAAAAGTGTTGCATATTTTTTACGGCAGTTAATATTGTTCGGTTGAATTTTTGCATAGATCCCGTCTACATCTATAGTAACTGAAATGAATATTTAGATATTTTACCTGGTAGCCGTAACCGTTAGGTTGTGCAATTTCCCAGGATATTCGAGGGCAAGTTTGCGTAAATTAGGTCTTTGATGGCTTTTTACCACGAAAAATATTAAACTTTAGGGGAGCACGGTACACCATGCTCCTACTTCAAAATTTACTACCTATCAATTTCAACCCTTATGCAACCCAATTGTAACAATTTATTTATGGTTAAGATTGTCAATATTTCCTACTCAGCCCACAAAACGTAAACAGGCTTACCAGACTTATTAAATTCATAGGCATACACACCTTCACTAAGATTCAGACTTTTTATATCGGAGAAGTTACATCCTTCCAATTTTTCTGTCATCATTTTATAGGTATAATAAGCCAATTTCTTAATTTCATAATCTCGCCCTGTTTTTTCAGGATTTTTTTGATACATTAAACCCATATGATCAAATTCATGATTGCCCTTGTCGGTAAAGCCTTCAACTATACCAAATGCCCAAAAAATCTTTTTTATACCTAAAGACAGGGCAAAAACATATCTTTTGATAAGATCTGCTGCCTGTTGTTTTTCTGTTTGTTCAGGCACTTTTGAGCTGCCAGAGGTTCCAACTTGAGGTTTGCCACTGTATGTTCCTGTTTCAAGAATCCATACCTCAGTATCTTTAAATCCATTTTTCAATAATCCAGTTTTTATCATATTTACCAGTTTATAATGGTACCATGTTCCGGCCGGTCCATATAAGTGGAAATCAAAAATGTCTACGTATTGTCCCCGTAATTTTTCAAGAACTGGAAGGAAAAAAGTATTGAATCCTTTATCAGCCTGGGCCAACCCTCCCATGATTACTTTGCATTGGGGGCAGGCTGCCTTAATTGC
>JBBTED010000036.1:0-21642 GCA_038042445.1 Candidatus Firestoneibacteriota bacterium
GTGGATATAAAATTTGGTATGACGCAACACAAAAACTATATCCATTCGGATACCCACATGCTTTCGTGGCAAACCAATTTCATCAATTCGTTATGATATTTCGTAAAGAAAAATAATTATGAAAACAGAAAATAAAAATTTATGGATTTTAACAGAGGAAAGACCAAAACGAGATGTTATTGCTGATATTCTTTTGAAATTCGCAAACGATTATAAATTTGCTTGCTTCATTGATACTATTAGAATTTTGCCGATTTTAGAAAAAGGACGATTTGCATTTTTGTATGAGGTCGTCGGTTTTCGTTGTAATAAAATTGAAAGAGTTTTTATAAAATCAATTAGCGGTTTTTCCAGTTTTGTTGATTTCTTGATTTTCTTTCAAGAAAAACAACCAACGCAAACAGATATTCCTGTTTATGCAATTGAAGAAACAAAAACCGATGATAAAGAAAGTCGGAATACAGGCGTATATCAACGTTCATCAAAATTTGTTTTTCTCGATTATTACTATCCGAACATAAAGAAATTAATGCTCTACAATCTACAAATAGAGCAAAAAGAAGTACCGACAGATACTTATATTTTTGGTACACGATTATTGCTAACTCTTGGTGTGGAAATATTAGGCAAGAAATTAGATAGTAAAATTTTTCAGCCGTTTTGTTCAGTAGATGAGATTATTGCTCTTAAAAAAGTAATGCGGAAGCCTCCAAAGGGCAACACCCCGATTTTGATTAAGAAAGTTGGCAATAAAATTACGGTTTCTGGCAGACTGTATAAATTAGGTGGACTTGCTCATGACCCAAATATCGGGGCATTAAGTTTGATTTGTGCCATTATTAGAAAATTAGGATGGAATGGTGAAATTATCATTACTAAACACGGTTTAAAACAAAAGCACATTCAATCCGGTAATAAATTTATAAAAATTGTCAATAAATTGAATGTAAAAATTCAAGGTCTTTTAATTCCCGTAAGTGAACATAGAGATAATTATTGGAAGTATGAAACAGAAGGTGAAAAATTAGGGACAATTTTTATTCATCTTGTTGTTGAAAACTTTACCAAGGGATATTCAATTTTTGAAAATCATGCAGGTTGCGAAAAGGGATATTTCATAACAAGAGATGGTAAGCATATCCCTCTTGAAAAATATTCAGATAGAAAAGCGTACAAATCCGGAAATAAAAACAAAATAATCAGTATTCCAGATTTGATTTTAATTGATTTTGGCAGGAGTGAGGTTATTAATATTGAGGGTAAAAAATATCAATTTCGTCAAAACGGAATTGAGGAATTAAAAGGTTTCAGCGATATAGAGAGAACCTATATCAAAAAGTATTACCCGAAATTCAAAATTACTCGTACTGTTGTTTTGTATGGCGGAACGAAAATGAGAATCATTGAAATTAAAGTAGGGTTTTTACTCAATGAAAACGGCGATTTGGTATTAGGCATAAAAGCACCGAAATTATTTAGGGAAGCAATAAAAAATTTACTTGATTTTTGGGCATAAATGCTTATGGAAATCCGAAAAATTACAACTATAAAAGCATACAAATCCTTTTCGGATTTTTCGTGGAGCAATTTTTGCAAAAATGCTTCCAGCCAAGAGACAGTATTGCAAAAATTTAGTGTTGTTTTTGGTGAAAACGGAGCTGGTAAATCGGCAATTTGTGATATTTTCAAGAGTGTTTCTCAAACGCAAGATTTTCAGAATACTCCACCAACATTGGCAGAAGTGGAAATAAACGACGGAAGCAATAATCAAATCTACAAATACAAAAATGGAAATTGGTCAAGTCAAATTGACAAAAACGCCTTTTTGTTTTTTGATATTGATTTTGTTAATGCTAATGTCCATACGCATGGTGTAAGATCAAGTAATCTCCAACAAGGAGCGCATACTCAAAAAGCGGGTCAGCTTATCATCGATTTGGACGAGCAGGCAAACACATTAAAAAAAACGGTTAAGGCCAAAAAAGAAGAACTGGACGCTTTGGAAAAATATTGCACAGATATTTTAAGGCAGAAGTTTTTTGACAAAGATCAGGAGCTTTTTAAGACCTACGAAAAGATCGATGAAACAAGCCAAAAAGACACTATTATCAAAACACAAGATGAACTGAAACAAATTGAAACAGCTCTTGTGTCCTTGCAGAAACTTAATAGGCAATATGCTGATATTGGCAAGTTGTCTGAAGTTGGAAAATTTATTTTTGACCTCGCTTTGCCCGATAAAAAGATTTTTATAGAATTATTTGGACGACAAATCAAAGAAAGGGCACAAGACAAATCGGATGTAACAATCAAAGCACATTTTGAGAAGCATAAGAAGTTTATCGAGTTAGCAAAAAATGAAATCCCCACGAACTACCAAAACGAAAATTGTCCTTTGTGTATGCAACCTCTTGCAAACGCTTCAAGGGTCATTGAATATTACAGAGTGGTTTTTGATCAAACCTATGAAGATGAAAAACGGAAATTTTTGTCAAATATTCAAAGCACAAAAAATGAGCTGGAATTATTTAAACTCGCTTTAAATTCATTACCGGTTAAAATAACGACTGTTTTTGACGCTTTGGAAAAGATAAAGATTGATTTTGAAATTCAAGATATTTACAAATTGGAAGAAAAAACGGAATGGGTGAAAAAGTTTAATGATGTTTCTATAGTTGAATTAGATGAATTACTTGTGGCGTTGGAATCGCTAAGAAGCATTGAACGAAAACAAATTGATGTGAAAAAAATTTATAGTGCAATCATTAAACAGTTTGAAGAAATAAAAAAGATGGTTGAAAGTTTGGATAAACTTGTTGTTGCCAAAAATAAAAACATAGTCGATTTTAAGCGTAAGTATTCCGACCAGAGCAAAATTACAAACGAAATCCAAGAAAAAAATCAAAAACAGACGAAGTTGGAAGAATTAGTTGATTTTCTAAAAAGTGGGAAAATAAAACTCATCAAAAATCAAAATGAGGCTATCACAAAACAAAAAACATTATTGGGAGCTGTAAAGAAAGCGGAGGGTGAACGAGATGCTTATTTAACAAGCATTGTTCCAGAAAAAATTATAAAGCATATGATTGCGACGCTTGATAAATTTAATCTAAACTTTATAATTGAACCGATCAAATCATCGTTACACACAAAAGATTATGTTTTTTCGTTCAAAATCAAAGATGGTAAAGATATTGAAAGAACTTTGAAAGATGGCTTATCTGAGGGTGAAAGACAACTTCTTTCTATAGCTTTCTTTTTTGCACTTCACGAAAATTTACAAAATAAGGAAAGTATTGTTTTGATTTTTGATGATCCAATAACTAGCTTGGATTCGCCAAACCTGAAAATTCTAGCTGAACTCATTCATAAGAAAACAAAGGAATTTGAACAGGTTATAGTTTTTACTCATCACCCTTTATTTTTCAAGTATTTGACGAAATGCGAACTCAGTCCATGCAAATTTGGTGTTTTGAAAAATGCCGACGCTTTTGGTGGCAGTTTTATGTTTTTTGATCCGGGTTTTAATTTAACGGCGGAAATGCAAAAATGCAATGAAGAAATAAATCAAAATGCCAAAAGCGGAAAGTTGAAACCAGAAGAAATCGCTTTGAAATATGGTCAACTTTTGCGTCTTGCTATTGAGAAATTTATCAAAAATGATTTGTTGATGTGGGATAAAGAAAAAAAGTTTGACGAAGTAACGGAAAACTTAAAGTATGGCAAAAATAAAATAGCCAAACTTTCCGATGATGATTTGGATGTAATGACGAATATGTACAAATACTGTAATTATTCAAATCTTTTGCATGCTGACAAAGAAACGCCATCCGCACTTTCGGAACTAATGGCACACATTGATAAATTTGTTAAGATTTTAGACAGGGTAAGGGTATAAAATGTTGATAAAACAATACTCTGGATACCCGATTACTACATTCGGGTATGACAAAACTACAGAAATATCATTTTGGGGAATTTCTGAACAAATAAAATAATGTTGGAAAAAATATGTAATATATGTTATTATTCACACCATAAATCCAGATGAAAAATTCTAAAATAGAAAAAGTATAAATATTAACCAGTAAAATCGGAGGTGGGAAATGGCGTTAACGAAAGCAGAAGTATTAAAAATAGTAAAGCAGAAAAAAGTAAAGTTTGTGAAGTTGTGGTTTGTAGATATTCAGGGGCAGTTGAAAAATTTTTCAATAAGTATAAATGAACTTGATAAGGCATTAGATGAAGGTATGGGTTTTGATGGTTCTTGTATAGAAGGGTTTGCGCGAATTTTTGAAAGTGATTTAGTTGCGAAACCTATTCCTTCTACTTTTACTATTTTGCCATGGAGGCCTTCTGAATCAGCAGTTGCCGGAATGTTTTGTGATATTTTAAATCCTGATGGAACTCCTTATGAGGGTGACACAAGATATGTTTTAAAACGAAATCTTGAAACCTTGCATAAAATGGGTCTTACATTTTATGTTGGACCGGAATTAGAATATTTTTATTTCAAAAATGATAAGGGAACAGAGGTTTTAGATAATGGCGGATATTTTGATGCGTTACCTCTTGATGAAGCACGTGATTTGCGCAGAGATACAATTTTGTATCTTGAACAAATGGGAATAAATGTAGAATATAGTCATCATGAAGTTGCACCTTCGCAGCATGAGATAGATTTACGTTATACTGATGCTCTTACAATGGCGGATAATGTGATAATATATAAGATGGTAGTTAAGGAAGTAGCATGGCAAAAAGGATGTTATGCTTCATTTATGCCAAAGCCAATGTTTGGAGTAAATGGCAGTGGTATGCATACTCACCAGTCTTTGTTCAAGGGACCTCGTAATGCATTTTATGAGTTAAAGGATAAATATCATCTTTCGCAGGCAGGAAAATCTTACATAGCAGGAATATTAAAACATGTTGCGGAAATGACTGCTGTTTTTAATCAATGGGTGAATTCATATAAACGTTTGGTTCCTGGTTATGAAGCTCCTGCATATATTTCATGGGCAAGAAGAAATCGTTCTGCATTGGTGAGAGTTCCAATGTATAAACCGGGTAAGGAAAATGAGACTAGAATAGAATTAAGAAGTCCTGACCCATCCTGTAATCCGTATTTGGCGTTTTCACTTATGCTTGCTGCCGGGTTAGATGGAATGAAAAATAATTATAAATTAGCAGAGCCTGTGGAACGTGATATATTTATTATGGATGAAGGCGAACTTGAAAGAGAGAACATAAAATGTCTGCCTGGAAGCTTAATTGAAGCAGTTACTTTATTTGAAAAAAGTGTTTTGGCGAAAAAAGTTTTAGGTGACCATATATTCCACAAGTTTATTGAGAATAAAAAAATTGAATGGGATAAATATCGTATGCAGGTAACAAACTACGAAATACAAGAGTATCTTCCGATACTATAACCATATAAAAACAGGAGGAGATTTATGAATTTGCAAAGGCCAAATGCTAATGATATGAATGAAACAAGAAATCGGTCGCGTGATATATCGCCGAGTTCAGGTATATGCACACGTTGTCTTGATGATTGTACTGGAAATTGTGAAACTTTTAAAGCATCATTTCGTGGTAGAGAAGTGATTTATCCGGGGCCTTTTGGACATTTAACTGCAGGAAATGATAAACAATATCCAATTGATTATTCGCATCTAAATATAATGGGATATGCACTTGGAGCAAAAGCAATAGATGAAGCAAATCCTGATAAAGCAATTTTTCCTGGAGTAGATACAGCTACAGTATATGGACATACACATCCTGTACGTATGAAAATGCCTATTTTTACAGGTGCACTTGGTTCAACTGATATAGCCCGTAAACATTGGGATAGTTTTGCAGTTGGTGCTGCAATTTCTGGTATTTCATTAGTGATTGGTGAGAATGTTTGTGGTATTGACCCAAAACTTGAATTAACAAGTGATGGAAAAGTTAAAAAATCACCTGAAATGGAACGCAGAGTAAAATTATATAAAGATTGGCAGGAACAACATGGTGATATAATAGTACAGATGAATGTGGAAGACAGCAGATTAGGTGTTGCTAATTATGTTGTTAATGAACTTGGTGTTGAGACTATAGAATTGAAATGGGGGCAAGGTGCTAAATGTATTGGTGGTGAAATTAAAATTAAGAGTTTAGAAATGGCACTTGAACTTCAAAAACGTGGTTATATTGTTACACCAAATCCTTCGAATAAAGCTGTGCAAACTGCTTTTAAAAGCGGTGCAATTAAAGAGTTTGAAAGACATTCGCGTTTAGGGTTTATAGATAAAGAAGAATTTTTGCGAACAGTTGAATATTTGCGCAGAACTGTTGGAGCAAAGAGAGTAAGTTTAAAAACAGGTGCTTATGGTTTTCGTGAATTAGCTATGGCAATAAAATGGTCATCAGAAGCTCGCGTGGATTTACTTACTATTGATGGTGCAAGTGGAGGAACTGGAATGAGTCCATGGAGAATGATGCAGGAGTGGGGTATTCCTACTTTTTATTTGCAATCAATGGCTCATCAATGTGCTCAGAAACTTGCTACACGTGGAGAATGGGTTCCTGATTTAGCAATGGCAGGTGGTTTTTCAACAGAAGATCATATCTTTAAAATACTTGCAATGGGTGCCCCATATTTTAAAGCAGTATGTATGGGACGTGCTTTAATGATACCAGGATTTGTTGGCGATAATATTGAAAAAGCGATTACAGGTAAAGGTAGTGGAAACTGGGATAAATTACCAGCTACTGTGTCAAAATTTGGCGAGACGCCGGAACAGATTTTTGTTGCATATTCTACTCTTGCAGAGAAATATGGAAAGAAGATTAAAGAAATTCCATTTGGTGCAATTGCTATATATACTTTGGTGGATAAATTAAAAGTGGGTTTAACTCAGTTAATGGCTGGTGCACGAAGCTTTCGTTTGGATACATTGAAAAGAGAAGATGTCGTAGCTCTTACAGAAGAAGCTGCAAAAGTTTCTGGAGTTTCTTATGTTATGGATGCATATAAAGAAGAAGCAGAAAAGATTTTAGAATCTTAAGTAATCAGACTGTTGAAATAGTCGTTTTTTGTGTCATTTCCGCGAAGGCGGGAATCCAGTGTTTTTAAAATACCAGTAAAATAAGACGTTGGATGTTCGATTAATACACTCGGGTATGACAAAAATGTAATTTAGTTTTTTTTGTTGGAGGGTTAAAAATTTTACGCGAAGAGTGTGGCGTTTTTGGGATTTATGGGCACAAAGAAGCTGCTAAATTAACTTATCTTGGGTTATATGCACTTCAGCATAGAGGTCAGGAAAGCACAGGTATAGCTACATCTGATGGTAAAAATATTTATTCTGTTTTAAGTATGGGGCTTGTAGCTGATGCTTTTTCTGAAGATTCATTTAAAAAACTCATTGGGTTTAATGCTATAGGTCATTGTCGTTATTCAACTACGGGGGAAAGTAATGTAAGAAATATTCAGCCAATATGTATAAATTATGGCAGAGGTTCTCTTGCATTGGCGCATAATGGAAATCTTATAAATGCAGTAAGTTTAAGACGAAAACTTGAAGCAGAGGGTTCTATTTTTTCCTCAACCAGTGATAGCGAAGTTATTGTTCATCTTATAGCCAGATCCAAAAAGAAAAAGTTTGCTGATGCTTTGGTAGATGCTCTTAAACAAATTAAAGGTGCGTATTCACTTCTTGTAATGACTGAAGATGAATTATTCGCTGTTTGTGATCCTTATGGAATTAGGCCATTGTCTATTGCTACGATAAATGGTTCATGGGTGTTTGCTTCAGAAACTTGTGCTTTTGATTTGGTTGGTGCAAAATATATCAGAGCAGTAAAACCTGGAGAAGTTGTGAGGGTTAATAAAAATGGAATGTCATCAATTTCTATAGGTAAAACTAAACGATATGGACATTGCATTTTTGAGTTTATATATTTTTCCAGACCTGACAGTTTGATTTTTGATATTAGTGTTCAGGAAGCAAGGGATAAACTTGGGATGGAACTTTTTAAAGAACATCCTGCTATAGCTGATATTGTTATACCTGTTCCGGATTCAAGCACTTCTGCTGCTATAGGATATTCAAAAGCTTCTAAGATTCCGTTTGAAATGGGGCTTATCAGAAATCACTATATAGGCAGAACATTTATTGAGCCGGAGCAATCCATAAGAGATTTTGGAGCAAAAATAAAATATAATCCTGTGAAAAGACTTTTAGATGGCAAAAGAATTGTGGTTGTAGATGATTCAATAGTTCGTGGTACAACAAGCAGGAAAATAGTTAAACTTTTAAGAAAAGCAGGTGCAAAAGAAATTCACTGGAGAATTAGTTGTCCTCCAATAACCTATCCTTGTTTTTACGGAATTGATACACCATTGCGTTCTGAATTAATAGGAGCTACGCATACTGTTGAAGAAATAAGAAAGTATTTACATGTGGAAAGTTTGGGATATTTAAGTGCTGAAGGTTTATTAAGAAGTGTTAATGGTAATAAAAATCAATATTGCCTTGCTTGTTTTAATGGTGATTATCCGTTGAAAAATTAAAATTACAAAAAACGCAAAACGTAAAGAATTATCGTGGGATTGTAATCCCATCGCTGCCAAATAAAATGAAAGCAATAATAGCTTTAGAAGATGGTTTTGTATTAGAAGGTGAAAATTTTGGTGCCCAAGGTGAACGCACAGGTGAAGTTGTTTTTAATACCAGTATGATGGGGTATCAGGAAATTCTTACTGATCCATCGTATAAAGGTCAGATAGTAACAATGACCTATCCGCTAATAGGAAATTATGGAGTTAATGATGAAGATTATGAGTCAACAAAATCTCATGTTGAAGGATTTATTGTTAAAGAAAACAGTTCAATATATAGCAATTGGCGCGCGCAAGGCAGTTTGGAAAAATTTCTTAAGAAAAACAAAATCATAGGAATTCAGGGAGTTGATACCAGAGCATTAACAAGACATATTCGCACACTTGGAGCAATGAAATCTGTTATTTCTACAAAAACATTAAATAAAAAAAAACTTGTTGATATCGCTAAATCTTCTGCTGGATTAGTTGGTAGAGATTTGGTTAAAGAAGTAACTTGTTCAAAGAAATATATCTGGAAAGACGGTAAATCCAAAAAATTTAAAGTGGTGGTTTTTGATTGTGGAGTTAAGCATAATATTTTAAGGTTACTTGATATATATGGGTGTGAGGTAATTGTTGTGCCTGCAACAACAGATGCTCAAAAAATATTTGATATTGAGCCTGATGGTGTTCTGCTTTCAAATGGGCCAGGAGATCCATCAGCAGTTTTTTATCTAATAGAAACTGTAAAAAAACTTTTAGGTAAATTTCCTGTATTTGGAATATGTTTAGGGCATCAGATTTTAGGTCTTGCTTTGGGTGGAAAAACATATAAATTAAAATTTGGGCACAGAGGTGGAAATCAACCTATAATGAATTTGTTAACAAAAAGAGTTCATATAACTTCTGAAAATCACGGTTTTGCCGTAGATATGAATTCTTTAAATAAAGATGAAGTTGAAATCACACATATAAATTTAAACGATAAAACTGTGGAAGGAATGAAGCATAAAAAATTACCAGTATTTTCAGTTCAATTTCATCCAGAAGCTTCACCTGGTCCCCATGATTCAAGAACACTTTTTGAACAATTTATTCATTCAATGAAAAAAGCAAAATAAGATTATATGCCAAAGAGAACTGATATAAAGAAAATAATGATAATTGGGTCTGGACCTATTGTTATAAGTCAGGCTTGTGAGTTTGATTATTCAGGGACACAGGCATGCAAAGCACTTAGAGAAGAAGGTTTTGAAGTGGTGCTTGTGAATAGTAATCCTGCAACAATAATGACAGATCCTGAAATGGCAGACAGAACATATATTGAGCCGATTATTCCAGAAATTCTTGCAAAAATAATTGAGGTTGAAAGGCCTGATGCTTTGCTTCCAACACTTGGGGGGCAGACTGGTTTGAATGTTGCAATTAAATTAGTAGAAATGGGAATTCTTGACAAATTTAAAGTGGAAATGATTGGTGCGAAATATGCGGCAATTAAAAAGGCTGAAGATCGCGAGCTTTTTAAATCTGCTATGAAAAAAATAGGGTTGGATTTACCAAAGAGTGGTTTAGCAAAAACTATGGAGGAGGCAATAAAAATAGCAGAGCAAATTGGATTTCCAATTATAATTAGGCCAAGTTATACACTTGGTGGCACAGGTGGCGGAGTTGCCTATAATATGGAAGAATTTAAAATTATTGCAGAAACTGGTCTTTCTGCAAGTATGGAAAGCCAGATATTAGTTGAAGAGTCTATAATAGGATGGAAAGAATTCGAATTAGAAGTAATGCGTGATGTTCGGGATAATGTTGTGATAATTTGTTCAATTGAAAATTTTGATCCAATGGGTGTTCATACAGGAGATAGCATTACTGTAGCACCTGCACAAACACTTACAGACAAAGAATATCAGAATATGAGAAATGCCGCTATTGCAGTAATTCGCGAGATAGGTGTTGAAACAGGCGGGTCAAATATTCAGTTTGCAGTTGATCCAAAAACTGGAAGAATGGTTATTATTGAAATGAATCCGCGTGTATCCAGAAGTTCTGCTTTGGCATCTAAAGCTACTGGTTTTCCAATTGCAAAAATTGCTGCAAAACTTGCAGTTGGATATACGCTTGATGAAATTCCAAATGATATTACTAAAGAAACACCTGCTTCATTTGAACCCACGATAGACTATTGTGTAGTTAAAATTCCACGGTTTACATTTGAGAAATTTGAGGGTGCAGACCCAACATTAACTACTTCTATGAAATCAGTTGGTGAAACTATGGCAATAGGCAGGACTTTCAAAGAAGCGCTTCAAAAAGGTTTGCGTTCACTTGAAATAGGAAGATATGGTTTGGGCGCAGATGGAAAAGATGTTCACGCAACAAAAGATGAAATATTACAAAAAATTTCATTTCCAAATGACCAACGAATTTTTTATTTAAAATATGCAATTTCTGTGGGTATAAGTATTGATGAAATTTATGCAAAAACTTTTATAGATAAATGGTTTCTTAATAATATCAAAGAGATAGTTGAACTCGAAAAGAAAATTCTTAAATATAAAAGCATAAATAAACTTCCAATAAAACTTTTGAAACAAGCAAAAGAATATGGGTATTCTGATAGGCAGTTGGCGTTTTTGCTAAATACTACAGAAGAAAAAATCTATGATTTTAGAAAACAAAAAAATATTACTCCAGTTTATAAACTTGTAGATACTTGTGCTGCGGAATTTGAAGCATATACTCCGTATTACTATTCAACTTATGATTCTGAAGATGAAACAAGAAAATCATCCAAGAAAAAAGTTGTAATACTTGGTGGTGGTCCAAATAGGATTGGTCAGGGTATAGAGTTTGATTATTGCTGTGTTCATGCTTCTTTTGCTTTGCGTGAAGAAGGGTATGAAAGCATAATGGTAAACAGTAATCCAGAAACTGTAAGCACGGATTATGATACATCAGACAGATTGTATTTTGAGCCGCTGACTCGTGAAGATGTGCTTCATATAATTGAAAAAGAAAAACCTGAAGGCGTAATTGTTCAGCTTGGGGGACAGACACCACTTAATTTAGCACTTTCTTTAATGCGAGCTAATGTTAAAATACTGGGTACAAGTCCGCATAGCATAGACATAGCAGAAGACAGAGGAAAGTTCAAAAAACTTTTGCATAAGTTGAAATTAAAACAGCCGGAAAATGACACTTTTTATTCTGTATCTGAAGGTTTGAAAAAAGCGAGAGTAATTGGTTATCCTGTTTTAGTAAGGCCTTCTTATGTACTGGGCGGAAGGGCAATGAAAATTGCTTATGATGAATCTGATTTAATAGAGTTTATAAAAACAGCTGTGGCTGTTTCTCCGGAACATCCTGTTTTAATTGATAAATTTCTTGAAGATGCAATAGAAGTGGATGTAGATGCTGTGTCTGATGGAAAACGTACAGTTATATGTGGTGTAATGGAACATATAGAAGAAGCCGGTATTCATTCAGGAGATAGTGCTTCTGTATTGCCTCCACATACTTTAAGCACAGAAATAATAAACGAAATAAAAGAAAGTACAAGAGCTTTAGCGAGGGAATTAAAAGTTATAGGTCTTATGAATATTCAGTATGCAATAAAGGGAAATATAATTTACGTTCTTGAAGTTAATCCACGTGCATCACGTACTGTTCCATTTGTGAGTAAAGCTACAGGAGTTCCATGGGCAAAAGTAGCTACAAAGTTAATGATTGGTAAGACATTAGATGAACTTAAAATAAATGAAGTGAATGTTAAACATATATCAGTAAAAGAATCTGTTTTTCCATTTGCACGTTTTGCGGGAGTTGATGCAGTTTTAGGTCCTGAGATGAAATCTACAGGTGAAGTTATGGGTATAGATATTAATTTTGGTATGGCATTTGTAAAATCCCAAATAGCAGCTGGTCAGAATTTACCAAAAAGCGGAAAAGTTTTTATAAGTGTTAAAGATGGAGATAAAAGAGAGATACCATTTATTGCCAAAAAATTAGTTGATTTAGGGTTTTCAATTATTGCTACTTTTGGAACAGCAAGTGTGCTGGAGAAATATGGAATAACTGTAGAAAAAATTGCAAAAGTTGGAGAGGGAAGACCTAATATAGTTGATTTAATTAAAAGCAAGGAAATTGCTTTAATAATTAATACGCCACTTGGTAAGAAAACAAAAAAAGACGAAACTTTAATAAGAACTACTGCAGTGGAAAGAAATATCCCATTAATTACCACAATTTCTGGTGCACAAGCTACAGTAACCGGTATGGAAGTTCTTTTAAGTAAAGATTTTACAGTAACACCTATTCAAGACTACCATATTAGAAACTAAAAACTTAAAGCTAAAAGCGAAAAACCATAATTTAAAATTTAAAACCTTTCTTAGTTTTGCGTTTTGCATTTTTCATTTTACGGTTTTCCAAATTTATTGCTTGACTTTTCGTTGGGTTCTAATTTAAAATACATTTTATTATGATGAAAAAATTGCGTGAAAATACTAAAACTGTTCTCTGGGGTGTTATTATAGCATTTGTTGTTACAATATTTGTAGCATGGGGTATGAAGGGTGAATTTTCACAGGGTAATGCAAATGTCCTTGCAAAAGTTAATGGCGAAGAAGTAACTTACGAAGAAATTTATCCAATTTGGACAAAGCAAATAGATCAGTATAGAGAAGCGTATAAAGATGGTTTTACAGATGAAATGTCTGAGGAGTTAAAGAATAGAATTGTTCAACAAGTTGCTGTACAGAAATTAATGCTGCAAACGGCAAAAAAGATGGATATAAATGTGACAACTGCAGAAGTAATTAATAGGATAAAATCATATCCTGGATTTCAGACAAATGGGATTTTTGATTCGCAAAAATACAAACAAGCTATTTCAAATCCTAATATTCCATGGGCAGATGTTGAAGATAGCGAGAAAAAATCTGCAATGCTCCAAAAATTGGAACGTTTGATTAAAGATGGTGCAAAGATTTCTGAAAGTGAACTTAAACAGGAATATATCAATAAAAATGAACAGGCAAAAATAAGATATGTTTTTATTGATCCTTTAAGCTTTGAAAAAGATGTTTTGGTCACTCCTTCGGAAATTCAGTCCTATTATGAACAGCATAAAATGGAGTATAATTTGCCACTTGAAACTGTTGCTGATAAAGTAAAGTCTGCTTTGGTTAGAGATAAAGCTAGGCCTATTACTGCAGCAAAATCTGACGAACTTGTGAAACAAATTAAAGCTGGTGCAAATTTTGCTAATGTAAGCGGGCAGTTTGGAAAACTCAAAACAACAGAAATTTTTACAAGAGGGAAAGGTTTACTTAAAGATATACCTGATGCAGTTAATATAATAAATACTGCATTTTCATTAAATGTCGGACAAGTTAGCGATGCAATAAGTACTTCAAATGGATATTATGTTATTCAGCTTATTGAAAAGAAACCTGCAGATGAGTCAAAGTATATTGCAGGGAAAGAAGATTTGCGCACTACATTATTACGTGAAAAAGAAAACTATGTTTTTCAAGATTGGTTTGAGAATATAAGAGATAAATCCAAAATAAAATTCTTTCTTGATAAAGACCAAGAGAAAAAATAATCACTATCCTATTTAAAATCCGATTTGCAATCTATAGCAGGTTTGTATTTTTGTGAGAATTTATCAACAAGATTTGTTTCTGTTTCTGTTAAACCATCAATTTTGCTTTCAGTAGTTTCTTCGATCTCAAATTTGATGTTAAAATGATTTTCCCAGCCTTTTGCTATATATTGCACAACTTCTTCATAAGTTAATGCTCGATGTAATTCAGCTTCAAGAGATGTTACTTTTTTTAAATAGTCATTTTTTAAAAACTGCCGTTCTTTTTCTGATTTTGCTTTTAGACATTCAAACATTTTATCTATATCAAATTTGAGAGGTATTGAGCCATGTTGCATTACAACTTTTTTGCTTCTCCGTTGCGCACTGCCAACCAATTTTTTTTCACTTGCTACAATGTCAAAAGCGCTGTTATTTGCAAAACAATATGGATGTTGAAATTCCGAAAATATTTTTTGGCCTCTTAGGTTTGCATTTAATCCTAATAATTCCAATCCTTTTAATATGCCCCCTAATATTATTTTATACGGAGTTGCTATATCAACGTCATTATCTGAAGATATAGTTGTATTTAAAATATATTCAAGAGGTGTGATTACGCTATATGTAACTTCTGCATCATGAAATATAGCATCTCCTCCAGTAGGTCTTTTTACATATCCGACATTATACAGGTTTAATTTTTCAAAATTAAGCACTTGGGCAGGTTCCTGAAAATAACCTAAAGAGATAGTTGCCGGTTTCCACCCATAGAGTCGCAATGTAAATAGCGAAGGATTTTCCCTCTGGCTGGCAAAAACAGCTTCATCTATTGCCATATTCGTATACCCATTATTAAACCCTGAAAGCAACAATCTTGTTTTATACATAATCTGTAATTCAGACATTGGACTTTAGACATCAGACTACAGACTAAAAAATTTTGGCTAAAGTCTATAGTCTGTCTTTTGTCTACTGTCTGAATAATAGAATTATTATACACAGTATTGCAAAAAAATCAATTATTTCATATGTGAATCCCACTTTGTCAAAGTGGGAAAGAGGGGATTTAAAATTTTTTGCTTAAAAAATAGGTTGTATTTATTTTTAAATTCTACTAAAATACAAATTATTATTGTTTTCTTGAAATAATTTTTAAATATACTATAATATAAGTTCACAAAATTCCCCGGTGGCTCAATGGTAGTAGCATTCGGCTGTTAACCGAAGGGTTGTAGGTTCGAATCCTACCCGGGGAGCCAATCTTTATTCTCATCAAAATTTATTATGTTTTGAAGATGAGTTTGAATCCAATCTCATTTGTAGTGCTTATGGTAAATATATAATTCAACCTGTTTTTGTTGCAGTTTCCGCGTGACATTCTGTTACAAGTTTAACCGACGACTATAAAAAACTATCCATAAACAATTATCAGATAGGTCGTATTAAGCTGTATTTTATCTGTAAAGCATTTTTTTACTTCCGATATCTAAACTATGACGAAGATACTGAGTTATTTGTTACGACTAAAATGCAACATATTGAACATTAGACTTGACTATCTTGCAATGATGTGGAATAATAACGTTATGAAAAGATATCTGCAAGAAACGATAAGTAATGATTTAAAGAGGAAAATGGTGTTTATTACTGGACCTCGTCAGGTTGGAAAGACTTTTCTTGCAAAAAGCATACAACAAGAATTCAATAAAACAATATATTTTAATAATGATGATATAGAGGATGCAAAAAACATACGAAATCGTGTATGGCCATTAAATACAAATCTAATAATACTTGATGAGATTCATAAGATGAAAAATTGGAAGAATTACTTAAAGGGTACTTTCGATACGCGGAGCGAGAATCAAGCATTTCTTGTTACAGGAAGTGCTAGATTAGATACTTTTCGGCAGACAGGAGATTCGTTAGCAGGCAGGTATTTTCTTTACCATCTTAATCCGCTTTCGGTGAAGGAATTATTTGGCATTATGTCGCCGTATGAAGTGGTTTCTACGTTAAATAGATTGGGTGGTTTTCCAGAACCGTTTCTATCATCATCAGACGAATATGCTCAGCGTTGGCGTCAGCAATACTACACGGATATTGTACGTGAAGATATAATGGATTTCAGTCGTATAAGTGAAATTCGTGCAATTCGTCTATTGATAGAAATGCTTCGTAAACGCGTTGGTTCGCCATTATCATATGCTTCATTATCTGAAGATCTTCAAATATCGCCTAATACGGTTCGTAAATATATTGATATTTTGGAAAGCTTACATATTATTTTTATTATTAGACCATATCATCGTAACATAGCAAGGTCAATATTAAAAGAGCCGAAAATATATTTTTATGACAGTGGGTACGTGGATGGGGACGAAGGCGTGCGTTTAGAAAATACTGTGGCAGTGTGTTTGCTTAAGCATGTTCAATTTCTATATGATGTAAAAGGCATAGAAATATCTTTGCATTATATGCGTACTAAAGATGGAAAGGAAGTTGATTTTGCACTGGCCCAAAAGGATGTTTTGACTGATTTTATCGAAGTGAAACTTTCTGATAGTACAATAAGCAGAAATCTAAAATATTTCAAAGAGAGATATTCTCAAGTTAATGCCATGCAATTGGTACATAATATTCGTTATGATAAGCAAGTAAATGATATCAAAATACTTCAAGCAGGGGAATGGCTCTTACAATTGAATGCGTGAGATATATTTTTAAGACAAACCATAAATGGGTAGCTACAATTTTTACACGTGGTTAACTGAATATTTTAAAAATATGAAATTATTTGGTTTGGTGTTTGTAATTGTTTTTGGGGTTTATCTTGTAACACTTTGTCCTACGGTGTATGTGGGGGATTCTGGGGAATTAATTACTGCGGGTGCTACATTAGGGATTGCACATCCACCTGGTTATCCTACTTATACTATACTTAGCTATTTTTTTAGCCGTATACCACTTGGCAATATAGCATTTCGCATAAATTTGATGTCTGCTGTTTTTGCAGGCTTGGCAGTTGCAATTTTGTTTTTGCTGATTAGAAAAATAACAAATAATATATTTGTAAGTTTTTGCTGTGCGTTAATATTTGCTTTTTCGGATATTTTTTGGGCTCAGGCAGTTTCATCAGAAGTTTATACATTAAATGCTTTTTTTGTAATTTCTACACTGTATTTTATATCATCACCTTATATTTTTTCATTTCTTTTTGGATTATCTCTTGGAAATCATAATACTATGTTTTTATTGGCACCTGTATATTTTTGGCATACTATAAGTCAAAAATACAATACAAAAAAACTAATAAATATTTTGGCATTAATTTTTTTATGCGCTGCAATGGTTTATTTCTATTTGCCAATTCGTTCTTTGGCAAACCCTACTTTGGACTGGGGAAATCCAGAAAATATTAAAAATTTCATACGTCATATTACAAGAATGCAATATGGTGATATAAGCAAACAACCATATTCAATTTTAGCATTTACAAAGCAAATAATTGCATATTTAAAGATATTAGTTGAACAATACAATTTATTTTTGTTGGCAATAAGTGTTCTTGGAATCTATATATTTTCTAAAACAAGAAAAAGAGAATTTTATATAACCCTGTTAATATTTTTATTAACAAGTGCGGGGTTTGCCGTTATTATGAATTTTTCTGATAATTATGTGAGTTTGTATCTTGAAAAAGTTTTTTTTATTCCTTCTTTTGCAATTGTTGCTATATGGTTTGGTGCAGGAATCAGCTTTTTAATAAAAAAATTCTATAGATTCAAAATTTTAATTTACAGTTCTATTGTTTTAGCACTTATTTACCAGATATATTCAAATTGCAAAGTAAATGATTTAAGTAAAAATGTTCTTGCATATAACTATGGAAAAAATATAGTCAGGACATTAGATAATGATTCAATTTTGTTTACATCAGGAGATAATGCTACTTTTATATTAAAATATATGCAGGCAGTAGAGAATATTAAGCCTGCTCAAAAAATATGCGATGATAATGGTGTGATATTCAAAAATATTTATGGGGATAATATATATGATTTGCCTTTAGCTTTGCATAATGAAGTTATAGAAAGCGTGCAGAAGAATATAGCATTACAGGATAATTCTAATGTGTATTTTGTATTTGGAGGTAAACTGCAAAGTATTGTTGGAATTTCTTATAAGCAATATGGAGTATTGTATAGGGTATCTCAGGAAAATTTAAAAAGAAATAAATTGAATGAATTGAATTTCAGTGGAATAAACAAGATATATTATGATCATCTTGAAAATGACATAATAGCCCAATATCATTATTTTTTTGGGGAATCATATATAGAAAATAACAGAGAAAAAGCTATTTTGGAGTTTAGAAAAGCATTAGAAATAGGTAAAAATAATTCTTCTATTAAATCTGCTGTATTTGATGTGGCAAGCAAAAAGAATTTTTTAAATGATTTGAGCGAAGATTTGTTGGATTCAAAAGTTTCTGGAGATGTGCAAGATTATAATAATCAAGGAAATATTTTTCTGGGAAAAGGTGAATATGATAAAGCAATTGAGTTATACAAAAAAGCGTTGAATGTCCACCCTAAATATGCAGAGGCATATAATAATTTAGGACTGTGTTATATGAATAAGGGTGATTTTAATTTAGCTATAGACTCATATTATAAGTCTTTGAGTATAAAACCAAGTGATGCAAGAGTGTATAGTAATTTGGGTGTGGTTTATTTCCGCACTAATAATTTTAAAGAATCAATAAAAGTCCTTGAGAAAGCTGTAGAAATATCTCCCGGATATGATGCAGGTCATTATAATCTGGCAAATGCTTTGCTTATGGAAAATTTGATAGACAAAGCTATTGAGGAATACAAAGCAACAATTAAAATTACAAAAAACAAACCTGAAGTATATAATAATTTAGGTATTGCTTATGAACGAAAAAGAATGTATAGGGAAGCTTTGAATTCTTATAAGTTAATGTTGGATATAAATCCTAATGATATGTCTGCAAAGCAAAATATAGCAAGACTTGAAAAAATGCTTGGCAAGTAGAATTTTGTATTTTAAAGACACTGGATTCCCGCTAACTACATGCGGGAATGACGGAGAAATAAACGATTATTTGTCAGGCAAGATGCCTGACCTATTGCTTGCTAAAGTGGGGAATTATGTGGGTGGTTTTTCCCCTTTGAAAAAGGGGGATTTTAGGAGATTTTTATATGAAAGTATTGCTTGTGCAACTTCCTATTACTTCATTTGTTATGCATTGGGAGAACTATTATTCTCCTCCACTTGCTTTGGGTTATTTAAAGGCATTTGCCTATAAAGAAGGATTACTTGATAAAATACAAGTTGAAATTCTTGATCCTTTGGTTACTGATTTAAGTGGCGATGCGTTTCTTATTGATGTAATTACAACAAAAAAACCTGATGTTATTGGGTTTAGCTGTTACAACTGGAATTTAATGCGAAGTTTGGACATCGCAAAAAAGATAAAAAATATTTTGCCGAGTGTTCAGATAATAGTAGGTGGACCTGAAGCTACAAGAGATAATGAATTGCTTATTGCAAATTCTTATGTTGACATTATAGTTTGTGGAGAAGGTGAAGTAACCTTTGTTGAGTTGTTAAAATATTTTTATTACAGAGATGCTGAACTTGAAAATATAGACGGAATAATTTTTAGAAGCAATGGGAAAGCTATTAAAAACAATCAGAGAAAATTGCTGATGGATTTAAATGAAATACCTTCTCCTTATTTGTCGAAATTTATTACTCCCTCAAAAAGCAAGTATATGATTCTTGAAACAATAAGAGGATGTCCTTACAGATGCGGATATTGTTATTATGG
Organism: Candidatus Firestoneibacteriota bacterium; assembly: GCA_038042445.1. Taxonomy (GTDB): domain Bacteria; phylum Oederibacteriota; class D2-FULL-39-29; order JBBTED01; family JBBTED01; genus JBBTED01. Next base: position 20,050 of record JBBTED010000036.1, read on the forward strand.
GAAGAATTATCCTGTTGTAAGGTGTTTTTCTTTGGATAGAGTTGAAAAGGAATTGCAATTGGCAAAAGAATCACAGGTGTCGTATGTTTATATTATGGATTCTTTGTTGAATTTAAATGAGAATAGGTTAAAGAGATTATGCGGGATAATTAAAAAAATCAATGCAGATAAAAAAATTATTTTTCAGACGGAAATTAAAGCAGAAAAAATAGATTCTAAAACTGCCAAAATATTTGCTGAGTGTAATATAAAAATTCTTGAAGTAGGTCTTCAAAGTACTAATCCAGAAGCATTAGCTAATGTTAATAGGAAATATAATTTTAAAAAATATGTGCAGGGTGTTCATTTGCTTAAAAAACAAGGTCTTGAAGTTGTAACAGGTGTTATAGCAGGTTTGCCTGGTGATAGTAAAAGCGATATTAAAAAATCAGTAGATTTTTTGATAAAAAATAATATAACTTCAACTATTAATATTTATCCGCTTTGTGTGTTGCCGGGAACATCTATTAGGGAGAATGCAAAGAAATTCAAAATAAAATTTCAAAAAGAGCCCCCATATTATGTTCTAAAGACAGCCAAACTTTCTACAACCCAGATAAGAGAAGCGATAAATTCATCACTTAATAATAAGACTGTATCGGATGAATGGTATCCGTCATTTATTACACATTCAGCAGGTGGATATTTAAAATATCATTTGTCAGGCAAGATGCCTGACCTATTATTTAATGTATACGGGAATGACAATTGTGTTACGAAAGTTATTATACCTGTTAATTTGAAACTTAAAAAGAAACTTAAATCAATTGTAGAGGAATTAAAAAATAAAGTATCTGTTTATCTTACGCTTTGGTTTAAATGCGGTAAATATTTAAAAAATCCTGAGCTAATTGAAAATTTTATAAATACAATATTAACTGCAAATCCACATATTGGGATAAATGTAATTCTTGAGGCAGATGTAGTGCCTGATAATAGTATTATTGAGAGAATCAAACAGGTTTTAAAACAACAAAATAATTATTTAACTCAACGTTATTATTATGGCAATAGGGAGTCAGTGCATTCAAGAAGAGTGTTTATTGTTGCTCCATTTGCAAGAAGCAAAAAAAATAGTGTTAAAATACCAGTATTTTTTTATGTGAAAGTTAATACATTTGACGATATAGAAAGTATAAATAATTTTGATTGTACTGGTGTATTATTAGATTTTCAAAGAGGAATAAAAGGGGAATTTTTATATAAAGTTTTTGATTTGCTTAAATCAAAAAACAGTAGTAATAAGATAATTAGGTTTTTGAATTGGCCGTTTCAGCGGTTGTGGAATATTGAAATTCAGAAAGAGAATCAACCGTTTTGGCTTGAAGAAAAGATTATGGAGTTTGATAATAATTTAAATTCAAAAATCACTGGTTTGGATTATGAAAAATCATTTATGGATACTGTTGAATGGAAGCTAAATGCGGCGGTAAACGGAGAGGTTGTGTCAGAATGGTAGTTGTCCGTCTATGTGAACAAAAAAATGATAAAAGGAAAATATAAAAAATGTAGTCGCAGGCTTCAGCCTGCGAAAGAAAAGAAACACAGATTGTA
>JBBTED010000036.1:21742-34520 GCA_038042445.1 Candidatus Firestoneibacteriota bacterium
GATGAAGAGTTAAGAAAACATATAAGTTATATTTTAAATAATTCAGTAAGAAAAGGGTTGGTTGATAACTGGGAGGATTATCTTTTTAAAGGGTCGTTGGATTTTGCGTTAGAAGAAATTATTGCATAAAAACCGCAGGCTAAAGCCTGCGACTACCAAGACAAAAATACAAATTTAAAAATGTTAAAAGAAAAAGATAAAATAGGGCAGCATAAAAATGCTATTGGCAGGATTATTGAAGGGAATGCGTTTATTGTATTGCCTGAAAAAAATGTGTTGTGCAAAATTGATGAAACGGGGACTTTTATATGGCAGCAGTTGAATATTCCAAAGACTATAGAGGAATTAAAGATGGCTGTATGTGAAAACTTTGTGGTTGATGAAAAAACTGCGTATAAAGATTTAACGGATTTTATTGAATTATTGTTGGATAAGGAAATTTTAGAAATATTTTAAAGACACTGGATTCCCGATTTGTCAGGCAAGATGCTTGACCTATTGCATGTGGAAATGACACAAAAATGATTTTTTAACTTTTGTATGAATTATGATACAGTCGCAATTGCAAAATGGGGGTTATGAGACAATTTCTTAGGATATGATTAAATTTGTTGAAGGAGAGCTTTGGGACGAGTTGCTTGAAGTTACACAGCAGAAAAACATACCTCTTTTTGCGATGTTAGAACTTACTTATGCTTGTAATTTGAATTGTGTGCATTGTTACATACCGGATAAAAGCCATAATAATGATTTAACTACGGATGAAATAAAAAATATTATAGATGATTTGACAGATGCAGGATGTATTTTTTTAACGCTAACAGGTGGAGAAGTATTTAAAAGGGATGATATTTGGGAGATACTGGAGTATGTGTATTTTAAAAAGTTTGCGTATCAGATTTTTACAAATGGTACATTTATTACAAATGAAGTAGTGGAAAAACTTAAAAATATTCATCCATGGGAAATAGGCATAAGCTTGTATAGTATGAACGAGGATATTCATAATAAAATAACAGGTGTGTCTGGATCTTTTAAAAAAACTGTCCAAAGCATACTAAATTTAAGAGAAAATAATATACCTGTTAGAATAAAAACAGTTTTAATGGAGCAAAATTTTGACGGGTATGAAGAAATACTAAAATTTGCTGATAAATTTGGAATAAAAGTGCATTTTGATTTTATCATTTCTCCTAAAAACGATGGTGATAAATCACCTTTGAAATATAGGTTAAGTGAAGAAAAATATAAAATATTAATTTGTGATACAAGGATTTTTCCTGCGGAAAATGAGGCTAAAGAATCATCTAAAAAGGATAATATTTTGTGTCATGCAGGAAAAAATAGCTGTTCTATTTCTCCGTCTGGTGATGTGTATTCTTGTATTCAGATACCGGTAAAAGCTGGTAATATCAGAGAATCTTCATTTGTGGATATATGGAAAAATGGAAAAGTGTTAAATAAGATAAGAAAAATAACTGAAAATGAAGTTATATTATGTAATAATTGTTCTGTTGTTTCATATTGCAGTCGTTGTCCTGGACAGGCGTATATAGAAGATGGAAATATAAATGGACCGGCAAATATATTTTGTAGAATTGCAAAAATAAGGAAAGAGGAGGAAAAAATAAATGAAAGCAAAAATTAAAAAAGAAAAAAAAGTATATAAAAAGCCAAGCATAGTTTTTGAAAAAATATTTGAAACTTCTGCGCTTGCCTGTGGTAAATGTTCAAGTGGTCCTATTTCTCAGAAGGCTTGCAAGGGAAATCCAAAAACAAGTTGAGAGGTTGTTCCATAATTATGTTGTATGGTATAATTATCATTGTAAATTACAGTATTGGTAGCCGCAGGCTTTAGCCTGCGTATAGTACCAAGTCAGGCGGGAAAAAAATCGCAGGCTAAAGCCTGCGGCTACCAATACAAAATAAATACAAACCAATACATAACCAATACAAAATAAATTGCAAAAAATGGAAAATCAAGAATTAAAACATAAATTAAAAAATGATGGGTATGCTTATATAAAGGTGCAGGGTGGAAGTATGCGGCCTTGGATAAAAAGTGGGAGTGTAGTTAAAGTGAATGCCATAGATACAGGTAGAATAAAAAGAGGAGATATTGTGTTGTATCAGGTGGAAGAACAATTTCTTGTGCATCGTGTTATAAAAATTCTTGTCCCTGCAAGTAGTAAGCAGGGAAATAAATCTGAAAAAATATTTGTGATTGCAGGTGATAACAGGATAGATACTATAATTCATAAAATAAAAGAAGAACAGATTGTTGGTATAGTAAATTGTAGTTGCCGATTTATCGGCAAAAGTAGAATAAAGCGAATATTGGAATTATTTTTAGTTATGCCGATTCATTATATTTATATAATTGCGCGATTTATATGTTTGAATAAAAAATCCAATTCCCCCTTAGTCCCCCTTTAATAAAGGGGGTAAAACCCTATTTCACTATGGAAATGATTCCATAGTGTATGGAAATGGTTCCATAGTTGTAGAGGTAAAATCCCCCTTAGTCCCCCTTTTTCAAAGGGGGATACAATTCATATGATTTGTCCTGATTTATCCTTTGTTTAAAAGGATTATTGAAGCAAAATAAAAAACATATTATGCAAAAGTTGGCACGATATTTGCATATAATATAGTAGTGGGGGAGAACTGTTTGGTAGTTGTAGTGGATTGAAAAAAAATCGCAGGCTAAAGCCTGCGGTTACCAATACGTTTAGGATGACAAATATGACAAACCTGGTGAGATTGACTTTTGGGGGAAATTGTATTATATTATATAGTAGAGGGTATGAAAGTGAGAAATAAACTGTATTTCAAAGGTATATGTATTTCTTTTTTTCTTGCCTGGACAACTGTTCTGTTTGCAGGTACGAGAATTAAAACAGTTGAGTATAGTTTTGGCAGTTATTACAGTGCTACTGATATTGCTACTGCTACTTCTTGGTCTCCTTCCAGTTTAACTTTATATATTCCAGAAAATACAAGAACAATAAAATCCGCATATCTTGAATTTGAATGTAATACAATCGCAAATACAGCTGTTTCAAATATAGACATTATGTTTGATGCTGGTGCTTCTGCTTCTACTGTTCGTGATAGTATTACAGGAACTTATACTGCAATTACAGGTGAATGTATAAAAATTATTGCAAAAGCAGATGTAACGAGTTATTTAGCATCTGATTTTGTTGGAACAACAAGCAAATTATATTCTGCATCAGTTACAGTTACAGGTCCTGGTACAAATGGTCATTCTTTAAAACTTTATATTACTTATGAATATGGAGATACTTCAACAAGACAGATTAAAACTGTGAGATTTCCTCTTTTTTCTGATGTTAATATTGCAAGCAAATTAGCGGCAGTTGGAGCCGGAACTTATAGTTTTACATACAATGCGGAAATCGCTGATTCAAATGTTGTTGTCCGTCAGCAGTGGTTTGAAATTCGTGGATACAGGCAATCCAGTGGTGTAGCTACAAACAGTAGTATTAGTGTGAAGGTTCAAGGAGCAGTGACAGGTTCTAACACAATGACACTTCGCGGTGTATTAATTGACAGTTATGATTTTAGATTTCTTGATCACCAGGGGAATACCGGTATTGAAGGATTTGCTATAAATACATCTCAGATTCTTGATATTACCAGAGTTCAGGGTAATACAAATTATTTGGGAGGAGAATGTGTTGTTACTTATGAATATGATGATAGCTCTTTATGGAAAACAAAAACAGTCAGGTATTTTCTTGGACAGTTAATTAATGGTGGCGGTGGAAATATGAGCCAGAATATTTATTTGGGTGAATCTGGGATTGAAATTTTAAGAATGTATTCCCAGATTTATGGTTCTTTTGATTCAACAACAGCAACTAACTTACTTGTTGATTCATCTGTAAATGGATATTCTGTAACCCAAAGGGGATATTCATTACAAATAAGCGCTGCTTCTATATCAGGGTATACATTTTTCCACGATTTAGGAGAACAAAAAGCAAATTTTTTAAATGGCTCTCAGATTATTGTTGGAGTAAATAATGTTACAAATGCCGGTGGTCAGGGCACAGAACTTATAATCACTTACAAATATTCAGGTGAGTCTGCGGGCTATACAAATGATTACCGGGTTATTACAGGCCAGTCTGCAAATGGAACAGGCACAACATCCGCACAAACTTTTTCAGTATATTTCCCAAGTTGGTATTCTCCACAGGATTTAGGTGTCCGAACTTTAAGAAGTTCGTGGTTTAGAGGAGATACTATAAGAAATGGCGCTACCGGCGACCATACAACTACCCAGAATTTTAATGGTTTAAGTTCGCAGACAGTTACACATAGGACAGCAGTAGAATCATTTGCCGATTATGTCTTATATGGAAATGCAGGACAAATTACAACAAGCAGTGCTAATGCAACTGCTAATTATTCAATAAGTGTGAATACTGGAAGTTTTTCTGGTGTATCCGGAATTGTGTATACTTATGCAAAGCCACCAAATATTCCTACAAATTTAGCACAGTATAAATCTGATGGAACGACTTTAATTTCAACAGGGGTTTGGACAAATGAATCTACTGTTGTTTTGAAAATGACAATGACGAGTCCTCTGTCTTCTGATACTTTAACTCCGCAAATAGAAATTTTGCCTATTGGAACAGGTTTCACAGGAACACAAAATTATTCTGGTTCATTTGTGGCGTATTCAGGTTCTGGTGTTACAGGAACAGTGACAGTGACAGGACTTACTTCAGGAACGCAATATCACTGGCAGGCAAGAGTGTCTGGAACTAATGGTGTTGGTCCTTGGCAATCTTATCCAACACCTACTCCAAATGGTGAAGCAGAAGCAGATTTAGGAATTGATACGAGTAATCCCGGGATAACAGATACGCAAACAGGAGATGATACATGGAAGAATGTTTCTGGGACAGCATACAATGTTGATTTTTCTGATACAGGGAATTCGTTGTTATCTTATGCCCAGTATACAGTATATTCAAATACAAATTTAACAGGGACAACTTTAAAAGATTGGACGAATATAGCGAGCAGTATAAATGCCTCTGATTATACGAATGATTGGGCTGTAGATTGGACGAGCTTACAACAAGGCACAAATTATGTGAGTGTTCGAGTGTATGATAATGCAGGGAATTGGGCAACACTTGTAGATCCGTTTTATATTAAAAAGGATGCAACAAATCCCGGTATAACAGATAATCAAACAGGAGATGATACATGGAAGAATGTTTCTGGGACAGCATACAACATAGATTTTAGTGACACAGGGAATTCGTTGTTATCTTATGTACAATACACAGTATATTCAGGGGCAGGATTAACAGGTTCAACACTTAAAGACTGGACGAATATAGCGAGCAGTATAAATGCGAATGATTACACAAATGATTGGCAGGTAGATTGGACAGCACTTCAACAAGGAACGAATTATGTATCAGTAAGAGTTTATGACAATGCAGGAAATTCAGCAACACTTGTAGATCCATTTTATGTGAAGAAAGATACAACGAATCCTGTTATAACAGATCTTCAGACAGGAGATGATGTGTGGAAGAATGTTTCAGGAACGAGCTATAACATAGATTTTAGTGACACAGGAAATTCGTTATTATCTTATGCACAATACACAGTATATTCAAATACAAATTTAACAGGGACAACGTTAAAAGATTGGACGAATATAGCGAGTAGTATAAATGCGAGTGATTATACGACTGATTGGCAGGTAGATTGGGCGAGTTTACAACAAGGCACGAATTATGTATCAGTGCGAGTTTATGATAATGCAGGAAATTCAGCAACACTTCTTGATCCATTTTATGTGAAAAAGGATGTAACAAATCCTGGGATAACGGATAATCAAACAGGAGATGACACGTGGAAGAATACAAGTGGAACGAGCTACAACATAGATTTTACTGATACAGGGAATTCGTTATTGTCTTATGCTCAATATGTAGTATATTCAAACACTAATTTAACAGGAAGTACATTAAAGGATTGGACGAACATAGCAAGCAGTATAAATGCGAATGATTATACAAACAACTGGCAGGTAGATTGGACAGCACTTCAACAAGGAACGAATTATGTATCAGTAAGAGTTTATGACAATGCAGGAAATTCAGCAATACTTGTAGATCCATTTTATATTAAGAGGGATACGAATAATCCGGGAATAGCAGATGTTCAATCTGGTGATGATACCTTCAAAACTGCTGGAGGAACGAATTATAATATCAATTTTTCAGATACAGGAGGTTCATTACTTTCTTATGCCCAATATACTGTTTGGACAAATACAGAGCAAACAGGTGTGTTGCGCGTTGACTGGACGAATATAGCAAGCAGTATAAATTCAAATGATTACACACAGGATTGGACCGTAGATTTTGCTTCGCTTGCACAAGGAACGAATTATGTATCAGTGAAAGTGTATGACAATGTTGGTAACTCGGCAACTTTAAATGATGTGTTCTATGTGAAAAGAGATACAAGTAAACCCGGTATAGTAGATACACAAACAGGTGATGACACATGGAAGAATTCATCAGGCACAAGTTATAATGTTGATTTTAATGATAACCAGTCTTTATTATCTTATGTTCAGTATACTGTATTTTCAAACACAGCATTGACAGGAAGCACTTTAAAGGATTGGACAAATATAGCAAGTAGTATAAATGCGAGTGAATATACAGATAACTGGCAGGTGGATTGGGCGAGTGGACAGCAGGGAACAAATTATGTATCAGTTCGTGCGTATGATAATATGAATAATTCAGACACACTTGCAGATGTGTTTTATGTCAAAAAAGATACAAACAATCCGACAATCACAGATAACCAGACAGGAGATGATACCTGGAAAAATTCATCAGGCACAACTTACAATATAGATTTTTCAGATACAGGCGGTTCATTGCTTTCTTATGTGCAATATACTGTGTATTCAAATACAGGTTTGACGGGTTCTACACTTAAAGACTGGACAAATATTGCAAGCTCAATAAATGCGTCGGATTGGACAGACAATTGGCAGGTGGATTGGACGAGTTTGCAACAGGGAACAAACTGGGTATCTGTGCGTGTGTATGATAATTCCGGAAATTGGGCAACACTTGTAGATCCATTTTATATCAAAAAAGATATAAATGTTCCGTATGTAACTGATAATCAAACAGGAGACGATACTTATAGAAATTCATCAGGCACGAGTTACAATGTGGATTTTTATGATACAACTGGTGCAGAAAATTCACTGCTTTCTTATGTTCAGTATACAGTATATTCAAGTAGTAATATGACAGGAAGTACTTTGAAAGCATGGACAAATATAGCAAGCTCAATAAATGCAAGTGAGTGGACTTCAAATTGGCAAATAGATTTTTCAAGTTTGCAGGAAGGAACAAGTTATGTTTCAGTTAGAGTGTTTGATATTGTTGGAAATGGTGCAACACTTGTTGACCCATTTTATGTGAAAAAAGATGCTACACTTCCACAGGTTACAGATAATCAATTAGGTGATGATACCTGGAAAAAAACATCAGGGACTACTTATGATATAAATTTTTCTGATGCCGGAACTTCACTACTTGCGTATGCTCAATACACAATTTATTCAAGTCCGGGACAAACTGGTTCTACCTTAAAGGACTGGACGAACATTGCCACAAGTATAAATGCATCAGATTATACAGATAATTGGCAGGTTGATTGGACAAGTTTGCAGGAAGGAACAAATTATGTGTCGGTGAGAGTTTATGATAATGCAGGAAATTTTGCAAATTTGAATGATGTGTTTTATGTTAAAAAAGATACAAACAATCCAACAATCACAGATAACCAGACAGGAGATGATACCTGGAAAAATTTATCAGCCACAACTTATAATATAGATTTTTCTGATACATTATCTTTAATAAACAATGTGCAATATACAGTTTATTCAAATACAAATTTAACAGGCTCAACCCTGATTGACTGGACAAATATAGCAAGCAGTATAAATGCGTCAGATTATACACAGGATTGGGCTGTGGATTTTGCATTGCTTCAGCAGGGAACTAATTATGTGTCAGCTCGTGTCTATGATAATTCTGGAAACTGGGCAACACTTCTTGATGTATTTTATGTGAAAAAAGATACAAGTGGTCCGACAATTACGGATAATCAAACAGGTGATGATACCTTCAAAACTACAGGTGGCACTGTTTATAATATTGATTTCACAGACAACTTATCTTTGCTTTCTTATACACAATACACAATTTATACATCAAGTGGTTTAACTGGAACACAATTAAAAACATGGACAACTTTTGCAAGTAGTATAAATGCGAGTGATTACACGAATAATTGGCAGGTGGATTTTGGTGTGTGTCAGCAGGGAACAAATTATATTTCAGTTAAAGGTTATGATATTTCTGGAAATGTATCACAGACGAATGATATATTTTATGTTAAAAAAGATACAAACAATCCAACAATCACAGATAACCAGACAGGTGATGATACCTGGAAAAATTCATCAGGCACAGCTTACAATGTGGATTTTTCTGATGGAACATCTTTAATAGATACTATTCAGTATGCAGTTTATTCTAATACAAATTGGACAGGCACAACACTTATTGACTGGACAAATATAGCAACAGGTGTGAATGCATCAAGTTATACGGACAATTGGCAGGTTAATTTTGCATCATTACAAGAAGGTACAAATTATGTTTCTGTTAAATTATCAGATTATGCAGGTTTGAGTAATACACTTGCAGATACGTTTTATGTTAAAAAAGATACAAATAATCCGGGTATAGCAGATAATCAGACAGGTGATGATACTGTTCGTTCTGTTCCTGGCACAACATATAATGTGGATTTTTCCGATACAGGTAATTCGTTGTTGTCATATGCTCAATATACAGTATACTCGGGAACAAATTTTACAGGGACAACACTTAAAAACTGGACAAATATAGCGAGTAGTATAAATGCGAGTGATTATACTATAGATTGGAGTGTGGATTTCGGTTCATTAAATGCAGGTGCAACAAATTATGTATCAGTGCGCACTTTTGACAATGCGGGAAATTCGGCAACACTTATAGACCCGTTTTATATAATAAAAGCAGCAGATCTGCCTTTAGTCACAGACAATCAAACAGGTGATGATACATGGCGAACATCAAATACCGGAACCTACAATGTAGATTTTTCTTCTACAAGTGGATTTAATTTGGATTATTTTCAGACAAGAATAATGACTTCAGCAAGCCAAGGTGGAAGCACTTTGCAGGATTGGATAACTGTTGCTTCAGGTATTGGAGCGATTGATTATACCAATAATTGGTCTATATTAGCTTCAACATGGTCAAGTTGTAATGAAGGCACAAATTATGTTTCTACTCGTGTGTATGATACTGATACACCAGTAAATTCTACAACTGTGAATGATGTATTTTATGTGAAAAAAGATACGAGTAATCCGGGGATCACAGACAATCAAACAGGAGATGATGTATGGAGAACCGAAACACCTGGAACAACTACTTATAATGTAGATTTTTCTGATACTACTTCTTTGCTTTCTTACGCTCAGTATACAGTTTATTCAAATACTAATTTCACAGGTAGCACTTTAAAAGATTGGACAAATATAGCAACAAGTATAAATGCGTCAAATTATACAATTGATTGGCAGATAGATTTCGCTTCTTTGCAGCAAGGAACAAATTATGTGAGTGTTCGTGTTTATGATAATGCCGGTTTAAGTGCAACACTTGCAGATGTATTTTATGCGAAGAAAGATACTGATAATCCGGGGATCACAGATAATCAAACAGGAGACGATACATGGCGATCTACAAGTGGGACAACATACAATATAGATTTTTCTGATCCTGGAGTATCATTGCTTTCATACGCCCAATACACAGTTTATTCAAATACAAATTTAACAGGCACTACCTTAAAGGATTGGACAAATATAGCAACAAGTATAAATGCATCAGATTATACAGATAACTGGCAGGTGGATTGGACTTCCTTACAGCAGGGAACGAATTGGGTATCTGTTCGTGTGTATGACAATGCAGGAAATTGGGCAACACTGTTAGACCCATTTTATATAAAAAAGGATACACAAGGTCCGGTAGTTACAGACAATCAGACAGGTGATGATATATGGAAAGATACTGCAGGAACAACATACAATATAGATTTTTCTGATTCATTATCTTTACTTAATAATGTTCAATATGCAGTTTATAGTGATACAGGCCTGACTGGTTCAACATTAAAAGACTGGACAAATATTGCTTCTGGTATAGGCGCAAGTGATTGGACAACAAATTGGCAGGTTGATTGGGCTTCTCTTCAAGAAGGAACGAATTGGGTTTCTGTGAAGGCTTTTGACTACCAAAATAATTCTTCAACACTTGTGGATTCATTTTATATAAAAAAGGACACACAAGGTCCAACAATTACGGATAATCAAATAGGCGATGATACCTGGAGAAAATCACCTAATACAGTTTATAATATAGATTTCTCTGATACAAATTCCCTGATTTCATACATTCAGTGGACAGCGTATACAAATACTGAGTTTACTGGTCTTACTCTAAAGGACTGGACAAATATAGCAACAAATGTTAATGCATCATCTTATACAATAGATTGGCAGGTGGATTTTGCTGCTTTGCAGGAAGGCACAAGTTATATTTCTGTTCGCGCGTATGATAATCTTAATCACTGCACTACACTTATTGACCCATTTTATGTTAAAAAAGATGTTGGTTCACCACAGATTTCTGATGATCAGTTAGGTAGTGATATATGGATAAATTCATCAGGCACAACATACAATATAAATTTCAGTGATATCGGCAATTCATTTCTTTCTTATGCCCAGTATGCGGTTTATTCTGATACAGGACAGACTGGTTCTACATTAAAAGACTGGACGAATATTGCAAGTTCTATAAATGCATCTTCGTATACAAATGATTGGCAAGTTGACTTTGTTTCATTACAGGAAGGCACAAATTATGTGTCAGTGAAGATTTTTGATAATGCAGGAAATTCAGCAACACTTATAGATGTATTTTATGTTAAAAAAGATGTAACTATTCCAAGTGTAACAGATAATCAGACAGGTGATGATACCTGGAAAAAAATTGCAGGAACAAGTTATGATATAGATTTTTATGATAATCAGGGGCCAGCCGATAGGTCTAAATTATCTTATGTCCAGTATGCTGTTTATTCAGATACAGGGTTTACTGGTTCTACATTAAAAGATTGGACAAATATAGCAAGCTCTATAAATGATAATTCTTATACTACAAACTGGCAGATAGATTTTGCAAGTGGGCAGGAAGGCACAAATTATGTTTCAGCACGTGTATATGACAATGCTGGAAATTCTGTAACACTTGCAGATTCATTTTATGTTAAAAAAGATACGCAAGGACCAACAATAACAGATAGTGAAACAGGTGATGATACGTGGAAGAATGTTTCAGGAACAGCATACAATATAGATTGGACAGATACAAAATCTTTGCTTGATTATGTTCAGTATGCAATTTACAGTAGTATAAATCAGACAGGTTCAACCTTAAAGGACTGGACAAATATTGCTTCTGGTATAGGTGCGAGTGATTACACTACAAACTGGCAGATAGATTTTGCTGCATCAACAGAAGGATTTAATTATGTTTCTGTTCGCGGGTATGATAATTTGGGAAATGTTTCTACACTTACAGATGCTTTTTATCTAAAAAAAGATACAGGATTGCCTTCTGGCATATGTTCACCGCAGTCTTATTCAAATCAATTAACTTTTAATGTGCCGTTTTCTGCATCAGATGCTGTTTCAGATATTTCTCAGGTGAAATTATATTATACAACAAGCTCAGGTTCTCCTTATGCGTGGACGAATTACGGTTCATTTATCACAAGCCCTGTTTCATGGACTGCAGGTGGGCCTGGGAGTTATGGATTCAGAATAGTAGCTTTTGACAATGCAGGAAATACTGATGAAACTGATCCACCAGCTCCTGCAACATCTGTGGAGGGCACTACAATAATTGATACAACCTCTCCTTCTATAACAGACAATCAATCAGGAGATGATAATTGGAAAAATTCCAGTGGGATGAGTTACAATATAGATTTTTCAGATACAGGTGGAAGTTTACTTTCTTATGCCCAGTATACAATTTATTCAGATACAGGTTTGACTGGTTCAACCTTAAAGGACTGGACAAATATAGCAACCAGTATAAATTCTGCAACTTATCAGGATAATTGGCAAGTAGACTTTGCAAGCTTGCAAACGGGCACGAATTATGTATCAGTCAGGGGGTTTGATAATTCCGGAAATTCAGCAACACTTGTGGATTCATTTTATGTGAAGAAAGATACAAGTGTTTCGGGAATCACAGATAACCAGACAGGAGATGATACATGGCGTTCTACAAGTGGCACGAGCTACAACATAGATTTTTCAGATACAGGTGGAAGTTTGCTATCTTATGTTCAATATGCAATTTATTCAAATACTAATTTAACAGGTTCAACATTAAAAGACTGGACAAATATTGCAATTAGCATAAATGCGAATGATTATACTGATAACTGGCAGGTTGATTGGGCGAGTTTGCAAACAGGAACGAATTATGTATCAGTTCGGGTTTATGACAATGCTGGAAATTCAGCAACACTTATAGACCCG
>JBBTED010000037.1:0-6895 GCA_038042445.1 Candidatus Firestoneibacteriota bacterium
ACTTGATTTTAAAGAACTTATACCATTTCCTAACGAAATTTTGGGGGAACTCCACGAATTGTATACAGAATAATTGAAAAGGAAATTATTGTAGAAGTAATAGCAATTGGTAAGCGTGAAAATATAGAAGTATATAAAAAAGCATTTAATCGCATTTTGAAATATTACAACTAATCATTTTTAAATTAATTTACGTAATCATTCCAAATTTCCCATGGCAAGAGGCGTCTTTTATTTAAAACAAGGATTGAATTTCACCAAAATCTATGGTAATATCATTTAAAATAATATGACTACAAAAAATTATGAAATAGCAAGAAAATTGAAGGAAAAATTGTCTGAAATTGTCCAGTTAATTGATTTTAGAGTTTTTGGTTCAAGGGCAAGAAATGACGAAGATGAATACTCTGATATGGATATTTTTTTGGAAATTCCTTCACTTAATAAGGAACTTAAAGAAAAAATTTTTGACATTATATGGGAAACAAGTTTTGAAAACTTTATTGTGATCTCTCCACTTATTTTTACGAAAGATGAGATAGAAAATTCTCCATTACGGTCATCACCTATTGTAAAAAATATTTCAAAAGAAGGTATCAAAGTATGACAGATATACAGGCTCTTTTTAGTTATAGATTAAAACAGGCAGAAGAAACTATTTTAGATGCACAAAGGATGTTAGAAAACAATGTTAGCCCAAGATCAATCATAAACAGGGCATACTATGCTCTATTTTATTCAATATTAGCACTTTTTTTAAAAACTGGTATGACTCTGAAAACATCTAAGCATTCTGGCATAATTTCTATATTTGATAAAGAATTTGTACATACTAATAAAATAGATAAATATTATTCAAAGATACTTCATAAAATATTTGATGCCAGGCAATCAGGTGATTATAAAGAATTTGTAGAAGTATCAAAAGAAGACGCTGCCGAATTTGTTAAACTTGCAGGTGAATTTTTAAAAAATATTAAAAAACTTATTATTTAATATGATTGCAAATAATATATTAAAACAGGCAAAAAAGGTTTTAAGGACTGAGGCATCTGCGATTCTTGCTCTTGAGTCTCGTATAGATAAAGTTTTTTTAAAAGCTATTGAACTTCTATATTCTTGTAATGGCAGGGTTATAGTGACGGGGATTGGAAAATCAGGAATAATTGGGCGGAAAATAGCTGCTACTTTGGCAAGTACTGGGACTCCTGCGTTATTTTTGCATCCTGCAGAAGGTTTGCATGGTGATTTAGGTATGATTAGAAAAAATGATATAGTTATGGTGTTATCAAATAGTGGTGAGACAGAAGAAGTAATTAAAATGCTGCCGTCTATAAAAAGAATAGGGGCGAAACTTATAACTTTGACTGGAGATTTAAAATCAACATTAGCAAAACAAAGTGATGTTACTATAAATGTTAAAGTTAAAGATGAAGCTTGTCCTCTTGGTCTTGCTCCTACTGCTTCTACTACTGCGACTTTAGCAATGGGTGATGCAATGGCAATAGCACTACTTGAAAAAAGAAATTTTAAATCAGAGGATTATGCTTTGTTTCATCCGGGTGGTTCATTAGGAAGAAAGTTGATTCTTAAAGTTGAAGATATAATGCGAAAAGGTGAAGATGTTCCTAAAATAACTCAGGATAAACTTATGAAAGATGCAATATTGGAAATGACATCAAAGAAGATGGGGTGCACAGCAGTTATTGATAAGAAAGGCAAACTTTTAGGTATAATTACAGATCAGGATTTAAGAAAAAATCTTGGAAAAGATTCAGATATTCTTAATGTATCAGTTAAAGATATTATGACAAAAAACCCAAAGACTATAAGCAAGGATGAATTAGTTGCTAAAGCTATTCAGGTTACTGAAGAAATATCTGTATCAACACTATTAGTTGCTGATAAAAGTGGAAAACTTATAGGTATAGTGCATTTACATGATTTGCTAAAAGCAGTAGGATAGACCAAAATGAAATAAATTATCATTGCGAGGAGCGTTAGCAACGAAGCAATCCCTGTAAAGTCTTGAGATTGTTTCACTTTGTTCGCAATGACGGTATTTAGTGAGATGATTACAAAACCAAATTTTAAAATTTATTTTATTTGTATTGTTATTATTATTATTGTTTGTTTGTTCCTAACTTCCTGTAGTAAGGTTGTGAATACAAAGATATGGTCTCCTGCAAGTAAAAAAGATTTTTCTATAAATGGGTTTCATCTTGTTCAGACAGAAAGTGGGAAGAAAACCATAAAAATGGATGCTGATACTGCAGAAATATACAGGACTAAAAAAACAATGAAAGCTTCTCCAGTTAAAGTTATACGGTTTGGAAAAGATGGTGAAGTATTTTCTAATTTAACTTCAGATGTTGCATTTATCAATATGGAGTCTAATGATATAGAATTTCAGGGAAATGTTATAGTAATTGGGAAAGATGGAAGTAAAGTAGAGACAGAAAAATTATTATGGCATGCAAATACTAATAGGTTTACTTCTGAAGAACCTGTTAAGGTTACCAAAGGTAATAACATAATGACTGGGCAAGGAATAGATACAGATGTAGAGCTAAATAATCTTATTATGCATACTGTAAAAACTACAGTAAAAAGTGTAAAAGCACTTAAAGTTAAAGATGCAAAAAAATAAGATCATTTATATAATTGCTCCACTCTTTTCAGTCGTTATTTTATTACTGTTTTCACTGGGTATTTATTCTCAGGAAACAGAGATAACTGTAGATGCACCCCTTTCAATAACTGCAAATAAAGTAGAGGGTAATCAAAAAGAGAAAATGGTTACATATACAGGAAATGTTATACTGAAACATAGTAAAAGTACTGTAAAGTCTGATATTATGAAAGCATATACTGAAAATGAAAAAGTTGTTTGTGACGGCAATGTTTATTTTATAAACACAAAAGATAAAATTACAATTAGGTCAGGGCATCTTGAATATTACAAACAGACTAAATATGCGTATGTTACTGAAAACCCTGTTTTAGTGAAAAAAGATAAAGATAATTCTGAAACAAAAGTTGTATCAAAAGAAATGGAAATGTTTGAAAATGATAGAATTGCAAATGCAAAAGGTGATGTCAAAATAACAAGAAAAGATATAATTGCTACTTGTCAACTTGCAACATATTATAGCAAAGAAGAAAAAATACTATTAACTGGTGACCCTGTTGCAATTCAGAAAAAAAACACATTTCGTGGAGAAAAAATATGGATTTATCCAAAGAATAATAAGTTAGTATTAGAAAACAAAGTTGATTCTGCAGTTTATTTAGAAGAAAAAAAGGAAGAAGGGGAAAAATGAAAATTCTAAAAACACATAATCTTGTAAAAATTTATAAAAACCGCAAAGTTGTAAAAAATGTTAGTATTGAAATAAAACAAGGAGAAATCGTTGGGTTGCTTGGGCCAAATGGTGCAGGAAAAACCACGACTTTTTATATGATAGTTGGTGTTATATCTCCAAATAAAGGTAAAATTCATATAGACCATATAGATATAACAAATATGCCAATGTATAAACGTGCAAGAGAAGGAATAGGTTATCTTCCACAAGAGCCATCTATTTTTAGAAATCTCACTGTAGAAGAGAATGTAATGGCAATACTTGAAGTGCAGAGACTTTCTGAATATGAAAGAAAAGCCAGATTAAAAGAATTGCTCCAAGAGCTTAATATTGCACATCTTGCTAAAAATAAAGCATATACTTTGTCAGGTGGTGAAAGGCGGAGGCTTGAAATAACACGCGTTTTGGTTACTTCACCCGCATTTTTGTTGCTTGATGAGCCATTTTTAGGCATAGACCCGATTGCTGTTGCGGATATTCAGACAATAATATCCAAGTTAAAAGAAAAAGGAATAGGGGTGTTAATAACGGACCACAATGTCAGAGAAACACTTTCTATAACTGACAGAGCATATATAATGTATGATGGTGATATAATGCTTTCAGGAACATCTCAGGAACTTGCAACAGATGAAAAAGCGCGTGCAGTTTATCTTGGTGAAAAATTTTCATTAAAATAGTGGTAAAACGAAGTTGCCGGACAGCCACTAATCTATTATCTCATTGCGCAGAGATTTATTGTAATGTGTTTCTACTTGTGCTTTGCATATGAAAAAAATACTATTCGGCGTTGGTGTTATCGCAATAATTATTCTGGGAATTATCAAAGTCTCAAATATTGCACAAAAACCAAAAGGTAATTCTCAAAAAATTAGAATTGTAACAACGATTTTTCCATTATACGATTTTGCTAAAAATATTGGGCAAGACAAAGTGGAAGTTTTGTTGCTTCTTCCTCCGGGTGTAGAACCACATAGTTTTGAGCCAAAACCCAGCGATATTGCTAAAATTAGTGAGGCAGATATTTTTATCTATACTGGAAAATTTATGGAGCCGTGGGCACAAGATATCATTAAAGGTGTTTCTGGTAAAAATGTAAAAATTATTGATTCCAGTGTTGGTATAAAAATGATTCCAGTAGTTTTTCATAATGACGATGAACTAAAGGGTTCAATGGATCCTCATATTTGGCTTGATTTTGACAATGCCAAAACAATGGTTCAAACAATTGTTCAGGCTATTTCGGAAAAAGATAAAAACAATGCAAATTACTACCAGCAAAAAGCTGATGAATATAAAAATAAACTTTTTGCTCTTGATGTAGAGTATAAAACATCTCTGTCTAAATGTAAATCAACAGAAATAGTTTATGGCGGGCATTATGCTTTCGGATATTTATCTAAACGTTACAATCTTAAATATCTATCTGCACAAGGTGTTTCTCCAGATGCTCAACCAACTGCGCAAAACCTTGTACAATTAGTTGAACAAATAAAAAAAGATAATATCAAATATGTATTTTATGAAGAATTGACCAGTTCCAAAATTGCTGAAACGTTAGCGAACGAAACAAAAGCAAAACTGCTTCTTTTGAGTGCTGCGCATAATCTAACCAAAAAAGATTTTGAGAACAATGTTTCGTTTCTTTCAATTATGGAAAAGAATTTAATAAATCTAAAAATCGGCCTTCAATATACAGATTAATTATGGGGTTCCCTCTCCCCTTGTGGGAGAGGGGGTAGGGTGAGGGGTATGTCAACAATTATTGAAACAAAAAAAGTATCTGTGCATTATGGGCAAACAGAGGCTATAAAAGAAATGTCTTTTGCTATTGAAAAAGGAGATTTTGTTGGATTAGCAGGACCAAATGGCGCGGGTAAAACGACCTTAATTAAAGCGATTTTGGGGCTGTTGCCGATATCCAAAGGAAATATAGAACTGTTTGGAAATATACATAGAAAATTTAATGACTGGGGAAAAATAGGATATCTTCCGCAAAAAATATCTACTATAAATGTTCTTTTTCCAGCTACTGTGGATGAAATAGTTATGCTTGGCTTATTGTCTCAAAAAAAATGGCCAAAGAGAATGACAAAAAATGATCAGGTTAAAACAGATGAAATATTAAATGAGTTAGGAATTACTGATTTAAAAAAAAGAATGTTCTCCGATCTTTCTGGAGGACAACAACAAAAAATTCTTTTAGCACGTGCACTTGTTTTAAAACCAGAAATTTTAATTTTTGATGAACCTTCAACTGCTCTTGACCCGGAATCCAGAGAATCCTTTTTTCAATTAGTGCAAAAATTAAACAAACAAAATGGTATTACGGTTATTCTTATCACTCACGATACTGGTTATATTGGTCAATATGCAAATAAATTACTTTATATTGATAAAAGTTTGATTTATTTTGGAGGTTTTGGCGATTTTTGCAGGTCAGAAAAAATGGGTTCTTATTTTGGTGGTTATGACCAGCATATTATCTGTCACCAACACAACTAATATGAACATAATAAATTTTTTACAATACTCATTTATTCAAAAAGCTTTTTTTGCAGGATCATTTGTAGCGATTGTATGTTCTGCTTTAGGTTTATTTTTAGTTTTGCGAAAAATGTCTTTGATTGGAGATGGTCTTTCTCATGTTAGTTTTGGTGCGATTGCATTGGGATTGTTTTTTGGAGTATATCCTTTTTATGTGGCTGTTCCTGCTGTGATGTTAGGATCACTTTTGATATTAAAAATTTCCGAAAAGGCAAAAGTATATGGTGATGCTGCTATTGGTATAGTTTCAGCTGTAGGCATTGCTGGCGGTGTTATTTTGGCAAGCTTATCAAAAGGGTTTAATGTTGACCTTTTTAGTTATCTTTTTGGAAATATTTTAGCTATCAGCACAACAGAAGTTATTCTTTCAATTATTCTTTCTTTTTTGGTACTTGCAGTGTTGTATTTTTTTTATTGGGATTTGTTTTCTGCTACTTTTGACGAAGAATATGCTAAAACAACAGGTATTAAAACCAATTCTATAAATACGCTTTTAACACTATTAACAGCAATTACTGTTATTTTGTCAGTAAAAATGGTGGGAGTAATGCTTGTTTCCGCGCTTCTTATTTTACCAGCTGTAACCGCTTTACAATTAGCAAAAGGTTTCAAAACCGCAATTATTTTTGCCGCAGTATTTTCTCTTATTTCAGTTATTTCAGGTATAACACTTTCTTTTTTTCTTGATTTACCAACAGGAGCAACAATTGTAATGATAAATGTTTTCTTTTTCGGCTTTGTCCTGATTTATAAAAAACTTGTGTAATTTGGCGGTGTTTTTTGGACGAAGTTCGAACATTTTTTGACGAAAATCTTGAAAACTAATTTGGACTCGGCGGGGCAAACTATTTTTCTGGGGGAATGGAATTGCCCCGCCTCGGCTTTCTTCCCGCCCGCAGGAGGGGTCTGGGGAGGAATGCGGGCGGGATTTTGAACCTTTCCTTTTTCGCTTCCGAATTTCGTATTTTGCAAAGCAAAATGCG
>JBBTED010000038.1:0-43306 GCA_038042445.1 Candidatus Firestoneibacteriota bacterium
TACGCAAAATAATAAATATATTCCTGTTTTTCTTGCGCCAATGGCAGGTGTTACTGATATTGCTTTTCGCTCAATTTGCAAAAAAATGGGAGCAAGTTTTGTATTCACTGAGATGGTGAGTGCTGCCGGAGTAATCAGACAAAATAAAAAAACATTAAAATTAATACAAATTACTGAAGAAGAAAGACCTGTTGGAATACAGATTTTTGGAAATGTTCCTAACATTATGGCAGAAGCTGTATCTATAATAGGTGAAAATGCGGATATAATTGATATAAACTTTGGATGTCCTGCAAAAAATATTGTACGAAATAATGGAGGAGCATCGCTTTTAAAAGAGCCACAACTTATAGGAGAAATAGTAAAAGCAGTTGTGCAAACAGCTAAAGTTCCTGTAACTGCAAAAATCAGAATTGGATGGGATGATAACGCAATTAATGCAATTGAAATATCAAAAATTATAGAAGATGCAGGTGCAAAAGCAATAACTGTTCATGCAAGAACTTATTCGCAGGGGTTCAGTGGGAAGGCAGACTGGAATGTTATAAAAAATGTAAAGTCTAATGTCAAAATTCCAGTTATAGGTAATGGGGATATTAAAACTCCGGAAGATGCAAAAAGAATATTGGAAGAAACAGGTTGTGATGGTATAATGATAGGAAGAGCAAGTTTAGGTAACCCCTGGATATTTAAAAGAATAATTGAATATTTAAAAACAGGCGAAATATTACAAGAGCCTACATTAACTGAAATTGCAGAAATGATAATAGAACATTTTAATTACTTTGTAAAAATCAAAGGAGAACTTGTTGCAACAAGAGAAATACGCAAGCATATAGGTTGGTATGTAAAAGGAATACCTGGTGCATCAGAGTTAAGGCAAAAAGTAAATGTATCTAAAACCAAAGAAGAGACAATAGATGTTTTAAATAAATTTTTCTTTCCAAGAAAGTTGGTGTTAAATTATGCCCAATAAACATTTTCATTTATCAGTAGAGGAATTATTAAAGAAAGTTCAAGACGGTAAACTTGAAATAAAAGATGCTATTTATAAGTTAAAATGTCTGCCTTATGAGGATTTGGGTTTTGCAAAAACTGATGGGCACAGAGTTTTAAGACAGGGTTTTCCAGAAGTTATCTTTTGCGAAAATAAGACTACAGAACATATTATTAAAATTATTGGCAGTTTGAGAAAATCAGGAAATGTTATTCTTGCTACAAGAGTGGAACCCCAAGTTTTTTTAAAGATAAAAAAGAAATATCTAAATGCAAAATACAATAAAGCAGCACGTGCAGTTTCCATTCAAAAAACAACAATAAAAAAAATCGGTAATATTCTTGTTGTTTCAGCAGGGACAGCAGATATTCCAGTTGCAGAAGAAGCTGCATTTACTGCAGAATGTATGGGTGGTAATGTAGAAAGATTATACGATGTTGGTGTTGCAGGAATTCATAGACTACTTGGGGAAAAAGAAAAAATTTTTAAAGCCACAGCAATTATAGTAGTAGCTGGTATGGAAGGAGCTCTTGCAAGTGTAGTTGGCGGGCTTGTAAGTGTGCCTGTTATTGCAGTTCCAACAAGTATAGGATATGGCGCAAGTTTTAAAGGTGTAGCTGCATTGCTTTCTATGCTAAACAGTTGTTCTCCAAATGTATCAGTTGTAAACATAGACAATGGTTTTGGTGCAGGTTTTATAGCTAGCCTTATAAATAAAAATAAACTATGAAGATTATATATTTTGATTGTTTCTCGGGTATTTCAGGTGATATGACTTTAGGTGCATTAATTGACGCTGGTTTAAAATTTAGCGATTTAAAATCTGAACTGTCAAAACTTAAAATTTCAGGATATAAATTGAGCGTGTCTAAAGTTAAAAGAGCGGGTATTACAGCAACAAAATTCAATGTTGAAATTACCCAAAAAAGTAAATCGCATAGAGGTATAAATGATATTATAAAAATTATAAATAAAAGTTTGCTTTCTTCTAATGTAAAAGAATTAAGCAAGAATATTTTTTTGAAATTAGCCCAAGCAGAAGCGAAAGTTCATAACAAAAAAATTTCTGATGTGCATTTTCATGAAGTTGGAGCAATTGATTCAATTATTGATATTGTAGGCACTGCTATTGCAATTGAAAAACTAAAAATTGATGAAATTTATTCTTCATCTGTTAATTTGGGTTATGGAACTATTAAGTGCGAGCACGGAATTTTGCCTGTTCCAGCTCCCGCAACAGCACATCTTATGCAGGGTATTCCTGCATATAGTTCAAAAATTTCAGATATTGATAATATAGAATTAACTACACCTACAGGAGCAGTGATTCTTAAAACTTTAGGTAATGGATTTGGAAAAATGCCATTGATGCAAATTGAAAATATAGGATATGGTGCAGGGAACAATGATTTTAAGAACTATCCAAATGTTTTAAGGGTTTTTATAAGCAAAGCAACAAAGGACTATGTAACAGATACTATTAATATAATAGAAGCGAACATAGATGATTTGAATCCATTGGTTTATGGGTATTTAATGGAGCAATTGTTTTCAAAAGGCGCTTTGGATGTAACACTTACACCTACAATAATGAAGAAAAACAGGCCTGGAATTATTTTATCTGTATTAACTGAAAAATATTATATGTCTGAAATTATTGATTTAATTTTTGCTGAGACAACAACTTTTGGTGTGCGCACTTATGAAGTAGAGCGTTATAAACTTGAACGTGAGATAAAAGAAATAAAAACCAAGTTTGGAAAAATAAAATTCAAGATCGGAAAACTCAAAAATAAAATTCTAACAATTTCACCAGAATATGAAGACTGCAAAAAAATAGCAATAAAAAACAAAATCCCGTTGAAGAATATTTTAAACATTTAAATAAAAAATGTCATTCTGAGGTGAAACCGAAGAATCTCGCTTTTGAGATGTTTCGCTTCGCTCAACATGACAATAGCGGATAATTTATGGATACTAAAATCTTAGGTATAGATGAAGCAGGAAGGGGCTGTGTAATTGGCCCTATGGTTTTGTGCGGGGTTGTTATGAAAAAACATTTTGAGCCAGAGCTTAAAAAAATAGGTGTTAAGGATTCAAAAGAATTAACACCTAAAAAGAGAACCAATCTTATAAGTGTAATGAAAAATTTAGTGGATGAAGTAATAATAATTGAAGTTTCACCAGAGGAAATAGATAGTGTGTCTCTTACTACTCTTGAAATGTTAAAAATGGCAGAAATAATTAAAAAAGTAAGTGTAGATATTGTATATTTTGATGCGCCTGTTCCTCCTGGTGCTATTGGAAAATTTTCCAGAGCTCTTAAATGGAATATAGGTGTTAGTTTTGATAAAACTAAAATTATAGGTGAAAACAAAGCGGATAAAAATTATCCTGTAGTTGGAGCAGCATCAATATTTGCAAAAGTGCGAAGAGATGAAATTATAAATCAAATCAAAGAGGAATATGGAGATTTTGGCTCTGGTTATACTTCAGATAAAAATACAATAATATTTCTGAAAGAATATTACAATAAACATAAAAATTTCCCAAAATCAATATTCAGGTCAAAATGGAGCACTTTACAAAGATTCTATAAAAAAGAACCCCAAGTTCTTGTGTGAAAGTCCAATATTTACAAGCATTTTTGTTAAAGTAAAATATTTTCTAAATAAAACTTGACATTTCTGTTTAAAAGTAGTATACTTATATACATAAGTAACTAATAGCAAATTTATAACTGTTATTCTGTTACTGTAAAACATTACACAGGAGGGAAAAGAAATGAAGAAAATCGTAGATTTAAGTGTGCGAATAGCAAAAGTATGTTTGGCAGTTTTTGTATTAGCAATGATTTTTGAAACAATAGGTGAAGCTGTAGTTAAACCAAATGAAGTATTAATTCTTGTAGATGGTAATTCAGGTGTTTCAAAGAGGGTAGGGGAATATTATGCTTTAAAACGTGGAATTCCTGTAGAAAATATACTATATCTTAATCTATCTTCAAATGTTATTGTTACGTATTCTCTAACAGAGTATCAAACAACAATAGAACAACCTGTTGTAAATTATATACAGAATACAAATCCTTCAATAAAATGTATTGTGTTATCCTGGGGTTTTGCAATTAAAGTTGATATAGATCCAAAAATAGACAGGGATGAATCTGCAAATAAAAGCGAAGCTTCTGTTTTAGCGAGCATGCAATATGAAGAAGGTCGTATTGCGGGTAATGGGCGAATCGAGCTGGATGTGGCCGGAATGGCTGGAGAAGGGTGATAATGTCCAGTTGGCGATGAATATTTTCAATTGGCTGGCTGGAAAGGAAATAGAAAAATTAAACAGAGACGAAATTAAAAAAAATATTGATCCCAATTTGGATTAATTATAATATTGTGGTTGTAAAATATTATGGCGATGTGTTATATAAATAAATTATGAATAATGACCTGAAATATCAAATAGTAAAAGATTTTATTATATCAAAAATCAGAAAACAAGAACTCAAACCTACAGATTTAGTTCCTTCAGAAAGGGAATTAAGTCAAAAATTTGATATTAGTCAAAGCACAGTAGTGCGTGCTTTACGTGAATTGGTCCAATCAGAAGTGTTGTACAGAATACAAGGTAAAGGTACATTTGTAGCAGATTATTCAAAGAATAAACCTAAAACCATAGGAATATTAATGCTTGATAAACCTACTATGGTAACTACTTCAGCTCAGATATCACTTTTTGAAAAAATGAAATATCTAATGACTGAATTAAATATTTGTGGATATACATTAAGTTTTTTTACGGTTACAGAAAGTATTATTCAGGAAAAGATATGCGATAAAATTTTAAAAGAAAATACTGTAGGCGGAATAATAATGTTTTCAAAAAAAGAATTAGAAAAAGCGATAGATATTTTTAAAAAAGAAAATTATCCTTATGTGGTTTTATATGATAATGAATTAGATGAAAGTATTGAAGCAGTTACTATTGATGATGAATATGGGGCATATGAAGCTACAAAATATTTAATTGGTCTTGGGCATAAAAAAATTGGAATAATATGTAGTCCACTTACTATATGCTGTTACAAACAACGAATGTTGGGTTATAAAAAAGCTCTACAGGAATCTGGTATTGAAATAGATGAAAATTTAATAAAAATTGCATCAGTTGGTGGAAGTGAAGGTGGATATATGGGAATGTTAGAATTGTTAAAATTAAAAAATCTACCGAGTGCTGTATTTTGTTGTAGTGATTTTAAAGCATCAGGAGCTATGGAAGCAATTAAAGAAAAAAATCTATCAATACCAAAAGATATATCAATTGTTGGGTTCGATGGTTTGGAATTTTCAAAACAATTACAACCTCCACTTACTACTGTGCAAATTCCTCATTCTGAAATTTCAAAAGAAGGAATAAAAATGTTGACTACATGGATAACAGATAAAAAGCCAAAAGTATATAAAAAAATTATAAAACCAAGTTTAGTGATAAGAGAATCCGCAACAAAAAAATATAAAACAGAGCGTCAATAAAAAAAGGAGGTAAAGTATGAGTTTAAGCAGAAAATGGTTTTTAGTAGTATTATCGGTTATTTTTGGGGTAGGCAATACAATTTTTGCTCAAAAAATTGAGGCGAAGAATTTAGTTCCAAATGCTGATTTTGAGGAAATGGGTGTAGGTTGGACTAATCAAGCAATGAAAGATGGAAAAACTGTAAAAGTGGAAATAGGTGGATGGGTAACAGATGAGCTTCACTCAGGAAAATATTCTTTACAAGTAATTAACGCTGATCCAAATTTAAGGGCTGATTGGGCGTCGGATTACTTTTCTTGTGAGGCGGGGGAAAAAATACAATATTCATACTGGCTTAAAACATTTTCACTGAAAAAGTGTGAAGGCGGATATTTTGAGGTAAGATTATCGGTATATGATAAAGATAAAAACCGTTTGAAAGCTTATGGTAAATATCCAGGTTATGGTGCTATCTCACCAAAAGAATTAGCTGAATTATTAGAAGCAGTTAAGAGCGATTGGATAGAATATAAAGCTGAAATAACTTTACCTGCAGAAACTAAATATGTAAATATATCATTACTGATGGCTAATTTCACTGGTGTTGTATGGTTAGATGATGTAGAAGTAATTAATTTACCGTAGAAGTAGAAAATAATTCTCCTTTAGTCCGAGCGAGGTAGAGACGCATTGCAATGCGTCTCTACGCAATACCATATTGTTCCCTTTAGAAAGGACGAAACATGAAAATACATAGCAAAGATGATGATTGCATATATTTTTGAGAATGTATTAAAACAAATTAACCCGAAAAAGGAAGAACTTTAATTCTATTTTCTAATTTAATAATGGGGTAATCTTAGGTGGTATTGGTAGCCGCAGGCTTTAGAGCTTGTGCCAAAAGGTGTCATTCTGAGGCGATAGCCGAAGAATCTCGTTTAAAAGTCTTTTAAAAACGAGATCCTTCACTTCGTTCAGGATGACAAAATGGAGTTTTGGCACAGGCTCTAAAGCCTGCGGCTACCACCAATAACTGACCCATTATCTAATTTATTAAAATGTGTTGTATAT
Organism: Candidatus Firestoneibacteriota bacterium; assembly: GCA_038042445.1. Lineage (GTDB taxonomy): Bacteria > Oederibacteriota > D2-FULL-39-29 > JBBTED01 > JBBTED01 > JBBTED01. Next base: position 6,581 of record JBBTED010000038.1, read on the forward strand.
TTAAGGTAAAAAGCGGTAATATTAGGGTATGAATAAAGTAATTCATTATTTCCTATTGATTTTCCTTATTACTTTTTTTGTAAAAATCAATTTATTATTTGCCATAGCAGGTCCTGAAAATGTTCTCGTTATAGTTAATGATAGTAGTGCAGATTCAAAAACAATTGGAGACTACTACAAGCAAAAAAGAAATATTCCGGATATAAATGTCCTGCATTATACAGGCAGTACCACTGAAACAGTTAATGAAACAACTTATAATTCGTTAGTAACTTCCATAAGAAACTATATTTCTACTAATAATCTATCTAGTAAAATTGATTATATTGTTCTTACAAAAGGAACACCATTAAGAGCCACTATAGGTGGCACTACATATTCTTCTTGTAATTGGCTTGTTGCTATGGATGCAGTCCCTTTAACGACAGATCATACGGACAATCCTTATAATGGCAGGTCCTGGTGGTATAGCAGTTCTCCATGGGGAACACAAATAGATGATACTTTTTTACACAGCAAAACATATAATGGCTACACTAAACTTTATTTAGTTACACGATTGGATGGATATACAGTAGATCAGGTAAAAGTTTTAATTGATAATTCAGTTAATGCAGGTGGTCTTAAAGGAACATCCGGTAAATTTCTTTTTGATGCTAAAGTGAGTGGAGCAGGTTATATACAAGCAGATAATGCGATGACTAATACAAAAAATTCGATGGTATCAAATGGATACAGCACGATTTATGATAATACGAGTACTTTTTTAACAGGGTATTCTAACTTGATGGGTTATGTTAGCTGGGGTAGTAATGCAGGTGCAGATTTCACATTGGCAAAATATCAAAATTTATCTTTTATGCCTGGTTCTATTGGTGAAACTTATGTTTCATCAGGTGGCAGAACTTTTAATTTACCAACAGACTGGCCAAATTATTCAGGTCAGTCACTTATAGCGGATTTAGTAAAAAATGGTATAACAGGTGTATCTGGATATGTTGCAGAACCTTATTTAGATGCCTGTCTTGATGTAGAAAATTTATTTGCCAGATGGACCAAAGGATATAATTTAGCAGAAAGTTTTTATATGGCAGTTCCATATCTAAATTGGATGACAGTTATAATAGGGGACCCTCTTTGTTCAGGTATAGGAACACCTAATATAACAGATGCAGGGGCAATTACAAACTCATCAACTGTTACATTTACCTGGAGCAAAGGAACAATAATAGATTCTTCTACTATTACCAGTTACTATTTACAGGTTGGCACAACAAAAGGTGGAAATGATAAATTTGATGGAGATGTAGGGAATGTATTAAGTAAAGTAATATCCGGTTGTGAAGAAGGGAAAATATACTATGCGCGTGTTTGTGCAAAAAACACAAATAGTTTATACAGTCCTTGGTCATACACTGATGGAATCAATATAGATTTGACAGATTCGAATAAAGCAAGTGATTTTTCTGCTACACCATTAGTAGGCAGAAAGATTCAATTAAGATGGTTACGTTCTACTTCAAGTGATGCAAATTCATATAGGATTTATATGTCAACAGGTAATATTGATTATTCAACTCCTGTAGCTACTGTTTCTCATCCAACTGAATTATGGATAGCAGAGAATTTGCAGGATAACCAGCTATATTATTTTGCAATAAGAACAGTAGATTTAGCAGGTAATGAGGAACAAAATACATTTGTAATTAATGCAGTAGCAGTTGAAAATTTTGACAAAGCGAAAGTAGAAATAAAAGTTCCAAAAAATGAAGAAAAAGTTGGTGGAAAAATATTAACAGTAGTTGCAGATATCATATATGGAAATATTTTAGATATCAAAGCAGTTAAATTTGAATACAAAAGAGCTACTGAGAGCGTATGGGCGTTATTACCTGTAACGAATGTAAATGATTCAAATCCTGACACAAAATATCCATATTATATACATTGGGATATTAGTGGTCTGCAAGCATCATCATATAATTTACGTGCAGTAGGAACTGATAAGAACAATATACAGGATAATTCAGTGGGACATATAACATTTTCAATAGACACTACAGATTTGGATATTGAAGAAGATGGAAATGGTCAGAAAAAAGAAAGAATAGATAACAGGAAGAACAATTTAATACAATTTGGAGAATTTGGGTTTGACCAATTAACACAAATAATTATACCTTTAGGTTTATTGAGTGTAGAATCAACGAGAATTATTCTTACAGTAAATCCAAAAGATGCACCTGCTTATGATGGAACTCTGGGATTTGCCGGAGAAATAAGAAAGATTGAATTGGAGAACAATCAAAAAGATTTTGCAAGCGAAATTACGCTTACTATTCCATACAAAGATAATAATAATGATGGAGTAATAGATGGAACAAGGGTGAAAGAAAAAGAATTAGCTATGTATAGTTATAATGATATTTTAAAGAAGTGGGAAAAATTAGTGAGTAATGTAATTGATAAAGAGAATAATGCAGTTACTTCTAAAACAACACATTTTTCGTACTTTGGATTATTTGCACCTGTAATGACAGATTTAGTTGAGGCACATGTGTATCCTAATCCATTTAAGCCATCTTTAGGACACACTAATATATATTTTACGAAATTAACAGATAGGACACGGCTTAGAATTTTCAATGTAGCAGGCGAGTTAATATATGATGTAGAGAAAAGCACACCAAATGGAGAATTTGAATGGAATGCTAAAAATTCAGGCGGAGAAAATATTGCAAGTGGTGTATATATTTATATGATAACGAATGATAAAGGGCATATTAAAAAAGGCAAATTAGCAATAATACGATAAAAAAGCTAAAAATTTAAAACAAAGAATGAAAAACCATAATTTTAAAATTAAAACTTTACTAAGGAGTCAGTTATTGATGGTAGTCGCAGGCTTTAGCCTGCGAAAAATTATGCAACTTAAAGATTGCTACTATAAATCTTCGCTTTTAACTGACACATTACTTACTTTGCTTGTTTTATTCATTTTTGCATCTAATATTTTCGCAGTAGAAATTGATACAAAAGCAGGAACAACAGGTGCAGCATTTTTAAAAATGGGAGTTGGAGCAAGGCCAGTAGGGTTAGGAGAGAGTTTTGTTGCAGTAGCAGATGATGTAAATGCTTTGTATTGGAATCCAGCAGGAATATCTTTGCTTAAACAAAGCGAAGTGACTTTTATGCATAATGTATGGTTAGAAAAAATGAGTTATGAGTATTTAGGATTTGTATATCCTCTTGAAAGAAGTGCAATTGGAATAAGTGCAGGATATTTGAATATAGGTGAATTAGAAGGCAGAGATATGAACGATAATATTACAAGTAATTTTACAGCGTATGATATGTTTGTTGGGGTAACATATAGTCAGAGAATAGAAATTGAAAATGAAGACGAAGGTAAACTATTAATTGGAATTACAGTAAAAAATATACAGGAAAAAATAGAAGGGACAAATGCAATTGGATTTGGAGCAGATGCAGGGTGTTTATTTTTAGTAGATGAAAATTGGACAATAGGAGCAATGCTTCAGAATTTTGGGATAGGTTTAAAATTTATTGATGAAAGAAATAATCTGCCGATGAATATTAAAATAGGAACAGCATATAAATTTTTGGAGGATAAAGATTTGTTGTTAAGTGTGGATTTAAACAAACCAATAGATAATAAATTTAGATTAAATGCTGGAGCGGAATATAAGTTGTATGATAAAAGCTTAGCTAACGGAATTATTGTATTTCGTGGAGGATATAAGTATCAATTAGGCGGCAATGACGATATTGGAGGATTAAGCGATTTATCAGCAGGTATTGGATTTGTATATGAAGAAGCAATACAACTTGATTATGCATTTGTTCCTTATGGTCTTTTAGATTTTACCCACCGTATTTCTCTAACAATCCGGTTTTAAAAAATCATATTGAACTTGATAAAGTTTTTAAATATGTATAGTATATAATTATTAAAAAAGGAAAGATATTAAATGAAAAAGACAAAACCTAATATTTTGCTTATAACCAGTGACCAGCAGCATTGGAATACATTAGGATATTTCAATAAAGAAATCAAAACACCTAATTTAGATAATTTGGCAAAACAAGGAACAGTATTTAACCGTGCTTATTGTCCGAATCCAACTTGTACACCAACAAGAGCTTCTATTATTACAGGTAAATATCCAAGCCAGCATGGGGCGTGGACATTAGGGACAAAACTTTCTGAGACCGAACATACTGTTGGCGAGGATTTTTCTAAAGTAAATTACAGAACTGCTTTGATTGGTAAAGCCCATTTTCAGCCTATAACAAGCACAAAAGAATTTCCTTCTATTGAATCATACCCTATTATGCAAGATTTAAAATTCTGGAGAAAATTCAATGGTCCATTTTATGGTTTTGAAAGGGTAGAGCTTGCGCGAAATCATACAGATGAGGGACATATTGGACAGCATTATGCTATTTGGATGGAAGAAAAAGGGTGTCTAAATTGGAGGGATTATTTTCGTCCCCCAGGAGGAAATAATAATAATAAACAAAAACATAAATGGCTTATTCCTGAGAAATATCATTATAATACGTGGATTGCAGAGCGGACAAATGCATTATTAGAAAAATACCATAAGAATGATGAAAACTTTTTTTTATGGGCAAGTTTTTTTGACCCGCATCCACCATATTTAGTGCCTGAACCATGGGATACAATGTATGACCCAAAAAAAATAACAGTGCCATCTGCTATACAGGGAGAACATAAAAATAATCCGCCACATTTTAAATTAGTTCAGCAGAAAAATCCTGATTTTTCCGCATGGAAAGAAACTGGCTACTATATGCATGGTTTTCATTCGCATTTATACGATAAACCAGATCTTGCCAAAAATATTGCTATATATTATGCAATGGTTAGTATGATGGATAAATATATAGGAGAGATTTTGAATAAATTAGATAAACTTGGATTAGCAGAAAATACAGTAGTTGTATTTACAACTGACCATGGCCATTTCTTTGGACAACATGGTCTTACTGCAAAAGGTCCTTTTCTTTATGAAGATTTAATAAAAATTCCATTTATTGTTAGATATCCGGGTAGAGGTTCTGCTAAAAAAGAATCTTCAGCATTACAGTCTTTAGTTGACCTTGCTCCAACATTTTTAAGCATATCTGGAATTAATATTCCAAGAAGTATGACAGGTTTAGACCAAAAAGATGTGTGGTCTGGAAAAAAAGATAAAGTGCGTGAACATATAATAGTGGAACATCATCATGAACCAACAACTATACATTTGAAAACTTATGTAAGTGATAGATATAAAATTACAGTTTATTACAACCGCAGTTATGGCGAATTATTTGATTTAAAGAAAGACCCACAGGAAATAAACAATTTATGGAATAAAAAAGAATTTGCCAAGTTAAAAGCAGATTTAATTATGAAATTGTTGTTTGCAGAAATGGGAAAAGAGCCTTTATGGATGCCAAGAATTAATGGTGCATAAAAATCTCCAAAAGAAATATAAAATAATTGACCACATTGCGGATATTGGTATAAAAGTGCAGGGCAATTCTTTAAAAGATATATATGAAAATTCTGCGTATGCTTTATTTGATATAATTTCTGATATAAAATCAATTCAGCCTTTAAATAGAAGGAAAATAATAGCAACAGGAGAAAATAAAGAATATTTGCTTGTATCCTGGCTTAGTGAACTTCTATATATTTTTGATACAAAGAAAATGTTGTTTAGCAAATTTGAAATCAAAAACTTAACCAAAAGCAATATTTCTGCAGACATTTTTGGTGAACCTTATGTTAAAGGCAAGCATATTTTGAAATGTGAAATAAAAGCAATAACTTACCATCAGCTTGAAATAAAACAGAGTAAAGCAAAAAAGGTTTTATTAAAACCTTTTTGGGAGGCACAGGTTATTTTTGATGTATGACGAAAGAACTAAAATAATTAATTTCTCGATTTTTAGTTTTGCATATTTTTTTATACTTTCAAGTACTGGTGCATTTCAGCAATTTTTAATTCCATATTTAATTAATAATATTAAATTATCTGCAGAACAGGCGTCTTTAATTCTTGCAGTTGTTTACTTTTCTTTTTTTGCATTCAGAATTTTAATTAGTTATTTAATTTATTATCTTGGAGATTACTGGGCTTTATTTTTGGGGGGTCTTACATATTTTATTTTTACAGTTAGTTTATTGTTTGTTGGAAATTTCTGGGGACTTATGTTTATGGCTATAATATGGGGTTTGGGTGCTGCATTAATGTGGACTACAAGCACAACATTACTTCTTGATATGGGTGATTTAAAAAAAGAACATGGATTTCTTATGAGCTTGTTTTATGGAGCTGGAAGATTTGGTTTTGCGATAGGTATTATTTTTATAGGAATATTAATTGCATATATAGGTATAAGAAAAACAATAGCTGTTAATAGTATTATTACAGGAATAGGAGTGTTATCATTTTTATTTTTGTCTAATACAGATAAGTCTCAGAGGGAGAAACCTGATATAAAGAAAATTTTTGAAATCATAATTTCACCCCAGGCTGTAACAGTTGGTTTGGTTTTATTCTTTTCATCTATAAGTTTTGGATTATGTCTGGGATTTTTCAGCAAATATATATCAATAAAATATGGTATTGCGAATATTGCAGGTATTACGATATTTTTCCACTTAATGCGTGCATTTCTTACAACATTCAGTAGTTTAATAGCAGATAGATTTAGGAAAAATACTATTTTATATGTAAGTTTTATATTTTCAGCAATCGGACTCATATTTTGTGTATTGTTGCAAGGAGTTATAGGATTGATAGTAGGACTTTTTCTTTTGAGTTTTACAGCAATAATTGAACCAATTTCAATAGCGATAATTGGAGAAATATCAGAGTCTAAAAACAGGCATTTGGCAATAGGTTCTATTTTTGCATGGAGGGATTTGGGTATAGCTTTATCAATAGTAATGGCGCAATTTTTCGAAAGTATTTTCAAAAATATGGAAATTTCACTGTTGTTATTTTCAATGCTTTTTATTTTGTGCGCAATTTTAAGCCGTAGAGCAAAAGAATTTAAAAGGATATAATTTTGCAAAAAATATTTGCAATTATGTTGTTTGCTAAATATAATATAAGTGTATAGGTACATAAGTTCAAGGTGTATAAGTTTTAAAAACTAAGTACATAGAACCTATGTACTTAGAACATAGGCACTTATTAGGCACATAAAACAATGAAAGCAATAGTATTATTATCAGGAGGATTGGATTCAACTACTACTTTATATTGGGCAAAATATAAAGGTTATAAATGTTCTTGTTTGATTTTTGATTATGGGCAGAGGCATAAAAGAGAAATAAATTCAGCTATAAAAATCGCGAAAATAGCAAAATGCAAATATGATATTGTGAAAATTAAATTGCCATGGTCAAAAAGTGCATTAACTAATAAAAGGATTAATATCCCTAAAAGAAAATCAGGTGTCCTTTCAAGTGAAATTCCAATAACTTATGTGTCTGCAAGAAATACCATATTCTTGAGTTTTGCATTATCTTATGCAGAATCAATAAAAGCGAGTGTAGTTTTAATTGGAGCAAATGCAATAGACTATAGCGGTTACCCTGATTGTAGGCCTGAATATTATAAAGCGTATGAGAAAGTTTATAAACTTGGAACAAAATGTGGAATTGAAGGCACTAAAATTAAAATTGTAACTCCACTTATCAATAAAACAAAATCGCAAATTATAAAATTAGCTTTGAAATTAAATGTTCCAATTAAATGGACATGGTCATGTTATACAGGTGAAAAAATTCCTTGTGGCAAATGCGATAGTTGTTTATTGCGTATGAAAGGATTTAAAGAAGTAAATATTTTAGATGAAATTAATTGATAAGAATGATAAAATAAAAATGACTATATGGATGAACTGGAAATAATAAAAAGAGGTGTGGTTTCAATAACTACAGAAGAATTGCTTATTGGAAAACTAAAAAAATCCAAAAGCGAGAAAAAACCTTTAAGAATTAAACTTGGAGTTGACCCAACTGCTCCTGATATTCATCTTGGATTTACTGTTGTTTTACGCAAATTAAGGCAATTTCAGGAATTAGGGCATAGAATTGTGCTTATAATTGGTGATTATACAGCAATGATAGGTGACCCAAGTGGCAGGTCAGCAGCAAGACCACAACTTACTCATGAGCAGGTAATGGAAAATTCCAAAAAATATCAGCAGCAATTTTTTAAAATCGTTGGCAAAGAGAATGTTGAAATTGTCTATAATGGTTCATGGTTTTCCAAAATGAATTTTCAGGACATAATCAAATTAGTATCAAAAGTTACTATTGGCAGGCTTTTAAGCCATGATTATTTTGCTGATAGATATAAAGCTGGAAACCCAATTTCTTTACACGAGCTAATGTATCCTGTGATGCAGGGATATGATTCAATTATGGTCCAAGCAGATATTGAGCTTGGAGCTACTGATCAGACTTTCAATGTATTGATTGGTAGGGATATGCAAAAAGATGCAGGTATGGAACCGCAAATCGGGATTTTTATGCCTGTTTTAATTGGAATGGATGGTAAGCAAAAAATGAGCAAGAGTTTAGGTAATTACATAGGCATAGATGAAGAACCTCAGGAAATATTTGGGAAGTTAATGTCAATACCTGATGAAATAATGATTCAATATTATGAATTAATAAGTGATTTATCTCTTACGGAAATAAATGAGATTAAGAAACAGTTAAAAGATGGTAGTTTTCATCCACGTGATGCAAAGAAAAAATTAGCTTATGAAATAACAAGAATGTATTCTACTTCTGAAAAAGCCAAAAATGCTGAAGAAGAATTTGAAAGAGTTTTTAAAGATAAACAAAACCCCGAAGATATGCAGGAAATAAAAATAGCATCTACTGAATTAAAAGATGGCAAAATATGGATTGTTAAACTTTTGACTTTAACAGGTATGGCTGAAAGTAAAGGTGAAGCTCAACGTTTGATTTCTCAAGGTGCAGTAACATTAAACGGCGAAAAAATAACAACTCCTTCTGACTGTGTTTTGCAAGATGGTGCAATATTAAAAGTCGGCAAACGAAAATTCGCAAAACTCAGACTATAAAAATTTCATACCCAGACAAAATATAATTTTGAAATAATTGAAACAAATCCTAATGAGTTTGTGTCATATAGTTAAAAGGTGAAATGTAACAAATTAATTGTATTGTAGTTGCTCAATTTATTGAGCTAATTAGAGCCAGTATATAAATTACATTGAATAGGAGGAAGTCGTGAATATAATAGAAATCAGAGGGTTAAAAAAAGATTATCCATTGGGTGCAACTACTGTTCATGCTTTAAGGGGTGTTGATTTTGTTGTTAATGAAGGAGAGTTTTTAAGTGTTGTTGGTCCTTCAGGGAGTGGGAAGACTACGCTTCTTAATGTAATAGGGTGTATTGATTTTGCAACAGAAGGTTCTGTTAAAATAGGAGAAGTTGATATTACTTCAATGAATGACAGGCAGGTTACAGACTTGCGTCTTAATAAAATTGGATTTATATTTCAGACTTTCAATCTTATTGCTGTGCTTGATACTGTTGAAAATGTAGAATTTCCACTTTTACTTATGAAAAAACATTCGAAGTCCGAAGTGAGAAAAAAAGCCCAAGAGATGCTCGAAAAAGTAGGGCTAAAAGAATATATAAAACACAGACCTGCTGAACTTTCTGGCGGACAAAGACAAAGAGTTGCAATTGCCAGAGCACTTGTGACAAATCCTGATATTGTTTTGGCGGATGAGCCCACTGCAAATCTGGATTCAGTTACAGGTGCTTCAATATTAGAGCTAATGAAAGAGATAAACAACACTGAAAAAACAACATTTATATTTTCCACACATGATGCCAATGTATTAAAGTATGCACACAAAATAGTGAAACTTAAAGATGGAGCAATAGCTGACGGAGAAAATTAATGGAGCTCATATTTAAAATTGCCTGGCGAAATATACAGCGTCATAAAGGAAAAAGTATAGTAATAGGCGCGATACTTTTTATAGGTGCTTTGTTAATGACTGTAGGAAACGGAGTTATATCTGGAATGGAAAAAGGACTTACACAGAATATAATAGAAAGTTTTACAGGTCATATAGTACTTATTTCAGATAAGAATGAATCAGATAGTGTGCTTCTTTCAATGATGGGGAAGGCTGTTGAGCCGATAAACAATTATCCTGCTATAAAGAAAATTTTGCTTGAGCAGAGTGATATAGAAAAATTCCTGCCTGTAGGTAAAAATATGGCTATAACATTATATGAAAGCGGAATGGCACCGGGATTTGCATTTCTTTTGGGTGTGGATATTGAAGAATATAAAAAAATGTTTCCGGATAATATTACTGTTATTGAAGGAAGAATGCTTGAAAAGGGAGAAAAAGGAATTGTTATTCCTACAAGTGCACGTAAGGAATACTTTGATTATACAAATATTTGGCTTATTCCAGAGGGTGGTGTTGTGGTTAAAGAAAATCTACCAGAAGATGCCAAGAAAAATATGAATGAATTGATAACAAAAGACAATGCTGTTTTTATGGGTTCTACAGAAAGCAATACAACTACAGATATCAGGCTTGGAGTTAAGGGTGTAGTAAAATATAAAGCTTTGAATACAATATGGGGGCATTTTACAATTGGGGATATTGAATCATACAGGGAATGTATGGGTTATTTTTCTGCACAGGATAAAGTTTCTGAATTGCCAAAAGAGAAGAAAGAGCTTCTGTCAATGAAAAATGAAAATCTGGATTCCTTATTTGGTTCAGAATCAATGTTTGTGTCAAGTGCAGGCAAAGTAGATGTTTCAGAAATTGATTTTAAGAAAAAGGAATCTGTAAAAAAAGAAAATATTAATCTTGAGACAGGAGTGTATAATCTTGTATTTGTAAAATTAAAAAATGGTGGAACGCTTAAATCTGAGGTCAAAAAATTAAATGATATTTTTAAGGCAAATAAAATTGGGATTCGTGCTGTAACATGGAAAAAAGCAGCTGGAGCAATAGGAAGTATGACAACAATAATAAAAGGAGCACTTTTTCTTTTTGTGATGTTTTTGTTTCTTGTTGCGATTATAATAATAGTGAATACGCTTAGTATGGCAGCACTTGAGAGAACTTCTGAAATAGGTATGATGCGTGTAGTGGGAGCAAGAAAAGAATTCATAAGCAGAATGTTTTTTGGTGAGACTGCAATACTTTCAATAATATTTGGCTGTGCAGGTATACTATGCGGTATTATTATCGTGAAACTACTTCCTTTTTTTAACATCACATCACAGAATGATATGATTCAGCTCTTGTTCGGAGGTAATAAATTTCAACCATTTTTGTCCATTACTGATATAGGTTTGACTGTTGGACAGCTTGTTCTTGTAACTTTCATAGCCGTTATATATCCTATAAAAGTGGCAAAGAGCGTAACACCGCTTGATGCAATATCAAGGGAGTGAAATAATCCAATGAATATGATAATGATGATAAGTTTAAGAAATCTTTTCAGGCAAAAAAGACGGAATATACTTTTAGGTATTGCAATTGCAGTAGGTATAATGATACTTGTGATAGCCAATTCATTTTCAAGAGGAATATCTGATATTATATTCAATAAGATTGCAGCTTATGTTGCAGGACATGTGCAGATATCATTTAATGAAAAGGGACAGATGTATAGGACTATTTTTCGTGATAAGGACAGAATATTACCTATTGTGCAAAAAAATGTAGAAGGCTTGAGGTCATTAGATGAAGCAATAGGAGTATTTAGCCGGGCAATAGGAAATGGCAAAGCTGATAATGTGGTAATTGTGGGGATTGACCTTGAACAAAAAGTTGATGAAAAACTTCAGAAAGAATACGAAGAGTCTTTTAAAATGATTGAAGGAGATTTTAATAATCTAAAAAAGAAGGATATAGAAAATCCAGTAATTATATCTGAAGAGAAAGCAAAATATCTTAATGTCCGACTTAATGATTCTATACGTGTGCGGTTTACGAATATGAATGGTCAGAATCAAGCGACAAAGCTAAGTGTTATAGGTATTATGAAAAATGATAATATATTTATGAACGGAGTATTATTTTTGGATGTTCGGAATGTAAAAAAACTTATGGGTTTCAGACCGTATGAAACTTCAAGCTTAAATCTTGTAATCTGGGATGCGAAAAAAAATGCAGTGGCAGTTGCAGACAAATTGCATAGTTTGTTAAAGCCGGGTTTGGCTGTTATTTATGCAGATGTTAAATATAAAAATAAATTTGCTAATGCAACAGTGCTTGGTTATAAATCCGATAATGAATCAATAAAAACATTAAAAGACCAGATAAAAATTAAAATCCCCCTTAGTTTCACTTTAATAAAGGGGGCTGTTATGAAAGAAGAGGATTTTGGCACAAAAAGTGTTTTTATAAGTGAAACTCTGGCAAAAAAACTTGGGGTTAAATCAGGCGATATATTTGAGATAGCATATAAAAATAAATTTGAAGGAAAAGGGACAACAGTTAAATATACATTAAAATCAATCATTGAGTTTAACAATAAAAATCTGGCAGATAAAAATATTATATTTCTTAATGAAGAAAAATTCTATGATACATATTATGATAATTTGCCGGAAGATTACAAAAAAATTAAGGATGTTGTGTTACCTGAGGAAAACAGTGGTTTGTATCCAATTCTTGCAACTGAGTGGATATTGCTTGATAGAAGTAGTACTACTGATGAGTTACAGAAAAAGATGAAAGATATGAGTAAGAAAAAATGGAAAGGAACTGTTGTGGATGTCCGGTCAATGTATGAAAGCGCAAGTGATGTGTTAAAACTTGAAAGCGCGCTTAATCTTATTACTTTTAATGCGGTGATGATACTGTTTTTTATAATTCTTATAGGAGTAATAAATACACTTAGAATGACAATACGCGAGCGCACCAGAGAAATCGGGACGGTGCGGGCAATAGGTATGCAGAAAAACGATGTGCGAAACAGCTTTATATACGAGGCATTTTTTCTTGCTCTTTTTGCATCAATTGCAGGCATTATAATTGCGTTTATACTGATGCATATTCTTTCAGCGTTTACGATAAATATGCCAGATAATCCATTATCAATACTTTTAGTAAATGGACATTTATATTTTATGCCCTCATTTTTAAGCATTATTTTAAATACATTGTTGATACTTGTTATAGTTGTTGTGACTGCATATTTCCCTGCCCGGAGGGCTGCAAATATGTCACCCACAACAGCATTAAGGCATTACGAATAAAATATAAAATAATAGAATGTAGTTTGTCATTCCCGCAGTGGTAAGCGGGAATCCAGTGTCTTTTTAAAATATTGCTAAAACAAGACTCTGGATTCCCAATTAAAGAATTTGGGAATGACAAAGAAATAAACGGTGTTTAATGAATAATGGTTGGGAAAAAATCATTGTCTGGTGGAAAAAATATCAAACATAAGGGAGAAAATTATGTTTAAAAATCTGATAATATCTTTAATTGCAGTTTTATCTTATTCAGGGTTGTTATATTCTGAAGTTCCAAAAATTCATGATATTCTTGCTAAGGTTGAAGATATAATGGAAATGAAAACCGATGCAAAAGCTAAAGTAGTGCTTACTCAGCAGAAAGCTGAACAAGGCGTAAAAGTGATTGAGATGGTTTACTATCGTAGGGATAAAGATGATTCAATGTTAATAGTAATGGTTGCTCCTGAATCCGAGAAGGGGAATGGATATTTGCGTGTGGAAGACAATTTCTGGATGTATAGAAGAAACACCAGAATGTTTCAGCATATAAACAGAGATGAGAGTATTGGCGGGTCTGATGCGCAGGCTGATGATTTTGAAAAAAGAAAACTAACAGAGCTTTACGAAGGTGTGAAGAATGAAAATGGGCAGGAAAATATTTCTGAAGAAACACTCGGCAAAATTCCTGTTTATAAATTTGAGCTAAAAGCAAAAGTAAATGATATTGATTATCCAAAAAAAATATATTGGGTCAGAAAAGATAATAATTTACCATTAAAGGAAGAAGCTTATTCTTTATCTGGAACGTTAATGGCAACTGCATATTACATAAATTATGCAATTATTGATGGCAGGTATGTACCAGTTAAGCAAATACATATTGATGAATTTGAAAAAGGTAATAAGACAGTTGTAGAAATATCTGGTATATCAACTGCAAAATTAGACGATGCTATTTTTACAAAAGCATATCTTGAGAATTTGAGTAAATAATTTTTTGTTTCCCACATGCAATAGGTCAGGCATCTTGCCTGACAATAATAAAAAGACACTGGATTCCGTGTCAAGCACGGAATGACAACAGAAACAGGAATGATATATGAATGAAAAAATGATTAAAAACACTTTATTTTTAATGGCTATTATTTGTTTCTTTACAGTCAATATTTTATCTGCCCAAGAAAAAATTGATGAAAACGCACTTTTTTCAAATTCCGAGACTGTAGTAGAAAGTGCAGATATTGTAAATAATAAAGAAATACTGTTGCAGGGAGAGGAGAAAAAATCAGTTGGTATATCCGGAGAACTTACAAATGTTGCTTCATATACAGGGACACGGGATTGGCTAAACAACGGGGACAAGAAAAATAATGTTCTTTCAACCTATATACTCGGCAACTTGCTTTTTGATGCACGGCTTAAAAAAGGAACAAAAGGATTTTCAAATATAGAATCTCAATATGATGCGCAAACAGGAAAAACGGATTTTACTCTAAAAGAGCTATTCCTTGATTTCAATATAAAAAACAGTATATATTTTAGAACAGGTAAACAGGTTTTGCAGTGGGGCAGGTGCTATTTGTGGAATCCAGTTGATTTGATAAATGTTGAAAAAAAGATATTTCTACAAAAAATAGGTTACAGAGATGGAGCATATGGTATAAAGTTACATATACCTTTTGGCACAAAATTTAATATTTATGGATTTTTTGATACAGGCAGCGTATTAAATATAGATGAGGTGGGAGCTGCAGGAAAAATTGAGTTTCTCTTGGGTGGAACAGAAATGGCAGTTTCTGCTTGGGGTAAAAAAGGATTTACACCTGTATTCGGGTATGATTTTTCATCAAGAATCTCAGGTGTAGATATTTATGGAGAGGCTTCAGCATCTTATGGTGATAATTACGATAAAGTAAAACTTGAAAACGGATTTTTAATCAAGGAAAGAAGGCAGAATGAATGGTTTCCTAAAGCGAGTTTTGGATTCGGTAGGGCAATTGATTTTGCAGATGTAAATGACAGGATAAATATAACAGGCGAATTATATTATAATTCTGCGGGATATTCAGAAAATATCTTCAATGATATTACAATATATCAATATATGATGCAGTCAAATAACGGTAGTTGGGCAGCAGTTAATACTACAAAAAAAGAATTTTTGCTTATGCAGAATTTATATGAAGCCAACAATTTTTCAAGATATTATGCTGCGCTTTTTACCAGTTTTAGTAAATTTATGATAAGTGATATGATATTTAAGCTTAATCTTATTAGCAATATTGAACAGAAATCATTTACTCTTACTACAGGTGTAAATTATGAGGATATGAATGATTTTTCATTTGGTTTTAACATTTATTCGTATTTAGGAGATTTGAATTCAGAATACACATTTTCCGGTAATGCTTTAACTTTACTGTTTACAGTAGGTATGGTATTTTAGTCAATAACCAAAGAATTTCACATCATTACCCAATACCCAAAATAATTATTGACAAAAAGCTTTTTAAGTATTAGAAGGTTCATATTAACTAAAAAAAGGAGATAAAGTTGACTATTAAAAATAAGTTATTTACAGGATTAGGGATAATTTTAATAATAATTGGTTTTATAAGTACAATTACCTGGATAGTTAGTAATAAAATTAATAAATCCATAGTTTTAACGTCTGAAACCAGTAAATATTTAGCTGGACTTCAGGAATTAGAAATAAAATTTCATCAGGTATTAATGCCTCCTAATGATTATCTTATTACAGGTGATATTAATGAAAAAGAACAATTTGAAAAATTAATGAAAAGTTTTAAAGAACAATTTGCTATAACTTATGATGCATTCCAAAAACATAAAACAAAAAAAGAATTACCAGAAGAAACTTCAGAAAATGAGTTTTTTGAACATGCAAAAAAAGCTACACTTAAAATAGAAGAAATGGCAAATAAAATTTTTAGTTTTAAAATCCTAAGGAAAGATTCAAAAGAAGGTCAATTAATGGAAGAAATGGATCACGAGGCAGATGAAATTACTGCACAACTTAATTTAATTATAGAGAAATTTAAAAACGACATAGAATATATAGTTTCTGATAATGAAAAAACAAGAAAACTTTTATTAAAAGTTGTTGGAATACTTAGTATTTTATTGCTTGGCGGGTTTTTTATTAATACAATAATTCTAATCAAAGGAATTAATACTCCATTAAAAGAATTGGTTCAGGTTACAAAAAAAATAATATCTGGTGATTTCACTTCTAAGGTAAAATCAATTACTAATGATGAAATTGGTGAGTTGGCAGTATCCTTTAATACATTAACTGATGAAATTCAACGAAACTATCATATTCAAACTACGCTTAACTCACTTTTATCATTATCATTGAAAGATATTCCTATTGATGAAATATTGCAATACACACTTGACCAGTTATATTCAATTGAATGGCTTGATCTTAAAACAAAAGGAGCTGCAATATTTACTGTAGATAATGACACAGATTTTTTAATAATGCGGGTTTCTAAGAACTTGTCTGAACCTATACAAAGAATGTGTCGCAAATTGCCATTTGGAAAATGTCTTTGTGGTTTGGCTGCAACTACTCAAAAAGTGCAATTTGCAGATAAGATTGATGAACGACATAGTGTATCGTATGATGGTATTAAACCTCATGGGCATTATTGTATTCCAATTCTTCTTGATAATAAGACATTGGGTGTAATAAATTTGTATATAAAAGAAGAGCATAAATACAATCAAAAGGAGGTGGAATTTCTAAATTCAATTGCTAATACATTAGCTGGAATTATAAAACGTAAAAATACAGAAGCTGAAAAAGAAAAACTACATATCCATCTTGTTCAGTCAGACAAAATGGCGGCAATAGGGCAATTAGCAGGTGGTGTAGCACATGAAATCAATAATCCTATGGGTGTAATTTTAGGTTTTGCACAAAGTGTAGTTAAAAGCATAAAAGAAGAGGACTCTTTATATATGCCTTTAAAGTCAATAGAACGTGAGGCAATAAGGTGTAAAAAATTAGTAGGAGATTTATTGACATTTTCAAGAGTATCAAAAACAGAGGCAGAAGAAATAGATGTAAATTCAACAATTGACGTTGCATTATCGCTTGTAGAAGCCCAGACAAAAGTTAAAAATATACAAATAATCAGACAATATGGTGTTGACTTACCCAAAATTATGGCAAATAAAAATCAAATTCAGCAGTTAATAATAAACTTATGCAATAATGCAATAGATGCAATGCCTGAAACAGGAACAATAACAATTTCAACGGGAAATGTCATTACGAGTGAAACAAAGCAATCTCACATTGAAATTTTAGTTAAAGATACAGGTAGTGGTATATCCAAAGAAATAAAAAATAAAATCTTTGAACCATTTTTTACTACAAAAGAAACAGGAAAAGGCACAGGATTAGGATTGAGCTTGTGTTATGAAATTATAAAAAAACATAATGGTATTATTGAGGTTGATAGTGAAATAGGCAAGGGGACTACATTTAAAATAATCTTATAAGCTGGTAATAGACCAGTCTTTTACGGTTTGTCATTCCTGCGAAAACGGGAATCCAGTGTTTTTAAAATAACAAATCCACCAAAGACTGATTACATTATCTTTATTATTCTTGAAATAGAATTTTAATAATGCTAAAATATAAGTACAATGAAAATAAAAATATTGATTTTGCCAATTTTAATATTATTAGCTTTCAATATAGCATTTTCTCAGGATGAAGAATCAGAGCTGCAATTAAAATATAAAGAACTAATTACACTTCAGTTAAGTAATGCAGCATTAAAACAAATACTTTCCACATTTTCCCAGATTGGTAACGTAAGTATTTTATTTGATGAAACAGTTTCAGTAACTAAGATAATTCCGAGTTTTTCAGTAAAAGATTTACCTTTTGAAAAAGCATTAACTATTTTACTTAAAACAAATAATTTGGCGGCAGTTTCTGTTGATGAAAAAACAATAATAGTAGTACCACTTACCAAATATCAGCAATATATTAAAAGTTCCAAAAAATTGTATTACCTTTCGTATATAGAAGGTAATAAACTTATTCCATTAATCCAGTCTATAGTAGGTCCTCAGCCTGGAGAGCCTATTAAATTACCGTTAAAATTGATAATGGAAGATACGAGAAATTTACTTGTAGCAGTTAGCACAAAAGAAATAATAGAGGAAATAGATAAACTTGTCCAAGAGTTAGATCAAAAATTGGCACAGGTAGTGATTGAACTTAAAATTGTAGAAGCGAGCAAAGAGAGAAAAAGAGAATATGGTATAGAACTTAATGAATATCAAATTGCTTCAACAAAAGTTGTGAGGGAAAGTTTTGAAAAATTAACAGTTAATGATTTTCCATCGTTGATAAAATATCTGCAGACAAATAGCGAAGTAAAAGTATTAGCAAGTCCAAATATCAGAGTTGTCAATAAGCAAAAGGCAAGTATAATGATAGCAGATCAGGTGCCTGTCCAGATTTCAACTACACAGATAAATACAACAACAACAACTGGAGGAACTCCATCGGCATTTACTACAACACAGGTGCAATTTTTTGATATTGGAATTAAATTAAATGTTACCCCACTTATACATTTGGATAATGAAATAACTATGGATTTAACTGCAGAGATAAGTTCGTTAGGTAAATTAACAGCATCTGGTATTCCAGAAATAGGTAAAAGAACTGCACAGACTATAATAAGATTGAAAGATGGAGAAACAGCAATAATGGGTGGACTTAAGAAAGAAGAAGAAAGGGAAACAATAAAAGGGTTGCCTTTTCTTTCAGATATACCACTTATAGGTATGCTTTTCAGGAGTACAACAACACAAATTATGGATACAGAGATTATACTTTCTATAACACCGCATATCGTTCCTATAAATCAAGTTTCTACAGAAATTAAATAAACAAATGGTTGTTGTAAAATTAAATAAAAAAGGTTTAACTTTTATCGAATTAATTATTTCGCTTGTGATAATTGGCATTATGGCATCAGTTGCTTTGCCATTAGCAGAGGTTACATATAAAAGGACAAAAGAGATAGAATTAAGGAGAAATTTAAGAGAAATCAGACTAGCAATTGACAAATATAAAGAATATTATGAAAAAGATTTAGCTGGTCCAAAGATTTTAGGTGGGTCTGGATACCCACAAGCTTTAGAAGAACTTCTTAAGAGAAAACTTTTAAGAAAAATACCAAAAGACTCTATGACAGGAAAAGAATGGGGCACACGTTCTTTTAGTGATGGTTATGATTCTCTGATTTCAAATAAATTAGATGTATATGATGTATTTACTTTATCAGATGATATTGCATTAGATGGGACAAAATATAACACATGGTAAAAATTAATAATAAAAAAGGATTTACACTTATAGAATTAATATTTGTTATTACCATATTAGGCGTATTGTATGCTGTAGCACAAGTTGTTATAACAGGTAAAATAACAAAGGCAAAAGAAACTGCTTTAAAGGAAAATCTTTATGTGATGAGAAAATCAATTGATGATTACTATGCAGATAAAGGAAAGTATCCGGATACTTTGCAGGATTTGGTTGAAGAAAAATATATAAGAAAAATTCCAGATGACCCATTTACAAAATCAGACCAAACTTGGGTTATAATTTCATCTGATAAGGGAAATGATGTGTTTGACATACATACTTCAAATGAGGGTATAGGAAGTGATGGAAAAAAATATAATGAATGGTAAAAAAGGGTTTACTTTTGTAGCTACTATATTTGCAGTGATTATATTAGGAATTGTTGCTACTTCAGTGATTACAATTACAAGTACATTTGTAAAAAGAGAAAAAGAAGAAGAGCTTATATACAGGCTTACTGTAGTAAGAGAAGCGTTAAAAACTTATAGAACAAAAACAAAAAGATATCCATCGCATTTAGATGAGCTTGTTACTAATAAGCACATAAGAAATTTTTGTTTAATTGATCCAATAACTAATAAAGAATGGGAAGTTGTTAATGCGGATTTCAAAGAAGGTTTGGGTATAAAAGATATTCATACCAAAAATGATGACTCTGCGATAAAATTAAAAGATGGCAGAAAAGTTAAACTTAATGAATGGTGAAAACATTTAAAAGAATTAAACAGCCGAATTTAATGTTGTTTTCAAAAGAGCTTACTATACTTATAAAATCAGGTTTGCCAATAGTATCTTGTTTGAAAATATTAACAGAGCATACTGCAGACAGTAACTTTAAAAAAGTTATATTTGATATTAAGACAAAAGTAGAGGCTGGAAGTTCATTGTCAGATGCTTTTGCTTGTCATCCAAATATATTTTCTCGATTCTATACTACCTCAATTAGAGCAGGTGAATCAGGGGATACAGTAACTGAGGTTTTAATGTATCTATATGAGCACTTGAATTTTGTGAAGAATTTGCGGAAAAAAGTATTATCTGCATTAATTTATCCTGCATTTCTTTTTCTTATAACAGGATGTGCAGTATTTTATTTGCTTATTTTTGTTATTCCTGTATTTTCCAAACTTTATGCTGAGATAGGTCAGAATTTGCCATATCTTACCAGATTACTTATAGAAATAAGTAATGCAATAAAATCAAATATTATATGGATAATATGTGCTATAATAGTTTTAAAAATTATATGGCACTACTGGATTAATGTTAAAAAAAATAGACAGATTGTTGATAAAATCAAATTGAAAATTCCTATGTTAGGAGATTTAGCTAAAAAATATATGCTCACGCATTTTTTTCTAACACTTAAAAATTTACTTAAAAGTGGAGTGCCTTTACCTAAAGCTCTTGAAGTTAGTATGATAAATATAGATAATATGTTTCTTTTTTTAAAAATGAAAGGTTCCATAGAATCAGTGAATGCCGGTTTGGGTTTAGCAACTGCTTTAAATAATACAGGAATAGTGCCTGGTATGGCTATAGAAATGATTCATACAGGTGAAGAAACAGGTTCTTTAGAAGATATGTTAAATAGTATTTCAGATATTTACGAGGAAGAAGTTAGTACAGCTGTAAGTTCTTTATTGGTGATATTAGAACCGTTGCTTATGCTTGTAATGGGAGCTATTATAGCTTCTATATTGCTGGCTATGTATCTTCCAATATTTGAAATGTCAGCGAGGTTTTAAAAAAATGGATATATTAAATTTACTCAAGAGGAAAAATTTAAAAGAAATCATCTTAAAAACTAAAAAAATACCGGAAGAAAAACTTGCAGTTTTTGATTTTCCGGAAAATATCCTACCTGAAAAATTATTAAAAGAAGATATTGTAACAGAAGAAGAATTAGCAAAAGCACTTGCCCAGCAATACGAATATAAATATGTGGATATTTCAAAAACACTTATTGATTTGCAATTTATTGCAGGATTTTCCTTGGAACTAATTAATAAATACGAATTTGTGCCGTACAAAATAGAAGAGGGTAAACTTTTAATTATTATTTCGGATCCTGGCAATATAGAAAAAATAGACAGATTAAAAGTATTAATTGATTTTAAAATTGAAATAGAAATAGCAGGCAAAAGTTCAATAAGAAAAATTCTTGATATAATTAATTGTATGCCTGCAGAAGTTGAAAAAATTACAGAAAATTTTGAAATAGAAATATCTGAAAATGAAATCGAAGATGTTAGTTTGGAAAAAGTTAGTGTAGATGAGACTCAGCCAATCATAAAATTTGTGAATTCTTTTATTCACAATGCAATACGAAGAAAAGCAAGTGATATACATATAGTTTTAGATGACAAAGAACTAACTGTAAAATATCGTGTAGATGGTGTTTTGCAGAAAGCTATGGATAAGATAGACAAGAAATTTCATGCAAGTATTATATCAAGAATAAAAGTTATGTCAGAATTAAATATTGCGGAAAAAAGAATACCTCAGGATGGACGGTTTAAATTGAAATTTCAGGGTAGGAATATTGATTTTAGAGTATCAATACTTCCTACTATGTATGGAGAAGCAGCGGTTATAAGGATACTTGATAAAAGTGCAATAAGTTTAGAATTAAATAAACTTGGTTTTGAAAAGGAAACTCTCGAAAAGTTTGATAGGCTAATAAGAGAACCATATGGTATGGTTTTAGTTACAGGGCCAACAGGTTCAGGTAAAACAACAACACTTTATGGTGTTATAAATACTATAAATACTCATGAAGACAAGATAATAACTATAGAAGATCCTATAGAATATCTTTTGCCTGATGTTGTTCAAGTTCCTGTAAATGAAAAAAAAGGAGTAACATTTGCAAAAGGATTAAGGTCAATTTTAAGACATGATCCAGATAAAATAATGGTTGGAGAAATACGTGATCCGGAAACTGCGCAAATTGCAGTTCAATCTGCTTTAACAGGGCATTTGGTGTTTTCTACAATACATGCAAATAATGTAATAGATGTTATAGGAAGGTTAATAAATATGGGGGTTGAACCATACGAATTTATAGTGTCTTTAAATTGTATTTTGGCTCAGCGTCTTATAAGAGTTATTTGCCCTGATTGTAAAAAACAAGTCAAATATTCAAAAGAGTATATAGAATATTCTGGGTTAGAATATGCAAAATATAAAGATACAGTATTTTTTGAGACTAAAGGTTGCAAAAATTGCAATAACACAGGTTATCATGGAAGAACTGGAATATTTGAATTGCTTTTACTTTCAGATAGAATAAAAGAAATGATTTTGAATAAAACATCATTTATTGAAATTAGAAGAATAGCAAAAAATGAAGGAATGAAAGAGTTGAGAGCCGTAGGTATAGAAAAAGCTATTAAAGGAATAACAACATTAAAAGAAGTCAACAGAGTTACATTTATAGAACAAGAAGAAAAAGGTTAAATTAAAAATCTCCCCTACCCCTCTTAATAAAGGGGGACTAAGGGGGAATTGGGAAAAAATTATGTTTGGTGTAAATATAGGTTTGGATAGTATACAATTAGCCCAAGTGAGTAAAATCCGGGATAAATTTTATCTGGAAAAATATGAAATAATTGATGCAGCCAAAGCATTAAAAAATGGATTTAATATTAAAATAAAAGAAGCAGTCATTACAATACCGGACGAAAAAAATAATTTTTTTACATATTCAATTGAGAATCCAAAAAAGTATTCCATAGATGCTATAAAAAAAATTATTACAGAAAAAAGCAAAGATTTTTTAAAAACGCCTATTGAAAAATTAAATACTGAATTTCAGGTTTTAAGACAATATCCAAAAAATGGAATTTCCTATTTGGATATTTTTGCAGAAATTATAAATATTGATACTTTAAATAATTATAGAAGTATTTTAGAAAAACTAAAAATAAAACCAATAGCAATAGATTCATCAACTTACAGATTATTAAATTTATGTGATGCACAAAATTTTGCATTGGTTAATATTACAAAAAATGAGGTCATAATATTTTGTTGCCTTGATGGGAAGCCCAAATATACAAGAAGAGTAACAAAAGAAGAATTAAAATTTCCAGATAATATGCTTAAACTTATAGACATCAAATATCTATTTAGATTTATAAAAGACACACTGGACTATCATATTGGCAATAATAATGCAAAAATAGAAAAACTATTTATGGCAGGAGAATTTGGGAATTCCAATGAGTTTATTCAGGTTTTATCTCAGTTTTTGGAGATTCCAGTAGAAGTTGTTTCTAAAACAAAACGTATAAATTTAAAAAGTACTATAGATGAAGAAACATTATTAAAAATTGCACCATGTATAGGTGCAGTATTAGGAGAATTATGAATTTTGTCATGCTGAATTTATTTCAGCATCTCTTTTAGAGCTATGGATAAATTTAGAATTAATCTGCTTGGGAATAAAAACACAAGGTTTGAAAGTATGGTATTTCTTATATCTTTTTTTATTCTTGCCATATCTATGTGTTTTAATGCCAAGTCTTATATAGAGTTAAATAATAAAAAAAATGCGTACAAATCTGAATTAGAAAAGATTGAACCGCAGTATAAACAAAAAGTAAGCTTGGATAATTTTAAAAACGAAGTTACTCATATTAATAATCTTCTTAATATCAGAAGTTTCTTGTGGAGTAATTTTTTGAGTAACTTAGAAAAAGTAACACCATCAGGCATAAGTATTTCTACTGTAACACCGGCATTTGTGACAAGAGAAGTAAGAATAGAGGGCACAGCTTTATCAACTAACATTTTAGTAGGTTTTATGAAAAATTTACAAAACTCCTCTTTTTTTGCTAACATATTTATTGAAGAACAAAGAGAAGTGGAACTAAAAGAAGTAAATCAAAAATTAATAGGTTTTAGCTTAACATTTAAATACAATGAAAAAAAATAAAACGTTTATTTTTTTTATATTTGGTTTTTGTATTCTGAATTTTCTTTTGATTTCTTTGAATCAAAAGAATAATAAATTAGTTATTGAATATGCCAAAGAAATAGAAATGTCGAAGCATATTAAAAACATAATGGGTTTTTACAGTATTATTCCAAAAGAAAAAGAGATGATAAGGCTTGTATCAGAATTACCGAATTTAGCAAAAAACAGTAATCTCAAAATTTCGAGTATTAAATATCAACCATTTAAAAAAGAAGAGCAAAGTTCTTTTAAAAAACTTTCATTTTCAATTCCTGTTGAAGGAAATTATAATAACATTAGAAAATTTGTATACAAGATAGAGAATTTAAGAAAATTGATAAAAATAGAGAGTATTAGTTTAAAAAAGGAAAAAGAAGGTTCTGACATTATAGGGGTGGAATTATATGTTTCAACGTACTTTAGATAAAAATATATTGATTGTATTGGCTGTTTCATTGTCTGTAGCTATTGCTACTATTACCAGCCAAATTAAAATCAGAAAATTTTCTTATACTAAAATATCAGAAGAGGTAAAAAATGTTTTTACGATAAATGAGGATATGTTAAAAGAATACAAATATCCAATGGTATCAACACAAATTTTTTCTTCAATTATACAGGCGCCGCCTAAGATAGAACAACCTAAAGTAGTATTTTCTCCTCCTGTGATAGATGAACCTCCAAGGGATCCTTATGAAAATTATAAAAATGAATTAAGAACGTATGTTATTCTTGGCTTAATGAGAGATGGCGAAAAATTGAAAGTTTTTCTGGCAAAAGGAGATAATACATTTATATTAGGTATTGGAGATAAAATAACAGACAAGCTTTTTGTGAAAGAAATAGCAGAAGAATGCATTACAGTTGGACTTGTTGATGACCCTGAATTTCAAATGGATATACGAATAAATAAGTAGGCAATTAATTGTCAAAACGCATTTTCCTATACTCAAACTTTCACTTTACAAGTAAGATTACATATTTTATACTATGACCAAAGGGAATGTTGTAATAATATTGCAAGTCGTAGGGGCGAATTTACTCGCCCAATAAATGGACAGGTAAACCTGTCCCTACTAAAAATTAGGGATACAAAGGGGGAGATATGGCTGTAGAACTCGTAAAAGAAAAATGGACAGGCAAAATAAATGAAGTAACAATTGGGGCCACAAAAGAGCAAGGTGGAACTAGAACATCTGTTGTTACAATTGGTGGGGAAACAGCGATGTCATTTATGCATTTTGAAGGTGAAATGCCTCGTAAACCTGTTATATCAATAGAAGTTTTAGATATGGTGCCGGATGATTGGGCTAAGGTTTTAACAAAACCGTATGAAGGTGTTTTAGATAAACCCGGGCAATGGGCAAAAAAATGTGTAGAGGAATTTAAAGCAGACATAATTTTTCTAAGGCTGCAAAGTATACATCCGGATTTTGGAAATACTACTGCAGATAAAGCAGTAGCTGCTGTTAAAGATGTTATTTCTTCAGTTGGGGTTCCAGTTATAATTTATGGTTCTGGCAATGCGGATAAAGATAACGATATATTACCCAAGTGTTCCAATGCAGTCCATGGAGAAAATTGTTTATTTGGTAAGGCATCACAGGATAATTACAGAACATTAGCTGCTACTTGTCTTGCAGATGGGCATACTATACTTGCAGAAGCTCCAATAGATGTAAATATTCAAAAGCAAGTAAATATATTAGTAACTGAAATGGGATTTCCTTCTACTAAGATTATAATGGATCCAACTACAGGTGCATTAGGATATGGTTTGGAATATACTTATTCAGTTATGGAAAGAATCAGGCTTGCTGCATTGTCTGGAGATAAAATGCTTTCAATGCCATTTTTGTGTTTAATTGGACAGGAAGCATGGAAATCAAAAGAAGCAAAAGCTCTGCAATTAGATCAACCTGTATGGGGTGATGAAAATAAAAGAGGACCTGCATGGGAAATAGTAACAGGAACAGCATTATTATTAGCAGGTGCTGATATACTTGTAGCCAGACATCCAGAATCTGTATTTGCACTAAAAAACGCAATCGATAAATTTATGAAGAAATAAAATAACCTCATTTATTAAAGGGGGACTAAGGGGGAATTTGTAGTACTTGTAGTCGTAGGGGCGAGTTTACTCGCCCAATAAATGGGCAGGTAAACCTGCCCCTACTAAAAATTAAGGTGAGGGGGAAAATATGTTTGTAATAGGAGAAAGAATAAATG
This sequence comes from Candidatus Firestoneibacteriota bacterium, assembly GCA_038042445.1. Lineage (GTDB taxonomy): Bacteria > Oederibacteriota > D2-FULL-39-29 > JBBTED01 > JBBTED01 > JBBTED01. The sequence continues at coordinate 33,523 of JBBTED010000038.1, forward strand.
GAATGTTCAAAGCTGTAAAAGAAGCTATAATTAATAAAGACAAAAAAATAATTCATGAAATTGCGCTAAGGCAATTGGAAGGTGGAGCAAATGCTTTAGATGTAAATGTTGGTCCTTCAACAGCAGATGCTGTTGGTGCAATGAAATGGTTGGTTGAAACAATTCAGGAAATTACGGATGTGACACTTGTAATTGATAGCCCAAAAGTTGCTGTTTTAGAAGCGGGCTTAAGTTTATGTAAGAAAAAAGCAATAATTAATTCTACAACTGCTGAAAAAGAAAAATTAGATAAAATTTTGCCATTAGCACAAAAATATAATGCAGGTATAGTGGGTTTAACTATTAGCGAAAAAGGAATTCCTGCAACAGCAAGTGAACGTGTGGAAATTGCTGCAAATATAATTGCACAAGCAATGGAACTTGGAATTTCTCCTGATGATGTTTATATAGACCCTGTAGTTTTGCCTGTGAATGTTGCGCAAGCTCAATGCCCTGAATTGCTTTATGCTCTAAGAGATTGCAAGCTTATATGTAGCCCGTCTCCTAAAACTGTAGTAGGACTGAGCAATGTTTCACAGGGGACAAAAAACAGGGAATTAATCAACAGGACATATTTAGTAATGGCACAAGCGTATGGTTTAGACGCTGCAATTGTGGACCCAACAGATAAAGAACTTATGGATGCTATGATTACAGCAGATTTATTACTTAATAAAAATATTTATTGCGATTCATATTTAGACGCATATCGCAAAAGTCTATCAGGAAAATGACCTGAAAGGTCATCCTGAGGCAAAAGCCGAAGGATCTCAAAAAAATGACAGATAAAATATCATTTAAAACAAAAGGCAATGTTGACATTGTTGATATAACTTCTGATGTGAATAAAATTTTACAGGAGCAATCTGTTTCTGAGGGTATAGCTTTTTTATTTGTGCCGGGTGCAACAGGTGCGATTACAACTGTGGAATATGAACCTGGTTTAGTAGCAGATTTGAAAAAACTATTTGAAGATTTAATTCCGACAAATAAAGTTTATCAGCACAATCTTTCTCATTCTGATTCAAATGGACATTCGCATTTAAGAGCTTCTTTGGTTGGTTCATCTTTGAATGTTCCATTTGCAGATAAAAAACTTGAGCTTGGTGTATGGCAAAACATAATATTTATAGAATTTGATAATAGACCACGTTCTCGTGAAATAATAGTAAAAATATTAAAAATATGAAACCAATATTGCAATTAGCATTGGATTTTGTTGATTTGTCACGTGCTGTTAAAGTAGCAGAAGAGGCAGTAGGTGTTGGTGTTGATTGGATTGAAATTGGAACACCGCTTATTAAAAGTGAAGGCTTGAATGCTGTTAGAAAAATGCGGGAGCTTTTTCCAAAACATAAAATAATTGCGGATATGAAAATTATGGATACAGGAAGAGCAGAAGTAGAAATTGCAGCAAAAGCAGGTGCAAATATTATAGATGTTTTAGGTGCTGCATCTGATTCTACTATTGCCGAGTGTGTTGAAGCATGTAAAAATTATGGAGCAGAGGTAATTGTAGATATGATAGATGTTGCGGATCCTGTAAAACGAGCAAAGCAGGTTGAAGCATTAGGAGTTCATTATATTAGTGTGCATACATCAATTGACCAGCAAATGAAAGGTAAAGTACCATTTGATATATTAAAACAGGTGTGTAGACAGGTCAAAATTCCAGTAGCAGTTGCTGGTGGAATAAATTCCGAAAATGTGGTAGATGCAATTTCCTGTGGAGCATCTATAATAATAGTAGGTGGAGCTATATCTAAAGCTGAAAATGTCCAAAAGGCAACATTAAATATAAAAAAGGCAATGTCATCAGGCAAAAAAGTAAAAACAGATTTATATAAACGTGTAACCGATAAAGATGTAAAAGATATTTTCTTGAAAGTTTCATCTTCAAATATTTCAGATGCTATGCACAGAAAAGGAGAACTTAAAGAAATATTTCCAATTTGCTATGGTGTAAAAATGATAGGCCCTGCAGTTACAGTAAGAACATATCCGGGAGATTGGGCAAAACCTGTTGAAGCTATAGATATTGCCCAAAAAGGTGATGTGATTGTAATAGATGCAGGTGGAGTTTCTCCTGCTATATGGGGAGAGCTTGCAACACATAGTTCAATTGTAAAAAAAATATCAGGTGTTGTCATAAATGGTGCAATTCGTGATACAAAGGAAATACGTGATTTGAAATTCCCTGCTTTTGCAAAACTTGTAACTCCAACAGCAGGAGAACCACGGGGTTTTGGAGAAATCAATATTCCCATAACTATTTCAGGAGTCCAAATTAATCCGGGTGATTGGATTATTGGTGATGATGATGGTGTTGTTGTTGTGCCAAAATCAAAATTAGCTGAAATTGCAAATCGCTCAATGGATGTTCTTGAGCGTGAAAACCGTATAAGAGCAGAAATAAAACAAGGTGGAACATTAGCATCAGTTACCCAGCTTCTTCGTTGGGAAAAGCATTAATTTAAAAACTATTTGACAAAATATGTGATAATAAATACAATACTAAATAATCTGTAATAAAAAATAATTGTTCAATATAATATATTGAAAGGGGGAGTTTAAATGGCAAAGAAAGTTGCAATTAACGGGTTTGGTAGAATAGGAAGATTAGTGCTGCGTGCTGCTGCATTAAACAAAGAAGCATGGGGGAAATTGGATTTTGTTGCAGTGAATGATTTAACTTCTGCAGATGTGCTTGCGCATTTGTTTAAATATGATTCTGTGCATGGAATATTTCCTGGTGAAGTTAGTGCAAAAGAAAAATCAATAATAATAAATGGTAAAGAAATACAAATTACTTCTGAGAAGGATCCATCTAAATTACCATGGAAGTCTATGGGAGTTGACTATGTTATTGAATCTACAGGAAGATTTACTGAAAAAGAAAAAGCAATTGCACATATTAGTGCAGGTGCTAAAAGAGTTGTAATTTCTGCACCGGCAAAAAATGAGGATATAACAATAGTTCTTGGAGTAAATGAAGAAAAATACAATCCTGCAAAAGATATAGTTATATCAAATGCTTCCTGCACCACAAATTGTCTTGCTCCTGTATGTAAAGTTCTTCTTAGTAAATTTGGTATAAAAAGAGGTTTAATGACTACAATTCATGCATATACAAATGACCAGCGCATACAAGATTTAGAACATAAAGATTTAAGAAGGTCACGAGCTGCAGCTTTATCTATGATTCCTACAACAACTGGTGCTGCTAAAGCAGTTTCTCTTGTAATACCAGAATTAAAGGGGAAAATGAATGGATTTTCAATGCGGGTTCCTGTAGCAACTGTTTCTGTTATTGATGTAGTTGTTGACCTTGAGAAAAAAGTTACTGCAGAGGAGGTTAATGCTGCATTTAAAGAAGCTTCTACTTCAGGTCCTTTGTCAAAATATTTAGAATACTGTGCACTTCCACTTGTATCAATAGATTTTAGTACTAATCCAAAATCTGCAATTGTGGATGCGTTATCAACAATGGTTATTGACAATGATATGGTAAAAGTTGTTGCATGGTATGACAATGAATGGGGTTATTCAAACAGAGTAGTAGAATTATCACTATATATCGCATCCAAAGATTAATATATTTTTTTGTTTCCCCTCTGATAAGAGGGGTTAGGGGAGTTATGCCAAAACTTGGTATTGAAGATTTAGATTTAAAAGGAAAGAAAGTTTTAGTAAGAGTGGATTTTAACGTTCCTATTGATGACAACTTAAATATAACTGACGATATACGAATTCGCGAGTCGCTTCCTACAATTAAATATATCCTAAGTAATGGCGGAAAAGCTATTTTGGTTTCTCATTTAGGTAGACCTGACGGAAAAGTTGTTGAAAAATTAAGAATGGCGCCAGTTGCCAAAAGATTGGAAGAATTACTGGGTAAAAAAATATTCTATGTAAAAGGTTGTATTGGAGAAGAGGTTAAAAAGACAATATCTTTAATGAAAGATGGAGATTGTGTTTTATTAGAGAATGTCAGATTTTATAAAGAAGAGGAAGAGAATGATCTGAATTTTGCAAAGTCACTTGCCCAACTTGCAGATATTTATGTGAATGATGCGTTTGGAACTGCACACAGAGCGCATGCATCTACTGTGGGTGTTACAAAATATGTTCCAAAATCTGTTGCTGGTTATCTAATGCTAAAAGAAATAAAATATTTGGGAGACGTACTTGCTAATCCAAAAAGGCCATTTCTTGCAATACTCGGCGGAGCAAAAATATCATCTAAGATAGACCTTATAAAAAATTTACTTGAAAAAGTAGATATGCTGATAATAGGCCCTGCTATGGCGTATACTTTTTTTCTTGCAAGAGGAATAGAAGTTGGAAAATCACTTGTTGAAAAGGATAAAGTATTAGTTGCAAAAGAAATATTTAAAAGAGCAATAGATAAAAATGTACCTCTAATGTTACCAATTGATCATATAGTTGCTAAGTCTAAAAGTGAAGATTCGGAGTCAAAGCTTGTAACTCGTGTAGGAATACCGTCTGATTGGGAAGCAGTAGATATAGGTCCTAAAACAGTTGAAAAATATAGCCATGCTATAAAAAAAGCAAAAACAATTTTATGGAATGGGCCACTTGGTGTATTTGAAATAAAAAAATTTTCAGAGGGAACTTTTGCAATTGCAAAATTAGTTGCCGAAAGCGATGCTGTGACTATAGTCGGTGGTGGAGATTCTGCATCAGCAATTCAACAAAGTGGATATGCAGATAAGATAGCTCATATTTCAACAGGCGGTGGAGCTTCGTTGGAATTTATGGAAGGCAAAGAATTGCCCGGTATATCTGCGTTAACAAACAAATAAGAATTTTCAGAGAATTTAATGAATTTCCCCCTTTGAAAAAGGGGGATTAAGGAGGATTTTTTAAATTATGCGTAAACCATTTATTGCAGGAAATTGGAAAATGTATAAATTAACTAAAGAAGCAATTCAATTAGTAAATGGAATTAAATCTGGTATTTCTGATGTTAATGGTGTAGATGTAGCAGTTTGTCCACCATATACATCTTTATCAGTGATTAGTGAAGCAATAAAATCAAGCAAAATAATGCTTGGTGCCCAAAATGTCCATTGGGAAACCAAAGGTGCTTTTACGGGTGAAGTCAGCCCACAAATGCTACTTGATATTGGCTGCACGTTGGTTATAATAGGTCATTCTGAAAGACGTACATATTTTGGAGAAACAGATGAGACTATAAATAAAAAAATAAAATCTGTACTTTTAGTTGGTTTAAATCCGATATTTTGTGTAGGAGAAACACTTTCTGAAAGAGAAAAAGGAATAACTGAGGAAATAATTAAACGGCAGATAACAGAAGGTTTGAAAGATATTAAGCTTGAGTCTATGAGTAAAATTACTATTGCTTATGAACCTGTATGGGCAATAGGAACAGGAAAAACAGCAACACCTAAACAGGCAAATGATGTCCATATATTTATACGGGGAATTATTAAACAATTGTATGGCAATGAAATTGCTCAAAATGTTAGAATACAGTATGGTGGAAGTGTTAAATCTGAAAATATTGCAGAACTTATGAAGGAATCAGATATAGATGGTGCTTTGGTTGGCGGAGCCAGTCTTGAAGCAGATACATTTATAAAACTTATCAAAAATTCGGTGACTCATGGAGTTTAGTAAATTAGATAAGTGGTTTTCCCCGCCTAGGCGGAGGGATTAAGGGGGATTTTTAAAATGATTACAGTACTTACTATATTACATATAATTATAAGTATTACTCTAATACTTGTTGTTCTTTTACAGTCCGGTAAAGGTTCGGATCTCGGAGCTATGTTTGGTGGTGGTGCAAGCCAAACTGTATTTGGGGCAGGTGGTGGCAAGACATTTATGATAAAGCTTACCACAGGGCTTTTTATAACCTTTATAATAACTTCATTTATGCTTGCAAATTTGCATCCTTCAAAAACAAAAAGCAGTGATTTGCAAAAAGAAATGCAAAAAGAAGCAGAGTCAGGCATACCTACACAAACGCAACAACCTATGCAAATTCCAATAACAACAGCACCAGATGCAACAACAGCAGATAAAGCGACTCCATCTAAATCAATACCAGTTAAAACAACACCAGCTCCTGAAGAAAAAAAACCATAATATATAAAGTAGTGATGAATTTACGCGTCACTTCGATGAGGAACTAAAATGACAAAAAATTCTGATAATAAAAAGCCTAATATCGTTTTTATTATGGATGACCAGCACCATGCATCTTTGTTAGGTTGTGCAGGACATCCTTTAATTCAAACACCAAATTTGGATAAGTTAGCAAAAAGAGGAGTAAGATTTGAACGAGCATTTTGCCAGAATGGACTATGTACACCGTCCAGAGTTTCTTTTTTAACAGGGCAATATGCTCACACTCATGGAATTTATTCTAATTCAAAAAAAATTTCAAATGATTTAATTTCATTGCCATTTTATTTAAAACAATTTGGTTATCAGACATTTGTTTCTGGAAAAATACATCTGCCTGGTTGGGAAACAGTAGGATTTGATCGTAGAATTACTAGCGCTTTTTGTGATACTAAGCATCTACCAGCAGAAGAGAATGACTATTTTAGATATTTAATAGAGCTTGGACTAGAACAATATTTAGATATTGGTATGTGCAAAACAGCAGCAGATGAAAAATATCCTAATAATGCAGCAATGTGTACAATTTCTAAACAAGAGAGCGAAGACCATAAGAAACTTTATCCAAATAGTAAATTTAATATAGTGGATGGATACTGGAAAGGAAAAGCTATTAATTCTGACCCTATTGTTACTTTTTATAAAAGAAATAGGATGTAATAAGATATGTATGTAAGTATTAGATACACAATTTTTAAATATTTCTGATTAGAGTGAACTCTTACGATATGCCTAAATTAATACTGATAATAATAAGTTTATTTATTTTTACAGGATGCACAAGAAACAAAACATCTGAAATCATAAATGTTTCTGATACTTCTCCTGCTTATGGTGGTAATCTTATTGATTCATCTATAGGAGATGCCAGTGTTTTAAATCCTGTTCTTTCAACTGATTCAGCATCAAGTGATATAATTGGTTGGGTTTTTAATGGGCTTGTTAAATATGATAAGGATATAAAATTAATTGGAGATTTAGCAGAAAAATGGGAAGTAAGCAAAAATGGACTGACTATTACTTTTTATTTAAGAAAAAATGTGAAATGGCATGATGGAATTGAATTTACAGCAGAAGATGTCCAGTTTACTTATGATAAATTAGTTGCTCCTACTACAAAAACTCCGTATAGCAGTGATTTTATGTTGGTTCAAAAAGCCCAAGTTGTAGATAAATATACCTTTAGAGTTACTTATAAAAAGCCGTTTGCACCAGCTCTTGAAAGCTGGGGTATGGGTATAATTCCAAAGCATTTACTTTGGGATAAAGATATAAATACTGCATCGTTTAACAGGCAACCTATAGGAACAGGTCCATATAAATTTAAAGAGTGGAAAACTGCTGAAAAAATAGTTTTGGAATACAATCCGGATTATTTTGAAGGTAGGCCATATATAGACAGATACATCTATAGAATAATTCCAGATCAGTCAGTGCAGTTACTTGAATTAAAATCCGGTGGCGTAGATATGATGGGATTAACTCCTGATATGTTTAAAAAACAGGCAAGCACTCAGGAATTCAACGAAAAATTTAATAAGTATAGATACCCGGCATTTCAATATACATATATGGGATTTAATCTTTTAAATCCTATTTTTAAAGATAAAAAGATAAGGCAGGCTATAGCTTATGCTATAAATAAAAAAGAGATAATAGATGGTGTGATGTTAGGATTTGGTAAAGAGGCAACAGGTCCTTTTCCACATAGTTCATGGGCATATAATCCTGAAGTTAAAAGCTCATCTTATGATCCTGATATGGCAAAAAAAATATTGGCAGAGTGTGGTTGGAAAGACAATAATAAAGACGGTATTTTGGAAAAACAAAACAAACAATTTGAATTTACACTTGTTACAAATCAGGGTAATAAGCAAAGAGAACTTGTTGCAACTATAATTCAGGAGCATCTCAAAAAAATCGGAATAAAAGTAAATATACGTATTGTTGCATGGAATGCTTTTCTTGCCGAGTATGTGGATAAAAAAAAGTTTGATGCTGTAATTTTAGGTTGGTCGCTTAGTCGCGACCCGGATTTATATAGTATGTGGCATTCAAGTATGACAGGAGAGAAGCAGTATAATTTTGTTTCCTATAAAAGTCCACTTGTAGATAAATTAATAATAGAAGCAAGAGAAACTTTTGATATGGAGAAAAGAAAAATTTTATATCATAAGATTCATGCAATACTTGCAGATGACCAACCTTATGTTTTTCTATATGTTCCGGAAAGCTTAGTAGCAATCAACAAAAAAATTTACGGCGTTTCTGTTGCTCCTATTGGAATATCCCATAACTTTATCAAATGGTACATTCCCAAACAACTCCAGAGATATAAATAAAATTCCCCCTGCCCCCCCTTTATTAAAGGGGGGCAGGGGGAATTTTATTTTTTGTCGTCTTCTACTTTGTATTCGGCATCTACTACGTTTTCATCTTTTTTCGGTTCTTCTGTGCCAGCTTGTGGATTGCCATTTGAATTTGGTTCTTGCTGTGGTTGTCCCTGTTGGCCTTGTTGTCCTTTTGTGCTTTGTGCATAAACCATTTCACCGAGTTTCATAGAAACTTTGCTTAAGCTTTCTGAAGCAGTTTTTATTTTGTCTGCATCATCGCTTTTCATAGCTGTTTTTAAGTCAGTGATGGCATCTGTTATGCTCTTGCGTGTTGCTTCATCAAGTTTGCTACCGTGTTCTGAAAGCGCTTTTTCTGTAGAATAAATTAAAGTATCTGCTTGATTTACTACTTCAGCTTTTTCCTTTTTCTTTTTGTCATCCTCAGAAAATTGTTCAGCTTGTTTTACCATCTTATCAATATCTTCTTTTGAAAGTTTTGTTGGAGCAGTAATTTTCATAGACTGTTCTTTTCCTGTGCCAAGGTCTTTTGCAGATACATGCAAAATTCCATTTGCGTCAATATCAAATGTGACTTCTATTTGTGGAAATCCTCTTGGAGCAGGTGGTATACCTACAAGCTGGAATCTGCCAAGACTTGTATTATCAGGTGCCATTTGTCTTTCACCCTGGAGTATATGAATTTCAACACTTGGCTGGCTATCTGCAGCAGTTGAAAATATTTGGCTTTTCTTTGTAGGTATAGTTGTGTTTCTTTCAATTAATTTTGTAAATACGTTTCCTAAAGTTTCAATTCCAAGTGAAAGTGGAGTTACATCAAGTAATAAAACATCTTTTATGTCACCTGTTAAAACAGCTGCTTGTATTCCAGCACCCATTGCAACACATTCCATTGGGTCTACGCCATGCTCAACTTTTTTACCAACTAAATTTTCAACAAATTCCTGAACAGCTGGCATTCTTGTGGGTCCGCCAACCATAATTATTTTGTCTATATTTTTCGGCTCTAATTTTGCATCGGATAAAGCGTTATTTACAGGGCCCCTGCATCTTTCAACTATAGAATGCACAAGGGTTTCTAATTTTGCTCTTGTAAATTTCATTACTAAATGTTTTGGTCCACTTGCGTCTCCGGAAATAAAAGGAAGATTTATATCTGTGTCAAGTGTAGTTGATAATTCAATTTTTGCTTTTTCTGCGGCTTCTCTTAATCTTTGAAT
>JBBTED010000039.1:0-2821 GCA_038042445.1 Candidatus Firestoneibacteriota bacterium
AAATTTTTAATACGCTGACAGACGTTGATTTAAAAGGAGAAATTGTGCCTTCCCTGGCAAAATCATGGGAGACCTTAGACGGTACAGAGTGGATTTTTAAACTAAGAGATGATGTATATTTTGCTGATGATAGTTGTTTTAAAAACGAGTCGGAACGGTTATTTAAAGCTGAAGATGTTAAATACACATTTGAACGATTGCTAAATAAAGACTCAAAATCCCTTGGAATATCTTATTTTAATAATTTGCTTGGAATTGGCGAATTTAGAAGCGAAAAATCATCTACAATCGAAGGAATAGCACTAAAAGATGATTATACCGTTATTTTTAAGCTAAAAGAAAAAGACTATAATTTCCCGAATTTATTATCTTTGTCATATGCAAGCATAGTAAAGAAAGCGGCAATAGATTTTTACAGGAACGAATCTAAATTACACCCTGTCGGTACAGGACCTTTTAAACTCGGTCGTTATAAATCAAACGAACAAATAGTTTTATTAAAAAATGAATCCTATTGGGAAAAACAAAATGATAAGCAGTTACCATTTGTCGATGAAGTTATTATTAATTTAACCACTGATGATAACCTTGCGTTACTGATGTTTAAAAATCACAAATCGGATTTTCTTGATCTAAATTTATCCACTCAGCGACAGATTGAAAACACAAAGGTTCCTTTTGAATATAGAAAAGAGGTTTTAGAATCGACACTGTTAAATTTTTTCCTTTTTAACCTTGAAAAAGTCGGAGATAAAAATATTAGACAAGGAATAAATTATGCTATTAATCGTAAAAAATTACAAAGTATAATTAATGAGCAGGGGATTGTTACTCAATCTTTATTCCCTTCTATTTTTGGAGATTTAGCTAAGCCAAATCCTCTATTAACTTACTTGCCAGAGAAAGCCAAAAATTTGTTAAGCAGAAAGATGTTAATCAAACTTGTTTGTTTTGAGGATATTCTTTCTAGAGCGCTTGCTGATTACATAGCAGAAGAATTAAAAAACTATTTTATCGACGTGAAGATTGAATCTGTTACTTTCCCGGTGCTTGTGGATAGGCTTATAAAAGGGGAATATGACATGATACAACTATATTGGGGAATTGCCTTTGTCGATGTAAATCATTTCCTAACTCCCTTTAAGACATCTTCGTTTCCACCAACAGGCAACAATTTCAATAGATATTCAAATCCCGCCTTTGATAAGCTGGTTGCCCTCACCTCCCAATTGCCGCCTCATGAGCAGAACGACAAATATCTGGAAATACAGGAAATAATACTTAATGATATGCCATTTTTACTAGGCTATTATGCAAATGTAATACGAGTCTCGAATAATATATTTGAGATGCCGCTTCATCCATTAGGATATAGATTTTACAAGTATGCTAAGAAGAGTAGTTGATAAAAGAAAGTCGTCTATGACAACAAAAAGGATTGTATATCGGCTAATTTTTTTAGGACTGACAATTTTCATTATTCCTATTTTACCGATAGCTATAATTTTTCTGGGTATTAGCTCTCCAGAGTATGTCATTTATGGGACGTTAAATATGGAGATTTCCCAGAAATATTCACCACATGATATTTACTTTAAATTTCTGCATCGTATCATGCTGTTCGATTTCGGGACATCTACTTCTTCAGGCCAATTAGTCATTAAGGAAATTATAAATGCTTTAGGAGAATCAGCTAAATCAATAATACCCGCCCTGTTCTTTAGCTATGGGATAGGCACATCCGTTGGTATTTTTACTGTCAAATCACACATTGCAGAAAACCTGTGGCTGAAATTATCATTCATCTTTTACATACCGATGATTGTCTTTTCTTATATTTTTTTATACGTTCTGGATATTTTCGGAATTGACTTTTTGTCAAATATTAAATATGTTTTTACGAGTCTTATCTTATCCATTTATCCGGTTTATATCGTTTCAAAATCTTTCAGTAAAACGATATCAGAGATAGCAAATAGCGATTTTTTTGTTTTTCATAGATCGTGCGGATTTAATAATAAAGAGATATGGAAAAAATTCTGTAAAAAATTTATATTTTTTGACTATTTATCATTCTTCGAAAACCTTGTCATTTACATGTTCGGATTCATTTTCTTTGTCGAAACTCCCTTTGGGATACATGGCATAGGCCATAAATTTGTATTTGCAATCCATCGTTTTGACTATCCTGTTATCATTGGATTTTGTATTTTCAGCATTATTTTATTAAGCATCATCGGTATTTTAACCGAAATGATCAGACTTAGACTTGATCCAAGAACTATTAATGAATGAAATAGTAAGGCAATTGTGAGAATTCAAAAACGCGTCATAATATATTTATTAGTATTTATTTTGATTTTGGGATATGTATACAAATCCTTTATCGTAAATCTTGAAGAAACAAAATATTTGTCTGAACCTTCTTTTAGAAATTGGTTTGGTACGGATTTAACAGGGGCTGATATTTTCTTAAAATCAATGAATGCCTTGGGTATTGAAATCATGACACTATTGATTATTTTGCCTATTATCTACTTTTCAGGTCTGTTTATTGGCATGGTACTCTCTTATTTCAGCAATGATAAGGTTCGTGAATTCTTTTTAAATCTTATCCATTATTGGATTACCTTACCCGTCTTGCTAATTGCTTTGTTTCTGCTGATTCTTATTGGCGCTGGCCAAACAAATGCGATCGCAGTTATGATATTTATTCTCATTCCAACTCAGGCACTGTATGTTTATAATCAATTAGAAACTGTTAATAAGAATGATTTTGTAATTGCTAAAATGAGTTACGGCCTTTCAAAGTCTTATATTT
>JBBTED010000040.1:0-2582 GCA_038042445.1 Candidatus Firestoneibacteriota bacterium
CTATCCGCCCCAAGTGAAACGGAGCCGGAATCAGAAACAACAGAAATGCCTGCCAAATCCGAGAAAATCCGGGATAAAGTGGGTAAATCTCAGGCAAAACCCAAGAGAAAAAAAGGTAAGAAGTGAAAATGTATTTTGCAGCCATGATGCATTTTGTGAGAGTGAAATCCCTTTGCATTTCAGGAATTGCCTGAGAACATCAGCCGCTCTGAAATATGGGCGGCTTTTTTTTACAAAAATTAGTTCTTTCAAAACCAATAAAAAGCAAATTATGGAAAACAAAACAGAAAAACCAAAGGCAAAAGTACTCGGTGAAAACGCTAATGTTTTCAGCCTGATTGGAATTTGTTCTAACGGAAGTTAAACGAAGGTTTCCAGTAAAATCAATGTTTTCCGGAGATGTTTTTTTCGATTATTTGCTACGTTGCTAATAAATCTGGCTTTATCCCCAATATTCTAAAAATCTCTGTTTGGCGATTTGTCAACTCTGTAATTTTTATTTCTTCATGATGTTTATTGATTAGAAGAACATTTAGTTTTATCATTTTTAATTCTTCTTCGATGTCCTGTAATGATAATTGTTCTTTGGTGGTTTTATTGTTTTGTTTTAGCCAGGGGAAAATACTATTTTCAAGTTCCCGGACTATTGCATAAGCAAACATGGTTACAAAAACATGACCTCTTGTTGTATCTTCGTTAACATGATTAATGGGGCGAATATCCAATTGTGTTGTTTTCATATCACGAAAAGCATGCTCTACATATTTCAGGTTTTTGTATTCTTCCCGAACTGATTCTTTGGACATTCTTGCTTTTTTAACATTGGTAACGATTACATATTTTCCGTCTAATTGCTTTGCTTTGGAGTATTGCTCAAAATCAAATTCTACCGTAAATTTTTCTTCGCTGATGGTTGTTGTGTAAAACGATTGCATATTATATTTTTCTAATGCTTTTCTCACTCTGTATTTATAGCTGTCTAATTGCTTTTCCGAAAATTGTATTACTAATTTTTTGTTGTTGTCGTCTTCCTTTAGTCTTGCTTTGTTAGCTTGATTTTTTTGTTGGCGGTTGTTGTATGATGATTTTATATCGTGTAAAACTTCTTCAAATTTTACTTTTAATGCTGCCCTTGTTTGTGAATGTTTTTTTTCTAATTCTGGATTAGTGCATAATACGTAGCGAATTCCCTGGTCTTCTACTTCTGCTAAATCCTTTGAAAATAAATTCAACTGTAACGTTTCTTCTTTTATTAAACAACGTATTTCTTCTATGCTTAAAGCGGTAATATATTCTATCCCTTCTCTTTCTTGTACCTCCATCAGCTCCAGATTGTAGCGGATGCGCATCCCTCTGTCACCTACGAATATTACATTGCTCACCTGGTAATCGTTCTTTATCTTTTGTAATTGTGATATTACGGTGGTGTGATCATTTTCATTTCCTTCAAACACTTCTATACTCAAAGGGAAGCCGGCTTTGTTCGTTATCAAACCTACCACGATTTGCATTTTACCCTTCTTTCCGTCCCGGTTGTATCCAAAAGCAGCCAACGCATTTTCTGTTCCTTCTAAATAACTGCTTGTGATGTCGTATAAATAGATTTCGTCCTTTTCTGCTTTATGATACAAATTCCATTTGTGTTCTACCCTGCTTTGCAGATTCGATAAATCACCCAGTGTTTCGTAAAGCATATCTAATTTCAATGTCGCTATATCAATGTCTAATTTTTGGGCGATGACTTCATTCCGTCTTATCCAATTAAATATGCAGAGTTTGCTTCCTCGTGTTACTATTTTTCCTATGATCATTAAGCGCACAAACTTTGCCCGATCTCCAACTATTTTTTCCAAAACCTCTGTAATCCGTAACCTGTCCATTATTGCTAAAAGCACAAATACAAATCCGTAATCGATACTCCTTTTTATCACGATATCTTTTAACGATACCAATACTTCCTTCCCTTTTTTAAGAGCTGACTGTATTGCTAACACTGTTTCTTTGGGGAACTTGGTTAAGTTGGAAATAACCTCGGTTTTTATTTTACCGCCTTCTCTGTACTTCCGGCAGAGTAAGGGATAAGTGTAAGTCTTTCCGTTTTGTTTAGAGGTGCAATATTGTATGTACATGCTGCGAATATACTCTTTCTATTCGCTACTTTATAATTCACATAAATCTATTTATAAACATGTTATTAACATTTGCTATTTGCTACATAAAACAAAAATATCTTCGCAAACTATTGATAAATCTCATAAAGTGGGTTTAACTTCCGATATAATAAAAATTAAGAGAGCATAGAAAATATAATTTTCGCACATAGTCTATGTTTAAAGCATTGCCTATGTATTATCTCAGGATATTTTTGTTCTATGATTCTACTATATAACTTCTTCATTAAGCAGCGGTCTTTAGTTTCGCCAACTTGCGTTCCAAATATGCTATTTTAGCTGCTTTGTATTTTTCTTGATACTGTTTCATATCCAACGGATTGAAATCTTTTTTGTACCGAACCATTTTGTAATAAATAATGGCTAATTTTCTTGCCGTAGCTACAATGGCGTATTTATTTCCTCCTTTAG
>JBBTED010000041.1:0-2519 GCA_038042445.1 Candidatus Firestoneibacteriota bacterium
GATTTACTTTTGAAGAGTAACGAGATTTTACAAAAATCTATAGTGCGTAATGGAGAATTGGTACTCAAATATTTTGGAAGGAATTATCTTCGAATTGGATTTAATTTTAGAGACTTAGAGAAATGGGAAGATGCCATTAAATATTTCAAAGAAATTGAAAATATAGATGAAGCAAGAGGGGTTGTTAAGAAAATTGCCTTCGAGGCAAGGGATAATATCGCTGAATGTTATTTCAATCTTGCACTAGAAGCACAAAAATATAATGACCAAACCCTTGCTTCTGAATACTTTAAATTTGCTGAAGAATATTACAATAAAGCGGATACTCTTTCAAAAAGTACTCCACGCGAAGGTCAACATATTCTTGGAAAACGAGCAAATCTTTATTTTTTTTCTCAACAGTATGAGAGGGCGTTGCCAATTTACAAAGAAATTTTACAAAATGAATCATCCGCGCCGTTAGAAGATAAAAATCTTTATGATTATTTTTCTTATAACTGGGGTGTTTGTTTATTTGAGATGAACAAAATTGATGATGCTATAAATAAATTTGAAACCACATTAAAACGGAATCCTAAAAAAGAATACAGACCAAGGTCTTATGCATGGCTAATAAGGCTCTATGGGTTAAGACAAAAGTGGGATAAACAAAAAGAGATTCAAAATATTTTTTTAAATGACCCCGAATTCAAGGATATGGAGTTATATGGACACACCTTGAAATACCTAGATATTTTATTTACTGACAAAATGGAAGATTATATAAGTAATATAAATAACAGATTGCGTCGTGGGGAACATCGAGAAATAATTGGTGAATTGAGAGAATTGATAAATTTTCACAAACTATTTGAAAGACATGATGATCCTGTTCTCTTGACTAAGCTTGCTGAGGCAGAAATGAGGGCAGGTGATTTTGATGCAGCACTACAACATTTCCATGATGCTACCAAGGAAGATAAAAGGCCAAAAAACGTAGCAATAGCCTATGCAGGTATTGGCCGTGTATACATGGGGAAAAAAGAATTTCAAAACGCTGTAAACGCATTTCAGGAAAGCTACAAGCAGGGCGGCGCTGTATCTGTATTAGTTTTGCAAGCCATCGCACATCTTAAACTTGGACAGTATAGCGAGAGCATTGAGTCTTATGCTGCTGTTCTTAAGAGCGGAAAAGATGAAAGGCCTTTTGCAACAAAAGTTGGCATTGCTAAAGCATACTGGGAAAGATTCAACCATTATGGTGCAAAAGAAGATATTGAAAATACGTTGTACTTTATAGAGGAGGTTATTAAAGAATACCCTAATGAACAGACGTCTTATGATTTACTGGTAAAAATGGCACTGGTAAATATTCCAAATGCCCTTAAATGCCTTCTCTCCCATTTAGAAAATAGTAGGATATTGGCAACTGCCTGTCTTCTTAATGAATTGACTTTCAAGAACTTTTTTCTCAAAGATGTAATGTATGCTTGCATAAATCGTTTTGCCTCTGTTACTCCTAGTGAAACAGATTATCAACCATTTGTTAGGTCTATAACTGATTATTCGATGAAGGCTACAATATATTTTTACTTTTTTTCTAAAGAAAACGAAGATTACTTAAAGCTAATAGATCAAATATTTACCGTAATTTTAAAACATCAAAATGCTTGTTCTCTTATTTCTGAATATCTGTGTAGTAGTAGAGGGGCATATATAGAATATTTAGATAGCATTGCGGTAAGATCCGTTATGGATAAAACGGATAAATTACAAGTACCTGATGACAGTATCGAAAAAGAGAGTTATATCAAAACAACTGTTATTCCCACAATCAGGAATATGTTGTTGTATCCAATATCATTTTGCCCAAATGTACACTATACTGGATATGACAATTATATTTTTCCATCTTGGAAAGAACGCATTGAACGTTGTTTGGAAAATACTCCTATCGAGTGGTTTAATATTGAAAACAAGCACGTACCATTAAGCTTGTCATGGTATTTTACTGAAAACTTTTTAAAATGGTTTTTGAAAATCCATGATGACTCTAAATATTTATCTTCTTCGGATTACAAAATAACTGCAAATATAATCGGACTAGACAAAAATATTCGTATTATTTTATCAACAAAATACAGTGTTAATCCTTTAGAAGACATTGATAATAGTTTAGGCACAATCTTTAATAGTAATACATGTCCAATCCCCAATAATATATATGGGTTTTCTTACATTGTTGACTTTTCCCAAAATAGTGCTGGTGAAATCTCTGCAACATTGCATATAGTTATTGGGACAAAGGTGGAAATTGTTGGACTACCACCTGAATTCTGGTCTTTTATGGATTCTACTTTTAATTTTAATAAAAATTTAATGGAAGTAACCAATCGAAATGAATTTTACTATCGTGCTAAGTGCTACTTTAGTAATTGTGAGATTTCCAGTAAAGAACAATGGATTGATTTTGTCCTTGGATTTATAGTATCCTCTCAAAATTTCAAGGTAAAATAGAGACGAAGAATCCCTGATTTTCA
>JBBTED010000042.1:0-33239 GCA_038042445.1 Candidatus Firestoneibacteriota bacterium
TAAATATTCGTTTAGGTGAAGGCATAGGCGCAGCACTTGGAATAAACCTTATTGAAGCAAGTATCAGGATAATGACTGAAATGGCAACTTTTGAGGGTGCTGGAGTATCAACTGCAATTGAAAAATAAATCCCCCTTAATCCCCCTTTAATAAAGGGGGCAAAATACAACCAGTATGACCAATATTACCACGATAATATTGCCATACTGGTTTTAAATTACGGGATTTTGTTTTCCAGACAAATATCTCTTGATTAGTAGCATAAGCTATTTCTAATAGACCATCGTTATCTATATCGCCTATAGCAGGTGATCTTTGAGTTGCACTATTTTTACCCATAGGTATTGGAAAACCATCAAGCAATTTCCCTTGAGAATTATATGCGTATAAATTCTGCTCAGAACTTCCAATTATTATATCAAGTTTGTTATCGCCATCTAAATCTGCAATTACTGCATCATTACAAATCCAAGAATCCAAAATTTGTGGCCAACCAGCAAAATTAGAACCATCCCCTTTCAACACATAAAGTTTTTCACCAGCATTAGTTCCAAAAACTATCTCATTTTTTTTATCACCGTCTAAATCCGCAAAAACAACATTTGATTGGATATTGCTTGAAATATTTTTAGGCCATTCTGAAACCAATTTACCATCATATTTCCATAAATATAATAATGAAGCCTGATTATTATTACATCCGCCTATTGCAATTTCCAAAAAACCATCTCCATCCACATCACCAAGCGAAGGAGCTGTATAAAATCTATCTTCTTCATTTCCTCTAACAGGGAAATTATTAACTAACCTTCCATCCAAATGCCAAGCATAAACTTGCGCATTAATAGTTCCTACCACTATCTCCAAAATTCCATCCTTATCTATATCACCTACTGCAACTGAAGAAATCCATGCAGAATTTTCGTTAATAGGTGGAATTGTTTGTGGCCAACCTAATAATTCTTTACCTAACCCTTCAAAAATATAAACTGCGCCCAAATTCCCACGAGCACGCGGCAACATAACTGAAATAATTATTTCATCTTTCCCATCTTTATTTATATCAACTACCGTAGGTGTGAGTGCATATTCAATTATACCATTAATTGTTTGTGGCCAACCTGCTTTATACTCACCTTTAATATCCCACACACTAATTTTTACTGTAGGTGGCTGATTTACTGTTGGTGTATTTTTACTTATAGCAATAATTTCCTTTTTCCCATCTCCATCAATATCTCCAGCAGATATACAACTATGAGTCTGAAAAGATTCTGTAACCCACGTCTGCTTTGGCCAACCTGCCAAAATCTCCCCTTTATAATTAAATAAATATATCTGTTGGGTCCCGGCAATTGCTACTTCACATTTTCCATCTAAATCCATATCTACAAAAACAGGAGAAGAATTCACAAACTGATCCCGTACACTTGTTTTCCAGAAAAGCTCTAAAGCAAATGTATCAGCAAAATCACAAATAAAAATTATTAGATATATTATTATTCCAAAGATTAATTTTCTTTTCATTTTTGTACCGTATGTTTTATTTTAAATATTACTAAAAAAATAGGCATATTGCAATATTAAATAAATCAAGAATTTATTTGTGCAAACTGACAAAAAATGCTATAAACAAAAAAATATGGATGATAAAAAGTCTAAAATTTTTGGGTTTGACAAAAATATTTTCTTTTTAGGTGTAGTAAGTTTTCTCACTGATGTAAGCTCGGAAATGATATATCCATTGCTGCCAATATTCTTAACCAATATTTTAAAAGCACCTCTTTCATTTGTGGGTTTAATAGAAGGAATAGCAGAAAGCACAGCAAGTATTTTAAAACTATTTTCAGGAGCAATTTCAGATAAATTAAGAATTAGAAAGCCACTTATTTTATTTGGCTATGGTATTTCATCCTTAGCAAAACCACTTATTGCCATTGCTACAGCACCTTGGCATATCCTTGCAATTCGTTTTATGGATAGAACAGGCAAAGGCATACGAACTGCTCCACGTGATGCACTAATTGCAGATTCCTGCTCTCCCAATGAACGAGGTAAATCATTTGGTTTTCATAGAAGTATGGATCATGCAGGTGCAATATTAGGACCTATTCTTGCTTCAGTTATTTTATATTTTTTCACTGAGAACTACAGACTTGTATTCTGGATTGCATTTATTCCAGCAATATTATCAGTATTTTTCTTATTTTATAGGGTTACAGAAAAAGTATCTGAAGTCCAAACTAAAGCACCATTCAAATTCAGTCTTAAACCTTTCAATAAAAAATTCAAATTATTACTAGCAATAATATTTATATTTACTTTATCCAATTCAAGTGATGCTTTTCTAATTTTGCGTGCAAAAGACCTTGGAATATCCATTGCACTTATCCCAATATTATGGATATTGCTACACATTGTAAAAATGACATCTTCTTTGCCTGGCGGAATTTTATCTGATAAATTTGGAAGAAAGAAAATTTTAATAACTGGGTGGTTAATATATGCAATAACTTATTTTGGATTTGGATATGCAAAATCTGCATTGGATATATGGCTTTTATTTGCAGTATATGGGATATTTTTTGGCTTAACTGAAGGAGTAGAAAAAGCACTTGTTGCTGATATCACAGATAGTAATATTCGTGGCTCAGCTTATGGAATGTATAATTTCATTATTGGAATTGGAGCATTTCCCTCAAGTTTTATATTTGGTATAATCTGGCAAAGTCTCGGAGCAAAAACAGCTTTCTTTTATAGTTCTATATTAGCATTAGCATCAGCCCTATTACTTCTATTTACTTTTAAAACTGAATCTCAATCTTAAATAGCTTGTCACGGAGAATTTGCAGTACCGAGAATAGATTGTGCACGCCTCATATTTTCAATAGCTCCTCTGTGATTTGGATTTATGACGAGAACTTTTTCCCAGTAAAAAATTGCGTTTTTCATATCTCCTCTTGTTGCATAAATAATTCCAAGATTACTATACGCTTCGGCATAATTAGGATTGTATTTTATATTTATTTCACATTCACTTAATGCATCATCTAATTTATCAAGTTTCATATATGCTATACACAAATTGTTATGTGCCTCTGCTGAAAATGGATTAACCATAAGAGCTCTTTTAAATTCTCTTACTGCATCATCATATTTCCCTTGTTTTCCATAAGACGTTCCAAGATTTACAAATCCATCTGCAAAAGTAGGATTTATTGCAATTGTTTTTTTGAATTCTAAAACAGCTTCATCAAACATATTTCTTGATTCATAACTATTGCCAAGTCTCAGATGTAATACTTCAATATCAGAACCAACATCACTGGCTACTACGAACATTTTTTTTGCTTTATTATCTTCACCTTTTTTAAACAAATACTCTCCGAAACATAGATAGTATTGCGATGTGACATCTCTTACCATAAAATCTTTATATATTGAAGAATCATCTATCCCACGAACTATATATTTCTCCCAAATTTTCTCTTCATTGTTACTTTGAGATACTTCGTTCACCATAGCAAACTCAGGGTGCTCCTGCGGAGCATTTTTAACTTTATATACCAAGCCCAATGTTTCAATAGGAAATTCAAGTGCAATTTTTGCACCCATAACTCCATAATATATAGGTTTATCAGCAGTTAAAATTATTTTTGATTCAATCTGAACTCTTCTAAGTTGACGCTGATATGAATCAAGCCATTCCTCACCATAAATATATTTAAACACATTTCCCATTCTGTCATATATTGTAACTTGTGGATATGTTTTTTCCACTAAAGTAATATAACCAAGTGGAAATGTAAGATTATCACCTGCAGTAAATAAAATTGAATTATCTGAAACACTTTTAAGAACATTATTGGCATTATCATAAGCAGAAAAATTCCTACTTATATCTTTTTCAAAATAATTAGCTATAAGTGGTAAAGGCAAAATTAAAATACAGACAATTACAAAATATTTAACTTTGGAAATAAGCCATAACAAACCTGCACCTATCCAAATTGCAAAAACAAAATAACATGGTATAAAAAAAACCTTAGCAAGGTATAATTCTTTTGGAGTTATTGGAAAATTTATTACAAGCAACACTCCTAAAGTTATCAAACAAAAAATACCTATTGTTAAAATGAGGATTTTTCTGCAAAACTTATATAACAATATTATTCCCGGCATAAAAAACAGAAATGGGTAAATTGTAAACTCATTTAATAGTAATTTAAAGTATTCCTGTAACTGGATTAAAAATAACCCAAGAGTCCTTGGGGTTTTTTCTAAACCTCCAAATTGCCTTCGGATTATATGATTAATAAATTTATCAAAGTTGTCCGGATTTCCCCAGTCTAACATAGGATTTGCAAGTGAACGAATTGGAATATAAAAATAAAACGTAAGCCCTATAAAAAAAACTCCAATAATAAAAATCCATTGTTTAAGTGGTATACCACGATATAAAAACAACATACAAATCAAATAAAATAGTGTCATTAACATCATGGTATGGTGATTGCAAATACTTATTCCGCATATAAGAGAAAGAAGATACAAAAATTTCGTATTGTAATTTTTCTGCCAATTTATAAAAATATAAAGCGTAAGTGCAAGCATAAAAATATTCAAGGTATAAACTTCTGCTTCTACTGACTGCGACCACAGAGTACTTGAAAATGCAAAAAGAATAGCACTACAAAATGCCGCTATACGTGCAAATTTTTCATCAATCGCTAAAAATATTTTTAATGCAATATGAAATAATAACACTACAGCTAAAGCAGAAAAGAAAGCAGACATAAATGTTATTTTAAATGCAGAATTACCGAATGGTATAAGGATACTAAAAACCTTGCCAAGTATACAATATAATGGATACCCTGGAGGATGTGCTATTCCAAGTATAGCAGCACCTGTAATCAATTCACCGCTATCACCAACATAAACTGTAGGGACTAAAGTCCTAAGGTAAACAAATAATGAAGTAATAAATAATATTATAGAATACATTTTTATGCTATGTAAGACCAATTAATTTTATTGTAGAAATAGTTCCTTTACCTGCTTCACTTTCAACTTCAATAACGCCATTATGTTTAAGATTGTTTAATAACTTCTACTATAAGAGAACCTGTCCATTGTTTATAAATAAATAAACCATTTCTTTAAAATTTCATCTTTCCTTGCAAAAACTAAATCACCCCATCCTAACCCTCCCCCATCAAGAGAGAGGGAATTGTTTATAAACCCTATAACAAGCTACAGGAAATTATCAAATTAAACTGGTATCTAAATTGTGTATGCTAATGAAACAGCAAATTGCCCACTAGAATAATTGGTCCCGACAGAAGGAGTTATTAACTGATGAGTATATTCAACCAAAACTGCTCCTTGCATAGACCAAGCAATAGCAGTTCCCAGTGTAATATCAATTTGATAAGAATCACCAATAGTTCCAGAGATATTCCGGTAAAGCACTCCAGTATATGGAACAAAAGGAATAACTAACTTGCTAACTCCAACTCCTAACAATCTCTGAGAACCATCAGTAGTTATTTCTCCAAGACCTGCAATCTTCACCTTCTTCGATAGTAATTTATAACCACCACCAACAGCTACGGAAATAGGAAAATTTTCACCTTCGGTTATTAATGTATATTTTAACATTGGACCGTAACCTATAATCGAAGACTCAAAGCCTGACGGTAATCCGCTTAGCGTTACAGAACCAACACCAAAAAGAATGTCCAGTTGATCAATTAAACCATAACCCACATAACCACCAAAACATGTTCCTTTATAGTCTTTGTTATTACTTACATTTGAATCCTGAATCCATGTTCCTAACCCTACAAACTTTCCTTTACCAATAGAATTAGCAGTAGTTAATAATTCTGCAGAACTCATAGAAACTACAAAAAGCACCAAAAAACACAAAACTAATACTGTTTTCATATTTTTTCCAATTTTCATATTTGTTAATTCCACAATGCATTCCATTTACCATCACCTATTTTCTTAATTTTAACCTGCCTCAATCACCCCCTTAGAACAAATCTTATAATATACAATTGAATTTTGAAATCTACAAATATGCTTATCTGGATATTTTAAATATTTTATATTTTAGGGTACCGGCTGGAACATTTATTTCTACTATATCATTTTCTTTATGGCCAATTAACCCTTTACCTATTGGTGAAGTAATAGATATTTTATTTTGTTTGTAATCTGCTTCTAATTCTGAAACAAGAGCATATTCAGTCTCTTCCTGTGAATCCAAATCTTTAATCTTAACTATTGTTCCTACTGCAACTTCTCCTTTAGGAATATTTTCTTTATTAATCACACGAGCACGACTTAAATTGCTTTCCAACTCATTAATTTTTCTCTCATTTACCGCCTGTGCTTCTTTAGCAGCATCATATTCAGCATTTTCAGATATATCTCCATGTGCCCTTGCTTCCTCTATTTCTTTAGATATTTTCCTGCGTTTTACCGTTTTTAAAACTGCAAGTTCTTCCGTAAGTCTCTCATAGCCTTCTTTTGTTAAATATATTTCGCCCATAATTCACCTCACAAATTACAATTACGTTAAATAAAATTTTCCTAAAATCCCTACTATTCAGTCATACTTACAGTATTCCCTTCGATCAAATTATTCTACTATCAATATTAAATACTTGTCCTGATACACTTTTTAAACTTGCAAGGAATACAACAAATTCAGAAAGTTCATCCAAATTACCAAGTGTATTAAGAACGCTTTCTGCTTTCGCCCTTTCTATCATTTTTTTTGAAATGGCTACACTATTCCCTTCGGTCTCTGATTTACTCATAGCTGTCAAATTAAAACCCGGCAAAATTGCATTTACATTTATATGGAATTTGCCTAATTCTCGTGCTGCAGATTTTGTTAAACCCAAAATTGCAGATTTTGATGCAGAATAATTTGTCTGACCAAAATTTCCACGAACTCCACAAATTGAAGATATATTTATAATATATCCTGATTTTTGTAATATCATAATTGGAGTTACAGCTTTTATACAATTAAATGTCCCTGTTAAATTTGTATTTATAACTTCATCCCAATTGTCTAAATTCATTTTAATAAGTAATGAATCTTTAACTATACCTGCATTATTAATAAGTATATCTATTTTTTTCCATTTTTCCACAACATACTCAACCATCTTTTGAACCTGCAAATACTCTGAAACATCTGCACAATACTTCACAGCTTCACCACCAGAATTATTTATTTCTGCTACAACCTCATCTGCTTCACGAAAACTATTTTTATAGTTAACAACAACTCTTGCACCTTTTTCACCAAATCTAAATGCAATAGCTTTTCCAATCCCACGGCTTGCACCAGTCACAATTGCAACTTTTTTATTATCTTTTGAAGAAACCTTCATCTCAATTCTAAATCTTTAAGCATCTGAATATCTTCTTTACAAGGTCTACCTGAAGTCGTAAGATAATTTCCAAGCATTGTGCCATTTGCCCCTGCATAATACATCCAACTTTGCAAATCCCTCAATACTACTTCTCTTCCACCGCAAACTTTTATATCTTTATTCGGCAATACAAAACGATAGAGTGCAATAATCCTTAAAGCAAGCAATGGTGTGATTTCTTTTTTTCCTTCAAAAGGAGTTCCAGATTTAGGATTTAAAAAGTTTATAGGAATAGAATCTACATTTAAATCCTTTAACGTAAATGCAAGCTCAACCCAATCTTCTCTTGTTTCTCCTAACCCAAATATTCCACCACAGCAAACTTTTAGACCTGTTTTTTTTAAAGTAATTATAGTTTTAATTTTGTCATCATAAGTATGTGTAGTACATATTTGAGGGAAAAACCTTCTGGATGTTTCAAGATTATGATGATATTTAATTAAACCGTTATTTTTTAATATATTTGCTTCACTCTCATTAACTTCACCAAGTGATACACAAGAATACAACCCTAATTTATTTATCTCTCCAATTGAATTACATATTACTTTAAGTTCATCATCACTAACAACCCCCTTGCCACTTGTAACTATACTAAATCCATCAGCACCAGTTTCTTTAGCTTGTTTAGCAGACTTTAATATTGTATTAAAATCAACAAGTGAATATGTATTTACTTGTGTATCATAATAAATAGATTGTGCACAAAATTTACAGTCTTCAGAACAAGCACCTGATTTTGCATTTATTATTGAACAAAACCTCAGAGTGTTTTTTTTAAACTTTGCCCTTATTTTATTTGCAAAATATAGTATATCGTATAAATCCTCTGAATTTACTAAAAATAATGCTTCATCCTTTGTCAAATCACTACCTGTAAGTATTTTATTTCCTATTTCTTCAATTTCTTTATTCATATTTTTTGCATATGCAATTTATCCTATCTACTCCCTACCATCTGCTATCTACTTATTAATATATCTGACCTTTTTATTGTATTACCATCAATTTCAACTTTGAGTAATGGCCAATCAGGTGAAACTGTAATTATTTCAGGATGATTAACACCCACTATTATTGTATCTTCTGATTTAGTACCTGTAATTGATGGATTCCATGCTACTGCCTGGTTTAAATACAAAACTTCATTGCTATCTGGAATCGCTTTATAATCCCGCGGAGCATAACCTGTAGTTCCTCCTTGATGATGCAACTTCCATTCATTTGCAAAACCTGTTTCTTTATATATTTCTTTTGCTTTTTTTAGTATTTCAGAAACTTTAGCTTGTGGTTTACTTACATTTATCATATTCGCATCAACCTTAACTACAGCAGAATGCTTTCTCCTAACTTCAGAATTAATTTTCCCAAAATAAACAAGTCTTGTAACTGAAGCTATTAACCCACAAATTCTGGCACCTATTACCACCATCACATATTTATCTATTTTTTTATCAGTTGGAAGTGGATGCCTGTATTTAAAAATTCTTTCATCAGAAGCAATCAATAAAACTACGGGATCAATTTTATTTTTTATAAGCAAATTAGACATCATACCTGCTACTTCATATTCTGAATAACCTGGTTTTATGCTTTTGCAAACTTGGGCAATAGAAATACCACATATTTGCCCTAAATCCTTGTATCTTTGTATTTCTTCAGGTGTTAAAGAATAACGTAATTTTGCAAATTCACCTTTAAGCATAACTGTATCACTGGAATTATCATCTGAACCTATCTTTTTTCTTGAAATAAGTTTTTTTATTATTTCTTGTTTTTTATAATCCTGCCACCAATTATATGTTTTAAATTCACACTTTATTGGAAAATTTACAAGTTCTTCATTTTTTATCCTTGGAGTTTCTATATTATTTGTAATCACATATATTTTATTTTTTGTTACTAACAGACTTGCAACTCCAAGTTCTGTAGCTAATCCAACGTAATTTCTTTTACCCCCAGTTACCCATGCAAAATTGTCCTGACGTGAAATCAACATACCATCTATATTGTATGTTTCCAAAAAACCGTGCACTTTTTTTATTTTATGTTTTATCTCAGTATTCATCTTCCCCCTCACCCTATCCCTCTCCCACAAGGGGAGAGGGTAAACAAATTTTAATTAGGGATGTTGCCCCTAATTACTAATTAAATTCATATAATATGTTGGAAATAACAACTATTCCCGCGGTTTCTGTACGCAATATTTTTGGACCTAACCAAACAGGAATTGCCCCAGAATTAACTGCACTATCTACTTCTCTACGTGCAAATCCACCTTCTGGACCTATAAAAACTATTATTTTATTGGCACCTTTATGCTTTTGTAAAATATCCCGCATTCCTGAAAAGTTTGATGCACCTTCCCAAAAAAACAATGACAACTCATAATTTGGACACTCCATAATTGCATCTTTAAATTCCACAGGATTTTCAATCACAGGCAATATATTACCTCCACTTTGAGTACAAGATTCAATGGCAATTTTTTTTAATCGTTGTTTTTTTTCTTCTGAAAATTTTCTTATTATAGATCTTTCTGTAATCACAGGAATTATACGTTCAACTCCAAGTTCTACAGATTTTTGAACTATTAACTCCATTTTATTTAATTTAGGAATTCCCTGACATAAAGTTATTTTAATATTTGTTTCATTTTTTGACAAAGTTTTTTTTAGTATTTTAAGCTTAACTTCTTGTTTACCTATATGTGTAATTTCAACTACATAATTATATCCTGTACTATCATATATTTCTAAATTATCCTTGCATTTAAACTTAAGAACGTTTTTGATATGCTGGACATCACTGCCAAGAATAACCAAATTATCATTGCAAATCTGTGCTGGTGGGACAAAAAATCTATGCATTATTTAAAAAATTCTTTTATTCTCTTTAAAAAGGTTTTCTTGATTGGATGAATATCATCAGTACTTATTTG
The DNA here is from genome assembly GCA_038042445.1 of Candidatus Firestoneibacteriota bacterium. GTDB lineage: Bacteria > Oederibacteriota > D2-FULL-39-29 > JBBTED01 > JBBTED01 > JBBTED01. The sequence continues at coordinate 10,405 of JBBTED010000042.1, forward strand.
TGCAAATTGTCTTAATAAATCTTTTTGTCTTTCATTTAGATTTGTTGGAATTTCCACAGTAATTTTTATAAGTTGATCTCCACGGTTATAGCCATTTATGTTTGGGAATCCCTTGCCTTTTAACTTCAGTATGCTTCCAGACTGAGTGCCTTGTGGAATTTTAAGTTCATTTATTCCATCAATACCGGGAACTTCTATAACATCACCCAAAATAGCTTGTAGAAATGTAACTGGCATTTCACATATAATATTATTTTCATCTCGTTGAAAAAATGGATGTGTATCAACATGAAGCACTACATATAAATCTCCAGGAGAACCACCTCTTCTACCTGATTCTCCTTCACGGGCAAGCTTTATATGTGACCCAGTACGAACACCTGCAGGGACTTTTAATACTATTTTTCTCTCTTGTTTTATCCTGCCCTGACCACGGCATTTATCACAAGGACTCTCAATTATAACACCTTCACCTCTACACTTATCACAAGTTTTACTTATACTAAAAAATCCCTGCGAATATCTCACTTGCCCCCTACCAGAACATTTCGGACAAGATTTAGTACCTGTGCCGTGCTTTGAGCCACTACCTTGGCAATTAGAACATATTTCTAATCTTGGAATTTCAATTGTTTTTTCCACACCATGAGCAGCATCCATAAAACTTATTTGCAAATCATAACGTAAATCGCTTCCTCTCTCTTCACTTTGCGTATTACGAGTTGTAGCCCCTCCAAAGAAATCATCAAAAATATTTTCGAATACTTCCGAAAATCCTCCAAATCCGAAATCCGTTCCAGAGCCAGAATATTCTGCACCAGGACCCACATGTCCGTATTGATCATAATATGCTCGTTTTTCCGGATCACTTAAAATTTGACATGCTTCATTTATTTCTTTAAATTTTGATTCTGAAACTTTATCTCCAGGATTCAAATCAGGATGATATTTTTTTGCAAGTTGCCTGTATGCACGTTTTATATCTTCATCATTTGCATTTTTTGAAATTCCCAAAACTTTATAATAATCTTGTTTTTCCATATTTTTTTATAAATAGGATTACGAATATGTTATGATTTTATATCAGAATTAGATTCATCTATTATTGACTCATTAGGAATCGGCTCTTGTTTTACTATTTTTTCAGAAACTGGATTTTTTGCAACTTTAACCATAGCAGGTCTAAGTACTTTATCTTTAAAATTGTATCCATACCTTAATTCCTCTAATATTGTACCTTCTTCAACCTCATCTGTCTCCACCTGTAAAACAACCTCATGGAACATTGGGTCAAATACTTTTCCTCGAACATCTTGTCGTTTCAATCCTTCTTTCTCCAATACTGAAATCAATTCTTTATATATAAGCTTAATACCATCAAAAAATTTTATAGCATTTTTATCAACAATATCATTACGTTTTAATGCATTCTCAAAACTATCAACTATTGGTAATATTTTAAAAATCAATTCGGAATTTGTATATTTCCTAAAAGTTTCCGTATCCTGCTCAAATTTTTTACGGTAATTTGATAATTCAGCTATAGCTCTTAAACTCCTCTCCTTATACATAATGAGTTCTTTTTGAACTTCGTCAAGTTTATTTTTAAGTTCTAATGATTCTTTAGACTCTGTTTCTTTTTCTTGTTTTTCAGAAAAGATTTCAGTTTCCGTTTGCACCTGATTCTCTTCTACTTCTTTTATTTTTTTATCTTCATTATGCAATATTTTTTTCAAATTTTCTCCATTCTAATGTTTCTTTAAATCCAATAATAAGTCAATTAATTGTTTTTTTATATTTTTTAGAACCTCTGTCAGCTCAACTTCTCTGAAATTGAATTCCATTTGCTTGCCAGTTTTTTTCTCATCCAGCATTTTTTTCTTTGCACCAGAAATTGTAAATCCATCCTGATGTAATAATTTTTTAATTAATAATACTGTATCTACATCTTTTTTTCTATAAACTCTCTGTTTCCCACTTGTTTTCGTAGGACTTAAAGACTTAAATTCAGATTCCCAATACCTTAAAACATAAGACTTTACTCCTGCAATTTTACTCACTTCTCCTATTGTGTAAAACAATTTATCTGGAATTATTTCCATATTCACCTAACCTATGCTCCTAATATCAGATTTCAATTCTTTGCTTGCTTTAAAAAAAACAGTCTTCCTCTCTGGAAGATCAACTTTTGCACCTGTTTTAGGGTTTCTTGCAATTCTCGCACGTTTAATTTTAACATTAAAACTTCCAAATCCTGTAATATGGACCTTTTCATTTTGCTTTAATGTATTCACTATTGTATCAATTATTTTTTGCACAGATATATTGGCTATTTTTCCAGTAACACCTAATTCTTCAACTTTTTTTGCCAAATCCGCTTTTGCCACAGTAATCATATTCTGCCTCCCAAAAATGTCTCTTCCTCAGATTTCACTGGCCGTGACATTAAATCTATTACCGCAGTCTTTGCAAGTTTATCTTCAAAAAGAACAGAATAAACTTCACTCACTATTGGCATATCTACTTTTATTTTTTTTGATAATACATACGCAGATTTTGTTGTGGGAACACCTTCAGCAACCATTTCCATTTTCTGCATAATTTTTTTTAACGTTTTGCCTTTACCCAATAATTCCCCAACTGCCCTATTCCTACTGAATTTACTCATACAAGTAACTATCAAATCACCCATACCAGAAAGCCCTGCAAAAGTAGATTTTTTTGCCCCCAATTTTCCCCCTAACCTACTCATTTCAGCAAGTCCACGAGTCATCAATGCTGCTTTTGCATTATCGCCCAACCCAATACCATCTATAATACCTGTTGCAATAGCAATAACATTTTTTAATGCCCCACCTAATTCTACTCCTATTATATCAGAATTTGTATAAATTCTAAAGTGTGAAGTTTTAAAAATATTTTGTATTTTATAGGAATTTTCTTTTTTAAAAGCTGAACATACGACTGCTGTTGGAACATTTTTTGAAACTTCTTCTGCATGACTTGGACCGGATAAAACTACTAATCGATTTTTAATACCGGGAATTTCCTGCAATAATATTTCAGACATTCTGCACAAAGTATCATTTTCTATACCTTTTGTTACACTTACTACCAAAACATCAGAAGATTTAATCACCTCATTAATTTTTTTAACTGTATTTCTAAAAAATTGAGATGGCACTGCTAACACTATTAATTCCACCTTATCCAATGCCTCTTTAAAATCAGATGTAATAATTATTCCTTTCGGTATAGACATATTAGGAAGAAACTTAACATTTTCACGTTTTTTATCCAAAAATTTTGCATAATCCGGAAAATGCTCCAAAATAGAAACTCTATTCCCTTTTTTATGTAAAAGTATTGCTAATGTTGTCCCCCAACCCCCTGCACCCACAACTGCAATATTCATTTGAGATCCTTCGCTAAAGTTCAGGATGCCCCTTCGGGGCATTTTAAATTTTTATTTTATTTTCAGCCCCTGAAATCAATCGTTTTATATTAGGTATATGCTTATATATAACCACAGCAAAAACTATAAGACCAAATACCACATATATTCTTGGTTCCGCAAAAACTAAAAGTAAAAATGGATATAACAAAGCACAAAACATAGAACCAACAGATACATATTTAGTTATAGCAACGATTATAATAAATATAATTATTACTACAAACATAACATAAGGTGTAAGACCAAAAAAAACACCAGCACTTGTTGCTACACCTTTACCACCTTTAAAACTCAAGAACATTGTCCAATTATGTCCTATAATTGCAAATATTCCAACGATTATTTTAATTAATTCCTGATTTACAACAGAATCAGTTCCTATTATAGATAATTGTGAAATAAATACAACTGCAATTAAACCTTTTCCTATATCAATAGCTAAAACAAATAAAGCAGGCAATAAACCTAATGTCCTATAAACATTTGTAGCACCTATATTTTTACTTCCATATTCACGTATATCTATACCCTTAAGAATTTTGGCAGCAATGAAACTTGTAGGTATAGAACCTATAATATAACTTAATACTATAACTATTACAGTATTACTTATTATTTCCCAATGCATATTAATAATCTATAATAGTAAATTTGTGTTGCATATGTCAAATTATTTTTTAAATAGCTGTGGAAATGGATGGAATGGAAACGAATTTTACTATTTTATTTCTACAATATCTCCTGCTTCAATTGGTTTCTCAACTCTTAATCTTCTTGCTTCCGAAGCTTCAGGACCAACATATTCTACAATAATAGTAGCTATATATTCTTTCTTTTGCATTAAGATTCTACCCTGTGCATCTTTTACAACTTCACCTAATTTACTTACTGTTAATTCCTGACCTATTTTTATATTATCCTGTGCACCTAAATTAATTATTACTTTGTCTTCTTTTACCTGTAATACCTTGCCAACTATTGCTATCCGAACAGCAATTTTATTGCTTAACTGGCTAACTGCATCAGGCAGTTGACCTTCACTGCTACATCTTTGCTGTTCTGCTAATATTATTTCCCCTTTTTCAACCTCAATAAAACGTATATTGATAATATATTGCTCACCAAGTTTATCTAAACTCCCAAGAATCATTATCTTCACATTAAGTAGCCTTCCTACTTCAATTGCACACTCTGTACTCGTACATCCTGTTTGCTGTAATGTCTGCTCTTTAAGTATCGCATCCATTTTCTCGCGCTCTAACACAATAAAACGTCCACTGCGGAATAATTCTGTACGCAAGAGATTTGACACTGTTGCTGATACATAGTCTGAAACATTATTTGACACTAAATTAATTATAGCTATTGATAACTTTTCTGTAGAAAAGATGATTGGTCCCTCTGGCCTTATTGTAATTTTTTCTTCTACTTTTTTTATTTCTTCAGCTCTGCCAAATTGCCAATTAACTCCTATGCGATGACTTCCAAAAGTTTTAGATATAGAATTTATTGGATATGAAAATCCGTAGTCAACTCCACCATCACCGAAAATATAGCTTGTTCCAATTGCAAATTCCCTTGAATTTACACCTGTCCTTAGTGCAGTTGTTTTGTCACTATTGTACCATTCTATTCCACCTGCTATATTTATATCTTCTTTACCATTAACCTTTTTATTCTTGTATGAAACATCTATTATAGGTATAAAATCACCTAATTTGTATGAACTCCCAATTCTTATTTGCAATGGTAATTTACCTAAAGTATCATTAGCTAAAGATAAATTTGGCTCATTAATATTTTCACCTACCATCCCAATTGATAAATCAGATGTCAATTTTAAAAGCATTCCGACATCTATACTTGTACCTGTTTTAGCATATCCATTTTGGTTAAATAATGGATCTAACTTCGCATATTCGTTTTCAACATAAGCAAGACCCACTAACTTTCCAGTTATACCTAACGATAAAACATCTTTACTTATATCCTTCGCATAAGAAACTGTTGCCATATACTCACGATATAAATCTGAGTAAAAATACATATAACCAACTCCGAGTGTTCCAATATTACCTAATGGCTGAACATAGCCTGCAAAACCCTGATTCAAATTATCATAATCTAATCCTAAATATGGCTTAGTATATATTAAATTAATCTCAGGATTTTTTAACTGTGATATTCCTGCAGGATTCCATAATATAGCACTAACATCATCGCTAATAGCAGTCCAAGCTCCTGCTAATCCTGACGCCTTTACACCTATTCTATCTTCAAATGCAGCTCTTGATGATATTGCATAAGTTAAAATTAAAATAATCAATCCTGTTTTTTTAAACATTTCATTTCTCATCATAGTTTTTCATGTCATTCCTGTGAACAGACTGTGTCATAATTCTAAATTTCATTGATTTATCGGGCTTGATAAATCAAGCCCCTACAATCATCAATAAATTTAAATATTTTTGTAGGGGTCGGATTTATCCGACCCGGAAAAACCGATTTTTGTAGATTATGACACAGTTGTAGAACAACATTTTACCTCGCTAAAATAACCGTGCCACGTTTTTTTATTATTCCTCCGATTTCCAATTGCCACAAATAAAGCCCATTTTCTAATTTATCTCCATTATCTGCTTTGCCATCCCAGGAAATATTGTTACTTAAATTTCGAACTAACAAACCATTTCTGCTAAATATCTTAATTGTTGTAATTTCATTATTCGGATTATCAAAATAAAAACTAACAGAATCATTTGCTCCATCATCATTCGGTGTAAATGGATTTGGATTTGCAAGGACTTCTCCACCATAATAAGTGCTCGCACTTGTAACTGCCTTTATTGCATATAATCCTGTTTTGGATACAAATGCAGCCATAAATTTATTAATTGTGTCTATATCACTTTTGACTTTTTGCCATTTAATACCATCATAATAATATATTGTAAGCTGTTGTGCAGCATTAGCCTCATCAACATCTGTATTAGCAATTTTGCCGTTTGTAATTGTGTAATAAATAGTTATAGGGACAGGTTTTAAGAAATTTTCCAATTTGCTTCCTGTTGATGCATCTGTCATCTGAAAATTGTATGCAATACCATCAGTAACAGTTGTATCTCTTGTTATAATTATATTTACATTTTTATCTACTGAATCAGGTGGCACAACTATTTTGGTTTTACTTCCATCATTCGCTTCAACTGTTATTGTTTCTGTTGTATTTGTCGCTATTACAATTGAAACTAAAGCAAAATCTACTGTTGTCGTTTGATTTGCTGAAACACTAATTCCAGTTTTTGTCTGTGTAGTATAACCACTTGCAGACACACGAACATCATAAGTCCCTGATGCTAATGCAATTGAATAATTACCAGTTGAATCTATGCTTGTAGATGATTTTAAAACTCCTATTTGTAATACTTCAACTGTTACCCCTGATATCGCCGTTGTCCCATCAGCCTTTGTAACCTTGCCAACAATTGTCCCAGTAGTAGTTGTTGTAGTTGTTATACCTGTCATATCCGCCTGAATTTCCGCCTGTGAAAGAGCCCGAGAGTAGATTTTTACTTCGTCAATAATACCTATAAATCCTCTAGTATCACCGTCATAAGGATTATCTCCAATATCTTCTCTAATAAAGTTAGTATCCCAATTGAAATTTTGAGAGAATGATGAACTTGCTACTTCAACACCATCATAAAACATTTTTACTATTGCTCCATTATAAGTTAATACAAAATAATGCCAACTCCCATCACTATAATTTACATTATATTCTACAATACCATTTGTTGCTCCTACATGTATTTGACAAGAAATATATTTTTGTGGAGAATCATTTAGTAATATTATAACATCATTTGAAGGTGCTCTATGCCTATATAAATGTCCTCCATTGTTGTATCCACCCTGTGGTGTAGATGTCTTAAACCACATTGATATAGTAAAGTTATTATTAATCCCACTAAAAGGTTTTGAAATATTAATACCACTGTTCCCATCAAAATTTATTGCACCATTAACTTTACCTGTTGTCCAAGTGGCGCCAGATATTGTTCCGTTATTACTACTACCTGAACTATCCGCAGCAGTACTTCCACTTGCTTCATCAAATTTCCAATACCCAACTAATGAAGTAAGCTTCCAAACATCATTTTTTTTAGAGCCATCCGCCTCATTTCCACCAAATACAATCATTGAATTATCAGAAGAGTTGTATATTGCCGTATGATATGACCTTGCCGAAGGAAGTGTGCCTAAAGGAGATATTTGTATCCAATTTGGTGATGCAGAAAGTGTTAGTTTCCAGACATCGTTTTTTTGAGGATCGTATCCACCGAAAATAATCATTGAATTATCAGAAGGATTATAAATTGCTGTATGCAAGCCTCTTGCAGATGGTTGAGTTGCAGGTGAAAGTTGTGTCCAAGTTGGAGGAATTCCAAGAGAAAGCTTCCAGACATCACTTCTAGCAGGATACCAACCTCCATAGATAATCATAGAATTGTCAGAAGAATTATAAATTGCTGTATGTGCATTTCTGCCAGAAGGAGGTGTGCCTGAAGGAGAAAGCTGTGTCCAAGCTGGTGAAGAACCAAGTGATAACTTCCAAACATCATTATAGTAAGAACCATTATAACCAGCAAATACAATCATAGAATTATCAGAAGAGTTATATATTGCTGTTGGAATTATTCTGCCACCTGGAGGTGTTCCAGAGGGAGATAACTGTATCCAAGATGGTAACGCTCCTAAAGATAATTTCCAAACTTCGTTTCCATAAACACCATCATCCTTGCCAGCAAAAATAATCATAGAATTGTCAGAAGAATTATATATTGCTGTGTGATATCTTCTTGCGTCAGGGGGTGTACCTGATGGAGATAATTGTGTCCATGTTGGTGAAGCTCCTAAAGATAATTTCCAAACATCGTTTTTAAGAGAACCCTCCCATCCCCCGAAAATAATCATAGAATTGTCAGAAGAATTATATATTGCTGTATGATTTACCCTTGCAGATGGAAGTGTACCTGATGGTGATAACTGTATCCACGATTCAGCAAAGCATAAAATAGGAACAGCGACCATTATTGCAATTGTTAAAACCCAAATATATTTAACCTTGTTAAGCATATATATTTTGTAACAATAATGTAGAAGGGTCTTTAGACCCGATTAATTTTATCCGCCTTAGGCAGACAAATTCCTGTTCATTCGCCTCTAAAGAGGCTTCTACATAATAAAAACATTTTTTATTGCAATCTCTAACAACTTCCTAAAACTTTATCTGGATGCCCATACTACTGGTTTTTTTGTATTTGTCATAAATTGGGTCATAAGTCTGACGAATAGTGAAATTTAAACCAGCCCCTCCACTTAAATCTAAAACTAATCTTAAAAAAGCAATACTGAAAGGGCTTTTTAATGTTAAGTAATTATGGTCTTTATCTAACTGTTGTTCAAATCCTATTCCTACTTCAGAAAATACTGGAATGAATTTTGCAGTGCAAACACCTTCTAATCTAACATAAGGATATGACCAGCCACTTATACTGCTGTAATATTTTTCATAAGTACCTAATATATACAGCCAGGAAACAAATCTTGCACCTAATTCTCCATAATAACCCTGCTTTTTACCTTTATCTTTTGGATAAAGTCCCCAGTCAATTGGTCTGCTTTGTTCATAAAGTGCATTGAATAATCCGGGAATAAAATCAGAAGTGAATTCCCGGTATTCAGCCAAATAGTCAAAAATGGAAATTTTCCCTTTAATTCCAGGTGCTGCAAATCCCCAGCCATGACTTTTAATCTGGGCAATATCACCGTACAATAATAAACGGACAGTATCTGATTGTAAAAGCTGAATACCAATATCACAGCCATATATTGAAGTTTCTTCAACTGATGAAACATTAACTATATCTCCATTTGCCAGTCTCATCAATTTATCTTTTGCAGGTTCTCTGTCCCAAACAGCAGTTGCACCAATAAAAACAGGAAAAGGTGAAGATAATAATTTATAATAACTTCTGCCTCCAATTATTCTTGTCCATGCAACATCATTTGTAATTGTCTCTACACCAAAATTTATATCGCTTAAGAAAAAGTCAAATTCTGTGCCCCATTTTCTGGCAAAAGCAGTAGGTTCCAAATTGGAATATCGCCTCATAATAAAACCATGCCCCAAAGTGACACTGTCAAGGACACCAAGTTTAGCATATAAATCTTCACCCTTTTTGCCATATCTTATATGATGAAATGTATTGGTAAATATTGTCTTCCCGTCTTTCCACTCATTGTCTCTTATTCCATCATCATTCCACAAAAGTCTGATATCAAAACCTACACCCAATTTTTCATAAGTTAATTCTAAAAGAAGGCTTGTCATAAAATAAGTTTTCCCATCAACTGAAATAGCGCCAAAAACCCCACCCCAATCAGTTCCCATACCTTCTTCTTTTTCTCCAGCTTTTTCAGTAATTTTACTTTGTTCTTCTGGTTTAACTCCTTCTGAAGGAATCTGTTCTTTAGATGTTTCTGGTATTTTAGGTGGTTCTACTTGAGTGCCTGGTTGTGTAGGTTTAGTTTCTTCTGTTGGCGTTATTTCTTCTAAATGTGGTTTACCTTTATCGGTATCTGGTTTTTCTGGCTTAGCAGGTTTCTCCTGTTTGTCTGGTTTACCGGGTTCAGATGGCTTCGCTGGTTCTGCTCCACCACCTGGCTCACCAGGTTTTGCCGGTTCTGCCGGTTTAGTCCCTGATGGTGTTTCATCAGGAGGACCTTTCTTTTCATCTTTTGCAGCTACAGCTGTTAAAGAATTAAAAACAAAACTCAAACTAATTATTACAGCAAAGATAATTTTTATCTTTTTCATTTCTTGTTTTCTCCTATTTTATACGCCCGTCTAACTATTTTTTACAATTCTGTCTTTCTTGCTAAAATTATACTAAATTCTTGCCTATAGTCAAGTAGTTTTTGCCTATTGTGAACTATTTTTATAGACAATAATTTTATACACTATAGGCAAAAGATATGGGGGTAATAAATGGAAGATATTGTAAAAGTCATAGGAAAAAGGATAAAACAGTTAAGAATAGAAAAAGGTTATAGTAAGACACAATTTGCTAAATTATCTGGTGTTCATATTGCCTGGATTAGTCGGGTAGAACAAGGGAAACGTGAAACAGGTAAAAGTATAAGCCCTTCTATTACTATATTACAAAAAATTGCTATAGCATTAGGTGTTCCTATTGAAACATTATTAAAGGAATCAATTGTTAAAAAATATACTTTTCCTTCGGATAAAACAATAGTTGAAGAACTAAAAGAGCTATTAAAAACACAAGCACCGGAAAATAAAGCATTATTTATTCAAGTAGCAAGGAAAATATTAAGAAAATAAAAATTGCATTATTTTTATTTTGTTTCATTCTCCAAAATTACAGTTGCTAATTTCACAACTAATTTTATTTGTTCTGTAAACATTTTTACAACCTGCCACCTGAAATTAAGATATCTATGTGCAAGTCTATTTCTCTGAATAGCTAATTTTGCTAATTGTTCCTGTTCTTCCTCTGAGAAATTAAAAAATTTACTGCATTTTTTCAAAACATCACTATAACTTTCAGCAGAAATTCCATTTTCAGCTAAAATGGTGCCAGAAATTTCTATAAGAGCAGTTAAAATATTTTCGACTGTTTTGTCTGTCAATTTTTGTAATTTTTTATCATCCTTATAATCCTGCCATGTTTTATTTGCATATTCTTCTTTAAATTCTTTTATCTCATCCAAAATAAATTGAATGGATTCAGCAATTCTGCCTTTTGCATATTGAAATTCAGACATTTTTTATTGACTCCAAAGTTTTTTTTGCAGCCATAAGCTGCCAGCCTATACCAAAAACATTAAAATCTTCCATATTGTATATAGCTTTATTTTTTAGATAAACATACTTTTGGTAATCCTTAATAAAAATAGGCTCACCAAGAACTATTGCATTATAATAAAGCATTGGTTTATTAAAATCAAGGTCTATTGAAATAACATTTACATCTAAATTAATCTCATTGGATAAAGATAGGGATATATCTGTTATATATTCAAAACATTCCTCTTTAGATAAAGACTCTTTAGAAAAAACAACTGCGATATCTATATCAGAATCTTGTTTTGGAAAACCTCTTGCCCATGAACCATATAAAAATACATTTTCTATTTCATATAAAAATGTATTTTCTTTAAAAAATTCTTTAAGATGCTTTATCATCTCTTCTTTTGTTTTCATATACCAAAATATAACATTATCTCAATATAGGAGTCAAGTTGTAAAACCCTGAATTAAATAGTCTATAGCTGATAAAATTATGAAAAGGACCATTATTGATAATAAAATATTGCCTACCAGAGAATTTGCAAATCCAGTTAAAATAACAATTGCTGTAGAAACTTCAAAAAAAGTCGTGAATTTTCCAAAAATACTTGGTTTAATATCTTTTTTACCTGTTATTAAATATCTAATTATCCAACCAGAAAGAATTGCAATATCTCTTCCTATAATGAAAAAGAAAATCCATGGTTTTATTACTGATGATATATAGAATAACAAATAAACTGAAAAAACTAAAAATTTATCAGCAATAGGATCTAATATTGCTCCTATTTTTGTCTCAATATTAAACTTTCGTGCTACAAATCCATCTAATACATCAGTAATACCTGCAATTAAAAAAATAATCAAGGAAATTTTAGAATCATTGATATACAGGATAATAAATATCGGGATACAAATAAATCTAAGGACAGTTAAAAAATTAGCAAGATTCATTAAGGATAGTATTATTTTTTATAAACAGCAACTCTATTTTTCCCAGTTTTTTTTGCAAGATACAATCCCTTATCAGCAAAATCCACAATTGCCTGAGCTTCACTCTCATCATCAGGAAATGTTGCTACGCCTATACTTATTGTCACACCACTATTACTTGACGGTGCGTTATGCTCAAATTTATTATTTTCAACTTCTAATCTCAATTTTTCTGCAATATTAATAGCTCCTGTCTTTTCTGTGCCAGGCAATATTATTACAAATTCTTCACCGCCATATCTTGCAACAACATCAGTTTTCCTAACGGAATTTCGCATAACACCTGCCATATCCTGCAAGAGCACATCTCCATCTAAATGACCATAAGTATCATTAAAATGCTTAAAATTATCGATATCTAAATATAAGAGAGAAAATTTTTGATTCAATCGTTCTGAGCGTTGAAATTCCTTACGCAATTCCTCCTGAAAATATCTATGATTAAAAAGTCCTGTTAAACCATCTGTAATTGATGCTTGTTCCATTTTCTCATATAATTTAGCATTTTCAATTGCAATTGATGCCTGATTTGCAAAAATCGTAAGCAATGAAATTTCATCATCAGTAATATCTTCTTCTCTAAAATCAATATCTACCACTAACACTCCTCTAACTTTATCCCTTGCAATAAGTGGAATAGAAACAAAATTATCTAAATTCAAGAGCTCTATTAATTTTTGTTCACACCTATAATCATTTTTTGCATCCTTAATGATATATGTTTTTCTTTCAAGTGCAGTCCTTGGAATTATTCCCAAATTCTCATCCATCTCAAATGTCTGAGTTGCTATATCTTCAGCATGTATTCCAACTCCACTTGCACCTTTTAAAATACTTTTCCCATATCTCTGTTCTACTAAGAATATAAATGCTCTATCAAATCTCAACTCCTTGGTTAATTTCTCTAATATCATATGCAACAAATGATCAAGATCCATTGTCCCACGTATAGCTTCTGTGACTTCATTCATATATTTTAATCTGGTATTCATATGTTCAAGATATTTTAATGCCCAATAATTCCGCATATCCTTTTGAACAAAAAGCAAAACGAAAATCAGCAAAAATCCATATCTTATAAAACCAGATTCTTGCAAAACAAAATCAACTATCACAAATAATGCTATCAATATCAAAAGTGCAAAACTTGAAGTTTGAAGTAACCACGGCCCAACTTTAAGCTGTCCTTCTTCTATAAATGCTCCTATTAATTTAAATGGATTCCTACGTATCATTATTATTCCCACCTATTTCCTAAATATTTTTCATAATCTGAAAAATTATTTTTATACGCATCCAATATTTCAGATTTCAAATTTGGATAAAACGTTAGATTTTTTAATTCAGATATTTCAAAAAACTTTGCTTCCTTTAAGACTTCCTCTGGAATAAGCTTTAGTGTTCCAGATACAATATCGCATAAAAATGTAAAATTCAATACATGTCTATGACCATCCAATGGAATTGAATCATTTACAAACATTAATTTTCTCATTTGTATATCTAAATTAGTTTCCTCTTTTAACTCCCGCTTTAATGCAGTTTCTAAATTTTCAGTATAATGAACACCTCCACCTGGAAGCAACCAATAATCTTTTCCGGATTTCATGTGACGCACTAATAAAATTCTATTTTCATCCATTAAGATTGCTGCAACACGTAATCGTATATTATTTTCCATTATCACCTGTTTTACTAAGCACCCTTACTAAACTATCTACAACTTTTGGATCAAATTGCGTTCCTTTATTTTTCTCAAGTTCTTTAACAGCATATTCCTGTTTCATTGCCTTTCTATAAGGTCTGTCAGAAGTCATTGCCTCAAAAGCATCAACAACAAGTAAAACTCTTGATAAAAGCGGAATTTTCTCTTTCGCCAAACCAGATGGATAACCAGAACCATCATAATGTTCATGATGATGTGTAATTATTATAATAAGATCTTTAAACCATACAAGAGGCTCTAATATTTTAGCAGCTATAAGTGGATGTTCTTTTATTATTTTATATTCTTCTTCAGTTAATTTTTCAACTTTACGCAAAATTTTGTCTTCTATTCCTATTTTTCCAATATCATGAAGTACAGCTCCATACTGAACTATTTCTCTTTCTCTATCAGACAAATGCATATCTTCAGCAATAGCTATTGCATATTTAGATGCCTTTTCAGAGTGACTCTTTGTATATGAATCTCTGGCATCTAATGCAGAAACAATTGATTTCACAGTATTAAAATACATACTTTGCAATTCCTGAAATAAATTGGCATTTTCTATAGCAGCTGCAGCCATTGATGCAAAAGTAGATAACAATTTAATATCGCGATCAGCAAACTGAATTCTTTCAGATGAGTATACAGTCAAAGTTCCAATCGCCTTTCCTCTGACAATTAATGGAACACATAATAATGATTTCAACCCTTCTTTAACAATAATATCCATATATTCAAATCGCTGTTCCAGATTTAAATCTGATACTGCAATTGGATTTTTAGTGGTTACAACTCTACCAGCAATACTTTTGCCGATTTTAATATTTCCTTTTTTAACATAATCACTAGACACACCATATAAAGCTTTTAAAACAAGTTCCTTATTTTTTTCTTCAAGCAAACGCAAAGTACAAGTTCTACAATGCATAACCTGAGTAGCAATTTTTGTAATAAGATGTAAAACTTCTTCAACATTTAAAGTGGACATTATACTGCTTCCAACATAAGCAACCATAGAAATATCATTAATTATTTCTTCTTTTTCATGGTAAGTTTTTGCCCTTCCAATTGATATACTAGCTTTACTTGCAAGAATTTCTATTAATTTTATTTCGCCTGACTTAAAAGCATATTCTTCTCTACCTATAAGCTGCACTACACCTATAAGTTTATTATCTAATTTTAGAGGAACACCAAGCATTGGCATAATAGTATTTCCTTTTTTATATAGACTTACTAAAAAATCATCCTTCAGCTCTTTGTAACTTACAATAGTTTTACCCTCTTTAATAACTCTTCCAAGAAATCCATCACTTGGTTTAATTATTTTTTTTATTTGTCCTACGTCAATAGTTCTATAGGAAGCTTTTAAAATAAACTCATCTGTATCATCATGTCTCAACAATATCAGCCCTGCATTAGAATTAGTAACTTCAACCATCTTTTGTATAAGTTGTTGTAAAATCTCATTGATATCAAGAGAAGAAAGACCAACATTTAAAACAGAATAAACAGCTAATAATTCTTCTTTTGTCATTTTTTCAGATTCCTGCAGTTTTGTGTATTTTTCAAATAAAGAATCAAATCTTTTTTGAAGGCCATGGAATATACTCATTCGCACACCAAGATACCTCTTCAAAAAAGATAAAAAACCAATAGTTGCAAAAAATATAGTCAACCAATATAAAAGTTCTCTAATTATTCGCATTATAGTTTCTATTATAGTCATCCCTTTTATCTAATATCATATTTATTATGTTTTGATTATAACATCTATTTTGTGATTTTTCCAATAAAAAATTTACTAACATAACGCAATTCATCTTCTTTAGTGCTCAAAACACCATTCAATTTTGCTTCAAGCAAGCTACTTAATATCTTTTTAAACACAGGACCAGGCAAAAACCCAAGTGTTTTTAAATCACTACCTGTCAAAATCGGCTTGATTTTTGATAAAACTGTAAGATAATTTACAATTATATTTTTTACTTTACTTGATTCTGCCTTTGAGATTAAAAATAAAAGTGTTTCATTTGGAAAACAATGCAATTTAGTATATATTCTACTATTAGACAAAAAAATATTAGAATTTAAAAATGAAAACGCTTTTTGGGACTTCTGCTTGGAAAAAATGATGATTTCCATTATACCAATTGTAAATTTAAGTTCTACACATAATTTTTTGATTTCATTTAAGTTTAAATCATCTGTTAACACAAGGAAATAAGATATCCATTTTAAAAATTTTTCACCTAAGACTAAAGCATCTGTTGTAAAAACATTTTGCATTTTCAAGAAACCTTTTTCCATCTTTTTAGTCACAATTATTTTAGGATTCACATATTTAAGACAATTTAATTCTGATAACCTACGTATTGCTTTAAATGGTTCATTTTCATTTAAAACTAAAAGTATTTCGTCCTGAATACGAAAACCATTGATTTTTTTTATTAAATCCAGTTTAACTGCTTCTTTTAAAAGATTCTGAGATTTTTCGTCAATCTTAAATCCAAATCTTTGTTCAAAACGAATTGCTCTAAATATACGTGTAGGATCATCAATGAAACTTAATTTGTGTAAGACACGTATAATTTTATTTTCTAAATCTTTTTTTCCACCAAAGAAATCCAAAATACTTCCAAAATCTTCTTTGTTTAAACTTATTGCCATCGCATTTACAGTAAAATCCCTACGGCCCAAATCATCCTTTATTGTGCTTGGTTGAACATCAGGCATTGCACCGGGATATTCATACAACTCTTTCCTTGCTGTTGCAAAATCAATTTTAAACCCCTCATCAAAACTTATAACTGCAGTCCCAAATTGTTTATACTTCTTAATCGTCGCATTAAAATGTCTAGCCAAAATTTCAGCTAATTTAATTGCATCACCTTCCACAACTATATCAATATCAAAATTATCTACATCAAGTATTAAATCCCGAACAAATCCACCAACAGCATATATTTTAACTCCAGAATTTCCTGCTAGTTCACTTATAATTCTTATTATATTTTTTGTTTTATTTGGAATATTCTCCAGATTTACATTCATAATATTGACTTTAGCATAATATAATATGCTTGTAAAATATTTTTTACACTTAGAATTTTATAGTGCAGATTGTAAAATTGCAGAAAGATCGGATTGCGAAAGAATCTTCGGGTTGTATTTTAAAGAACCAGAAAATTTAGTATCTTCAACTATTGCTGGAATATCTTCTTTTGCAACATTAAACTTATTTAAATTCTGTGGCAAATTTATATCCTGCACTAATTTGTGAATAGATACAACTGCTTTTTGAGCTTTTTCTTTTTCAGATAAAACTTCAATATCAGATTCATCAAACAACTCTGCTATTTTAATAAATTTATCTATTCTTTCTGACATATTAAACTCCATTACATACGGTAGAAGCAATGCATTTACTACACCATGTGGAATATGAAATCTTGCACCAAGTGGATGTGCCAAAGCATGAACTGCTCCTAAACCTGCATTTGCAAATGCCATACCTGCTGTTAAACTGGCTAATAACATATTCTCCCTTGCATTTTTATCATCTGGAGATTTAACAGCTATACGTAAATTTTTTGCTATTAAGCTTATTGCCTTTTCAGCCAGTATATCAGTAATTTGATTTGCACTTTTTGATAAATATGCCTCAATCGCATGAGTCAATGCATCCATACCTGTAGATGCAGTAATATCAGCAGGTAATGAAACTGTAAGAGATGCATCTAAAATCGCTACACTTGGAATCATATAAAAACTTCTCAAGCTAATTTTAATATTTTTTTCTTTATTTGTTATAACAGAGTTTTTAGTAACTTCAGTTCCTGTTCCTGCAGTTGTTGGAATAGCTATAAATGGCAAACCAGCAATTTCTATCTCTTTTTTTTCTAAATATTCCCGCACTGAACCATTATTTTTCACCATTACAGAAACTGCTTTAGCAACATCAAGCGAGCTACCTCCTCCCAACCCTATTATGCAATCACAATTTTCTTTTTTTGCAATCTTAGTTGCTGCATCAACAGTCTGAATAGATGGATCTGATTCAACTTCAGAAAATATTGAAACTGAAATTTTATTTTCTTCAAGATTTTTTTTGATTTCGGATAATATCCCTGATTTTTTCATTGAGTTTCTGCCTGTTATTAAAAAACAGTTTTTGCCAAAAGTTTTAACCTCTTTAGCCAAACTATGGCGAACAGATTCCCAACCAAATATTATTTTTTGAGGAGTATTAAATTCGAACATGAAAATTTAATTAATTGTTATACCCGCATATCCTACAACAGAACCATAATCACTACTTATATCACCAGAAGTTGCATATTTAACAAGTTCAGCAGATGTTGCACCTAAAAGCTTACAAGCAATAATCATAACTGCAGTTGGAATATACCCACACATAGAAATTTTCAGCTCATCAATCTTTGCTAATAATAATTTTTCATCCAATGCAAGTATAGCATCTATAGCAGTTTTATCTTTTTCTTTAGCAATTTCCTGAGGCTCATAATGAGTCATATCAGAACTGGAAATTATTACTGTTTTTTTATTTGAATGTTTAACTGCTGTAGCTATTGCCTGACCAATATCTGATAATGCTTTTATATCATCAATAGCCAAACATATCGGAATAATATTAAATGGCTTTTTAAAATATTGGATAAATGGTAATTGTACTTCAATTGCATGCTCATGCAAATGAGCTTGCACATTATCAGATAAATACGCAGACTCATTTAATATTTCATTGGCAATACTCTGTGCAATATGAACCTCTCCAAAAGGTGTCTGCCATATACCTTCAGCCATTATAGAGCATTTCTCGCCTAATCCTGTATGATTTGGGCATAGAATTATAAAAAGCTCAGGGAATTTAATTTTTGAATATACTGCACCTGCAACTTTACCTGAATAAATATAACCGGCATGAGGAATTAATGCACCTTTTACTTCAACAGTTTCAGTTTTTAAATTTACATATTCTGCTATCTGTTCTTTTAATGCAGAAGGATTATTTTCGTAAAAAGTTCCAGCAACTGCAGGACGCCTGATTAGCATTTTTCTTCTTTTAATTTCTGTCTTCCAATCTCAAAAAATGGCTCAGCAAATTCTGAATTCCATGTTCTTTCCTCAAAAGTACGGTTTTTCAATGTTTCAAGAAATTTTTTGAATTCGTTATAATAAGAACCATAAATATGAAAGCTATCACACATATCTACATATCTACCAACTAAAACTTTTTTACCTATTTTTTTTGAAATTTTTTCTGCTACTACTTTTTGCAAATCAGTAAGTGCAAAAATATTCATAAACGCAGCTTTATATGCATCTCTTGATCTCCAATGAGTATTCATATTCAAAACTAAATTTTTATTTTCATCCTCAAGTATACGAAACCAACATCGCTGAAGACAAGGTGGATCATCTGTTGGAATATCGATTTTTGGATTCCATGTTATTGCCTGCGCACGTCTGGAATAAAAAGTTTTCGAAAGACGTTCTATTACATAAGCAATCTGGTCTATTTTTTCTCCCTCAATTTCATATTCAAATAATCGCTTATGATAAGTATATGTCCATTTACCTTCTTGTGGACATATCCAGTGATCATGAACTCCATCTACTACTTCCTGCCTATATATCTCTAATTCTTCAAGGCCTGCAGGAAATGCTCTATGAATTCTTGGCTCAGCAAATGGCTCTTTAACTACCATTATCATTGTGCAATCTCTACTTGGTAAATCTCCTTTTTTATCATACTCCGTAGAAATAGCTATACCTTTTTCCCATGTTAGCAAAACTGCTTTTTCCCAAACTTCCGGAATAGTTTTACCTTCTATAATAAAAACAGGAATCATTCCATTCATAATAATAAAGATTAAATTGCGATTTTGGTTGCGGGGAGCCGATTCGAACGGCTGACCTTTGGGTTATGAGCCCAACGAGCTTCCAACTGCTCCACCCCGCGTATTGGTTTATGCCGGAGGCCGGAATCGAACCGGCATGAACTGTAAGTTCGAGGGATTTTAAGTCCCTTGCGTCTACCAATTCCGCCACCCCGGCTAAAAATTAATATTGTTTCTTAACAGTACCACCACGTTTTGATTCGATATTATTCTTTAAATCTGTTAGCTTTTCTTCACTCGTTTTCATAAAACGTGAAAGCATTTCTTCAAAAGCAGAATTCCCAGCATGATTATATCTTCTTATAGTTTTTGGTTCATGTTTAAATTTACGGTCATTATTATCAACTTTTGCTCCAGTATTTATTTTAGCATCTGATTCTGATGATACCTGTTTTAGAGAAAGATCGATTTTCCTATTGTCAGGACTTATAGCTAAAATTTTTACTTTTATCTTTTGTCTTTCCTTAAGAAAATCATTTATATCTTTAACAAAATCCTGGGATACTTCAGAAATGTGAACCAAACCTCTTTTACCATCAGGCAAATCTACAAACGCACCATAATTTGTTATCTTTGTTATTGTCCCTTCAACTACTTCCCCAAGTTTAATCGCCATATTGCAAAATAATTCTTTGTATTCACCTGCCTTCCATAAATAACGATTCAGATTTTACACTTTTATAAATTCCAATTTTTAAATGCTATTATATATACTAATAAATGTCAAGCAAATTCTTGCCTGTGTTACAATCTGCCACGTTTAACAGCACGTTGTTGCTTACTGTATAAAGAATTAATATAACTTTCCAATTCCTCTTCCTGAGCTTTTGGTAAATTATAAAATGCTATACCATGATAATATTTGTCTGTTAATTTCTCAACTCTAACTACATCTCCAGAGATTTTCTGAAGCTTTTTATATCCTTCCACTTCAAATGTTACTGACAATGGAGTACCCACCTCAATTGGCTCATTTATGAGAATAGCTAACCCACCTGCACTAATATTTGTAATTGCACCCTGCAAATATTTATCATTTAAAATATCATGAATTACAATATTTGCTAAAATATTAACCCTTAAAAATTTTCTTTTGCTAAACATTTAAATATCTTATTATCTCCGGACATAAAACTCGTTATACCTGCAACACCATCAGCACCAGCATTAATTACTTTATTGCAATTTTCTTCTGTTATTCCACCAATAGCAATTATTGGGATACTTATTCTACTTTTAGCTTTTTTAATTGTTTCAATGCCAAGAGATTTGATATCTGATTTTTTTGCTAATGGATTAAATATCGGACCTAATATAACATAATCAACGCCATTATTATTTGCCTCTATTACTTCATCTAAACTATGGCAGGAAACACCTATAAACATATTTTTAGTTTTTATTCTTTTAATTACATCTATAGGCAAAGAATCCTTTCCTAAATGAATACCATCTGCCCCAACAGCAAGTGCAATATCCACATGGTTATTAATTATAAACGCAACTTTATTATTACTGGTTATTTTCCTTAAATCTTTTGCTATTTCAAACAATTCACGTGCAGATAAATCTTTTTCGCGAAGCTGAACTGCAGTTGCTCCAAATTTTACTGCATATTTAATAACCTGAGATAACGACTTCCCACCAGTTTTTGTCCTATCTGTAACAACATAAATCCGTAATACATTTTTTAGACTATGGTTTGTCTTCTTCCACCAAACCATATTTTTTAAATTTTCAATCAATTTATGGTGCCTTCTAATGGACTACTTGCACTTGCATATTTTTTCTTTGGCATTCTTCCAGCTAAATATGCTAAACGACCAGACATTACCGCATATCTCATAGCTAAAGCCATTTTAACAGGATCTTTTGCTAAAGCCACACCTGTATTCATCAAAATACCATCAACACCCAATTCCATAGCTATTGCGGCATCTGATGCCGTACCTACACCAGCATCAACTATAATTGGAATTTTAACTGCTTCTTTAATTAGAATTATGTTTAGGGGATTTAAAATTCCCTGACCAGAACCTATAGGAGATGCTAAAGGCATAATTGCAGATGCACCAGCATTTTCTAATTTTTTAGCCATTATACAATCATCATTTGTATATGGTAAAACTGTAAAACCATCTTTTACTAAAATTTTAGTAGCTTCTAATAAAGCAGTTGTATCAGGCATTAATGTTTTCTCATCGCCTATAACTTCTAATTTAACTAATTTAGACAAACCTGACGCTGATGCCAAATGAGCTATACGAACAGCTTCATCAACTGTATAAGCCCCTGCTGTATTTGGCAAAATTGTATATTTTGACTTATCTATATAATCAAGTAAAGATTCTTTAGATTTATCATCTAAATTAACTCTTCTAACTGCAACTGTTACAATTTCTGTTCCTGATTTTCCCAAAGCTTCTGCCATCACCTTAAAATCTGGATATTTACCAGTACCTAAAAGCAATCGTGACGAATAAGATTTACCAGCTATTATTAATTTATCCTCTTCCATTTCAATCATTTCTCCTTTTTTCAAAATTTTGCATTTTGCACTTTGCATTCTGCATTTCGTTTGTCCTCCACCTACAAAATGTATTATTTCAACTTTATCATTGTCTTGCAATTTAAACTGTGAATACTTATCTTTTGCAATTATGTCTAAGTTTACTTCAACCACTATTGTTTTTGAATTAAGTTTTAAACTATCTATCAAGTTTTCAATAGTAAAACCATCATTTATTAATGTTTCTTTGTCATTTAAAATTATTTTCATACGAACAATGGTTATAGGTTAAATATTCTAAGCTATCCAGGACTTTGTTAAAATTTAGTCCTATTTTTTCTTTAACTCCTTTATTTTCAATA
>JBBTED010000043.1:0-2194 GCA_038042445.1 Candidatus Firestoneibacteriota bacterium
CAACAGATTGAGGACCTGCGGCAAGCGGTAAGCAAATTAAAGGGTAATTTGTAGGAAAAAGGGGACGCTTCTATTTTAATTGACACCATGAGGAAAAAAGGAAAAAAGTCCCGATTTTTCGGGAAAAACATAGGGTTTGTGGCTTTGGCTAATAGGAAGCCAAACCACTGCCCTCTGGCTTGTCAAAAATTCGGGACTTTTTTTTCAGGAAATCCGGGACTTTTTTGGTATAACTTGTTGAAAACTAAGTATGTTACAGCATATATGGACGGAACCACTTGTAGCATAAGAGGTTTCGTAAAAAACAAAGCAATTCTTGAATGAGCTTCAAATTACACACTAAGACTGGTCAAAAATCCGGGACTTATTCGTAAATCGTAAATTCATGGGCTTTTATAAAAAATACGCTCAACAGCAAAAAGAGGGTGGTCAAAAATCATCCTGGCGTCCGGAATACAAAAAGTTTCGGGTAAAATCATCCATTAAGTCATTTCGCGATTTGGAGGTGTATAAGCAAACCACCCAATTATGTGTAGAGATATTTCAGATGGAGTTGCCCGAAACCATAAAGAACAGAAAAAAGTTATCAGGAGAAATAGAAATAATGTATGAACTCGCTAAAAATGTGCCTCGCTTAATAGCCGAGTCGTATGGTGATAAGTTCAGTGACTTAACCGGGGCCTTGCAAAAATTAGAGAAGACAGCGCAAATAATAAGCGACATCATCACAAAAATTGACTTTTTAGTTGCGTCTGTTGAACCACAAGAAGTAAAAGAAATATTGAATAAAATCTTAAAGAAGTACCAAACTCAACGGGTAAAAATCTTGAATCTGAAAAGAGCGTGGGACAGGGTGTTTAATAAACAACCCTTGAACAATAGAGCGATAGAACCTTCGAACAATTGAATGAAAAAAAATGAATTATGAAAGAAGAAAATAATTTTGAGTTGTATAATGTTTAATTGTTCTAAACGATGTTATTAGACAAGCAAGAAATAATCGAAGAAAAAGAAATTTCCACCTGCCCTTATTGCAGCGGTAAAAACATTATTAAAAAAGGGTTAAGGGAAAAAAAGCATGAAGATGTTCAGTTGTATTTTTGTAATGATTGCAATAAAAAGTTTACTCCCGGTATTACTAAAAATAAAACTTATCCCCTGCATCTGATGCTTGATGCCATCACTTTATACAATCGCCTGCACACCCTTGAATATAGCGCATCTAAAGTAAGTGAAAAATATGGTATTGCGGTAAGTAAACAAAATATAGCCAACTGGATTAAGGATTTTGAGAAATATCTCTCTTTTCATCGGATGCGGGAATATGTTGAAAAAAATTGCGATAAGCGAAACATCATTGTTGAGTCACAATTATTTCATCAACAGATATACGGCTATAAATACCATCGCGCCAAAACCGATTTAATCCTGAACGAAGAATTCCGGCACTATAAATTCAAGCCCTTGCAGGATTTTTTAGAACTGGTGGTGGCCGAATGTCCCCATCAGGTATTTAAAGAAAGCCAAAAACGCGCTTCAGAATATAAAGGTGTTTTTAATCTTGATGCAGTAAAAATAACTCCCAAGACGAATACCGCCACCCAGAACACCCGTTTTGTGATGCAGGCGGTTGCCAACAACAAACTGCGCCATGAGATTTTGCAGGAGTTTATGCTGGTAAATGATTCTGTTACCATAGCCACGGAAGTTCCTATCCTTCTGGATAAAGACGACTTGCTCCACTATAAAAATTCATTAAATTTTTCTGTTCCGATTACTTTAGAAGATGACCAAATCATCACCGGGCATATTGACATTGTTCAGATTCGTAACGGAATGATCCATATAATGGATTACAAGCCATCAGCAAAAAAGGAAAAACCCATAGACCAACTTACCATTTACGCTTTGGCTTTGTCGCGATTAACATCCTTACGTTTGTATCACTTTAAATGCGCCTGGTTTGATGAAGAGGATTATTTTGAGTTTTATCCGCTGCATGTGGTGCTTAAGAAGAAAAAACCAGGTAAGGTTAACAAAAAAGTGGACGGCCAATAAAATCACCCTGACCCCTTTTCTTCTGGACAGTCTACAGCTCCCGGCGCTGGAAGGAGAACATCCAACCTCTTGACCGGGCCCTGGAGAAGGTTTTGCGCTTGCGCGGGGTCACCTTTGACTGGAAGGCGGATGGCAA
>JBBTED010000044.1:0-15347 GCA_038042445.1 Candidatus Firestoneibacteriota bacterium
ATCTTGGACTCAAACCTTGTTTGACATTAGCTGCATGAATTTTAACAAACTCCTGCTATCATTCAAACTGTGTCACAACGGTTATATTTTAAGTTGTCATTCCCGAATGCTCTTATCGGGAATCCAGAGGCTTTAATTTTAATGGATTTTAAAGTCACTGGATTCCCGCTTTCGCGGGAATGACAGTTATGAAACAATCGCTATGTATCTTTTGTTTTACTCTCCGTTTTCACAAGGGCAGGCTTTGATTTTGTTTCATCTGTTTTTTTGGGAGAATCCTGCTTCTTAGGTACCTCACCTTTTTCTTCTTTAGAACGCTTTTTATAGTTTTCACTTCTATATTCTGTAGCATAAAAACCTGAACCCTTAAATATAAAACCTGCACCAAGACTCATTATTCGTTTGGCTTTCCCTTTGCATTTTGGACAGGATTTAACTGAAGACGCTTTTATACTCTGAAGTAACTCAAAATGATGTCCACATTTTGGACATTCATATTCATAAGTAGGCATAACAACTAATTCTCCTTCTCAAATTTAAAACTAAGGAAAGTTTTAAATTTCAAATTATAGTTTTTAGCTTTTCTAAACATACTATGTTTTTTTTAGTAATCCTTCTAATATTTCTTTTGTCACTGATTTTGCAACATAGTGATTTCCGGTTTTTTCTATAAATGATTTGGTTTTTTCATCTACTTTATCGCTCATAAAAAAGATTATACATTTTGCAAGCACTATGTCTGTTTCATAAAGTGATTCGTAAAACTTATCTACACTCATATCAGAAAATTTAGTATCTGCAATTATTAAATCATATTGCCCAAAAGTCAACTTCTGAAGCGCAGCCTGTGCATCTCTTGCTACATGAATTGTATAACCAAGTTTATACATTATATCTCTGAATATATTCAACATACCACCTTCACTATCCACAATAAGAACATTCTTATCCACTGGCAACTCATCAACAAGAGGTAAATTCATTTTAGGTTTTGGAATCTCAGTCTGCACTTTTGGCTTTTGAACTTCAGGTTTTAACTCCTCCTTAGGTACTACTGATTCTTTTACAACAGTTGATTCCTTAGTAATTACTGGTTCCTTCACTACAATTGATTCTTTTGTAGCTACTGATTCCTTTAAAGATGTAGTTTCCTTTGAAACTTCTTTAACCTTATCTGCTTCTTTTTGCACATTCCGTAATTTTATTATTTCCTCTTCTTTTCCTTGTAATTTTTTCTGTAAGTCTTCAAATTTCATTTTTGATTCATTAAGTTGCTTCTGTAATTCCTGCAATTGTTGTTCAAGTTCTTTATTCCTATTCTGAAACTCAAGCCTCACTTTTTCTGAATTAGATATAGTTTCCTTTGAAGCTTCTTTAACCTTATCTACTTCTTTTTGCACATTCTGCAATTTTGTTGTTTCCTCTTCTTTTCCCTGTAATTTTTTCTGTAAGTCTTCAAATTTCACTTTTGATTCATTAAGCTGTTTTTGCAATTCCTGCAATTGTTGTTCAAGCTCTTTATTCCTACTCTGGAACTCAAGCCTCATTTTCTCCAGATTAGATAAAGATTTTTCACTTTCAGATCTTGTCCATTTTAAATTTTCAACTGTTTCCTGAGATTTGGATATATGTGCTTGCAATGTATTAACCATATCCTGTGATTTCGACACTTCAGTCTTAAGCTGCTGATTTTCTGTTGTAAGAGCATCCATTTGATCTTTTATTTTTCCACCTTCTTCTACTCCATCTGTTTTATACCGTTTTATATC
This sequence comes from Candidatus Firestoneibacteriota bacterium, assembly GCA_038042445.1. Classification (GTDB taxonomy): domain Bacteria; phylum Oederibacteriota; class D2-FULL-39-29; order JBBTED01; family JBBTED01; genus JBBTED01. The sequence goes on from JBBTED010000044.1 coordinate 1,770, forward strand.
TTGTACAAGTAAATCTAAATTATTTGCTAATTGTCCTATTTCATCAGTTCGTGTGGATTTAATTCTATAATCCAAATCCCCATCTGCTATAACTTTAGAAGCAATCGCCAAATCAGTAATCGGCGCAATAAATTTTTTTCCTAAAACTATTCCTGTTACCATAAAAAGTATGATTAAAAATATTGCTATATACCACATTCGCTGTTTTAAAATACTATTATCCGCTTTAGTAATATCCATTCCAGATGCAATCAATACATCATTTTTTGAATTAACTAAACCAAGATTCCAACCTGGAGGAATCAAAGAAGTAGAAGCAATTAATTTAGGTGTCCCACCTACATTAATTTCACTAATTGTGCTTTCTCCAAATTTTGATTGCAAAACTATTTTTCGCAAAGCATCATTATTTACCTCACCCTTTGCTTCTTTTGAAGAAATAAGCACTTTCCCGGTTTTATCAGTTGTAAAAATATAAGTTCCTTTGTACTTAAATTCTTTAGTTACTACATCTTTAAATAATTCACTTAAAATTATATCCGCGCCTATTACACCCTTTTGTCTTCCATTCACATATACTGGCACATAACAGGACATAATAAGTCCATATTTTTCATCATTATACGAATCTGTCCACATTTCTTTCTGCCCTGGATTATGTTTTATATCAGATAACACATAAGGAGTACTTCCGCTTGTAACATCAAATTTAGGATGTATAAGCCCTTTTTTTACAGACTCAGCGAAATCAACCCAAGGATAAATTCTTTGCATAGATTGAGCTGTAACCAAATAAACCCTTATAACTGCTGGATTATTCTTAACTGCACGTTTAAAAAACATGTCCAGATTCTCTGTAAGTAGTGCTTCTTTTTGCATCTGAGCTGTTACTGGAGTAATATTACTTATTATTAACGACGAATTATCTGTTTTATTTGGTGTGTAATAAAAACCGAAAACTGAATGTTTTAGATATGTTTGAGATTTTGGCAATTTGCCTATTACAGACTGATAGGTATATAAATGTGTAGTGTAATCTTTTATTACTCTAACTTCATTTTCTATTTTCTTAAGCTGATATGTAATATGTCTGGCATATTTAAGTGCTAACTCAGACATTACCTCTTGTTCTTTATCCAATACAATATTATTAACATTGTCATTTGTACCTAATTTTACTATTGATGTAATATAATAGGTAAAAAAAGCAATAGGAAGAATACTAACTAAAACAATGGTAATTATTACCTTTTTCGTTAAATTGCCCATCTCTAATTAGATTTTATATCAAAGGAATTACACAAAGTCAATAGCAAAATCCCTAAGATTTACGACCCACGACATATTTCTGAAATTTTTCAAATTTATCAAATGGTTTATTATCTGTAGATATACGGCCAAAGTTTTTCACTACTGATTTTTCTTCTGGAGTAGGCTCAACCAAATAAACACTTGGAGTAAATTTATCCAATATATAACCTTTTTTTTCAAGAGCTTTTAAATTTTTACAAATTCGTTCTCTGGAAATTGGGTCCTTTGAAGCCATCCTGTATGTCCATCCCATTCCAAAACAAGGCATATCCACTCTTGCTGTAAAAATATGGGAATAAACACTGCTTAATGTCTTATATATTGTGGCAAAAGACTCGGGAAAAAGAAAATAATTGTCTGTGTGAATACTTATTATTCCACCTTTATTTAACCTACAATTAAGTAATTGGTAAAATTCATGCGTATACAACATCTTTGATGGACCATGTGGCTCTGTTAAATCAATAACAAGGACATCAAATTTTTCTACATTGTCTTCCAAATATTTACGGGCATCCTGATAAATTATATCTATCCTTTTGTCTTTTATAATACTTTTGATTTCAGGATAATGTTGGACACAAAAATCTACAACTCCTTTATCAATTTCTACCATTAAAATTCTCTTTAAAGATGAATGCTTTACTGCCTCTTCCAAAGCAAAACAATCTCCCCCACCAACAATACAAATACTTTTAGGATTTTTGTGTGCAAGCAAAGGTGCATCCACTAAATACTGATGATACCTATTTTCATCTTTTTGTGAAATTTGAATTTTATTGTCTAAAAAAAGCAATGTGCCAAAAGTTTTATTTTTGAAAATTTCCATACTTTGAAAAGGAGTCTTACCCTTATACAGTACTTTGCCTGAATAGGTATGACCAAAATCATCAGTAGTCCATTCTGTCTTTACTTTTTCATTATTTTTTGCCATAAATTCCCCCTTTATCCCCCTTTACTAAAGGGGGCATAGATAGTTTTTATCTTCTCCATTTTTGAACTGCTTTTTTATGTTCTGCGTACTTTTCTGAAAAATAATGTGTTCCATCTCTTTTGGAAACAAAATAAATATAATGGACATTTGCCGGATCCAATGCAGCATCAATTGAATCTTTACCGGGATTACATATAGGTCCTGGTGGTAAACCAGAATAATAATATGTATTAAAAGGAGATTTTATTAAAACATCTCTGCTATGTAATATTGTTTTATGTTTACCTACAAGACTAAAAGCGTAGATAACTGTAGCGCAGGATTCAAGATTCTTGTTTTTATTTAATCGATTATGAAAAACAGCAGAAATTATCTTTCTTTCTTCATCCATTTTTGCTTCTTTTTCAATTATTGAAGCTATTGTTATAATCTGATGCAATGAAAACCCTTTTTTATTTGCCTTTAATCTATAATAATCCTTGTTTACAACTTTTCCAAATCTAATTGCCATTATAGAAATAATTTCTTCTTCAGTAAAACCAGAAGGTATAGAATATGTATCCGGAAAAAGATACCCCTCAAGACTATTAACAGGAATTTCATAATATTTACATATTCTTTCATCTTTTGACAATTGAATAAATCTATCCTCATTAACCAACCCCTGATTTGCAAGTAATCGCGCAATCTGCCTTATTGTAGCACCCTCAAAAATTACAAATGTATGCAATTTTTCTTTTCCACTTGAAAGTTTTCTTAAAATACTAAACATATTTATATTTTTATCAAATTTATATTTTCCTGCATAAATTTTTCTGCTTTTTCCTGTAATTCCGGCTAATATCTGAAAATATTTTGAATTTTTTATTAAAGATTCTTTTTTTAAAAGCATTGCAACATCAAACGCACTCATTTTTGAAGGTATATCTATAATTTTAGAATTTTCAATTTTCACCGGAATAAAAACAGTCCAGATAAAATTTATCAAAAATACAAAAAGTATTAAAAAAAATATCGCGCCTATTATTAGATGTAATTTTTTAGTCATTTTTGATATTTGATTTTATCTAAATATGTTTGCAAAATCAAAATTGCTGCTAATTTATCAATATGATTTTTGCGAGTTTTCCTGCTAACATCAGCATTAATAAGAATACGTTCAGCCTCAACTGTAGATAAACGTTCATCAATAACATCAACAGATATTTTAATTTCTTTTTTTAACTGTGATATAATATTTTGCACTGTATCGGAATATTTTGAATTTGAGCCATTCATATTTTTAGGAAACCCAACTATAATTTTTTCGATTTTATGTTCATCAACAATTAACTTTATTTTCTCATACAGCTCTTTGTATCCATTATAGGTTATGGTGCCAAATGGATGAGCCATAATTCCTAACTCATCAGCAATTGCAACTCCAACTCTTTTAGTTCCTATATCCAACCCAATTAAACGCATAATTTTTTAACTATGGTTTTTGACCAACGGAAATGGTGTAACCATATTTTTCCACCAAACAATAAAAATGTATTGTAATACAAATTGTAAAAAATGTTAAGAACAAAATTTAGATTTACTTCGTGTTTTAAGGACGGATTGTTAGAGTAACAGTAACTGCATTGCCATAATTCAGATAGCTTCCTTGGCGTATACTGCTACGTTGTTGTTCATAAGTATGTTCGTAGTAATCAGGTGGCAATCCACTACCATACAAGTTATAAAAATATGTATAATCCACATCATATTGTGTAACTTTACGAGTTACAGATATACCTAATGAAATAGATGGATCTATAGTAAATGTATTAGATAAAGTTATAGCTTTATAATTATAACGTGCAGTTGTATACCAATAATCATAATCCAAAGGTTGATAATAATAAAAGTAAATTGTAGATTGCAATCTTGTAGACCATGTGGTGTTAAAATATGTGTAATATTGATATGAATATGTAGGTGTTGACACATAAGCTATTCTGGGGTCATAAGTTATGTCATTCCAATATTGAGAAGGACTTCTGTCTAAACTCAAAGATTGAAACCAAGTTATATTATATTTTTTTTGAACTTCTCCTACCTGTTCTCTCATCCAGTCTGCACCTAAATATACCTGTTTCGGAATAAAGATAAAAACATCACCAATACTTTCAAAAATATCTCCTCCAGCCCACACAACTGAAAAAGCAGAGAATATAATAAAAAAAGTTAGCATTAAAATGTTTGTCATACTGCTATTACTCCTTTTTAAAGTATTCATCATTAAAATTTTATTATCATTGAAAATCTATGAGTATTATCAATAATCATTGGAACATAAGCATAATCAATAAATGTTAAATTTCCAAGTATTTTAACTTTAAATCCCATACCCATTGTCCAATCACCAAGGTCATAACCTAATCTTAAGCCACCTCTTAATGCCATCCAGGAAATAGCCCAAAATTCAGTACCGAAATTTAATCTCGGTATATCTATATCATAAGCTTTGTTTAAGTCAAGAGCAACAAACATATCTGCTTCAGGAATTTTAATACCGCATCCTAATTTAATATTTGCTGGAAGCGCATCTGATTGGCTATACATTTTCAAAGGCAAACCTAAATGTTGACCAACTAATCCAAGTGAAGCATTTCCTATTTTGTAAAGCAATCCTAAATCTAATGCTCCACTTCCTGCACTATATGTATATGTACTTACATATATACCTTTTAGATTTGTTCCAAAATACAAATCCGTCCTTAGTTTAAATGCAAGTGAAAAAGCATAAGCATTTTGGCTTGATATTACTCTGCCATACATTATGTCATTACCATCAGCATCAGTTTTCCATATATCTGTATGCAATGAAAAAATACTAAACCCTATTACAGCTCCTGATATCGGCTGGGCATAAGAAATATGTTCATAAGGAATTAAAGCCATATAGTCAATATGTGTTGCCTGCAATTCTTCTTTTTTAAAAAGAGCCATACCCGCAGGATTATAAGCAATTGCATTACTATCATCCGCTATTGCCGCAAATGCACCACCCATAGCAGTTGGCCTTGCTCCTACATCTAACAATAAAAAATCCGCACCAGCAGTTCCAACACTACTTATCCCGGCAAAACTTGTCCCTGCAGGTAGTAAGCAGAGAATAGAACAAATAAATACTAAATTCAAAATACTAAATCCTAAACAAATCCAAAATCCTAATTTTGCATTATACATATTTAATTTTGAGATCCTTCCCCTTCGCTATGCTCAGGGTCAGGATGACACTTCGTGTCATCTTACTAAAAATATTTTTCGTGATGCTTTTGTTCCACCAGCCTGCATAAAACATACATATATTCCACTTGCAACACTATTGCCATAATCATTATTGCCATCCCATTCTACTAAATGGTATCCAGCTGACCTATCCTCATCTACTAACTTTTTAACCAATGTTCCTGAAACACTATATATATATATCTTCACATAAGATGGATTTTCTAAATAATATTTTATATTTAATTTACTTGTTTCCCAGAAATACCACGGATTTGGGCCTGGTGCCAAAAGCCCGTATGATGTCGGTTTATTTATAACATTTACATATACTTCTTTTTTCGCACCTTCTATATGTAAAGATGAACTTGAATTGTGTTCTATATAAGTTTTGTTATCTGAATCAGTTAAAGCAAGTGTAACAACATAAGTACCTTCGTTCTCAAATCTATGCGATACTACTTTTCCTGCTGCAAGCCCTCCGTCACCAAAATTCCATTGGTATGATTTTATACTGACAGAAGAATTGTACATAATTGTCGGGCTTGCATCAAAAACCAAATCCACACCACAAGGTGCATTAAAACTATGTCTTGCTGGCCAATACAAAGTGTATGAAGAACCGACAAATAAATCTCGTCTCCACTTTCTTGAATAATCACTTGCTGCACCTTCTATATCAAAATCTGCATAAGGCCCTGACGGCAATGTGTCATCAGTTGTCATAGTAAACTGCCAGAACAAACCATTGTAATTATCTTTATAATACCATACTGTAGTTCCCATCCAGATTCTATAATAATTATTTACTTCTCTTGGCACTTCAAAACGCATTGTTATGCCTGAAGTTATATATCCATCTATACGTTCTGGCCCTGAATTTCTGGGTAAAGATTTTAAATAATCCGGAACATATCCTGCAGGATGAGAATTGTAATATGTTACACCATCTGAATCAAGAACATAATTCCCTAATTCTTTAATATCACCTGTATCTTTTGCATAATAAACCCTCTGTGAATTATTAAGCATATCAAATTTTGTAGTTGGCCTTGTAAAATATGCTCTATTTTTATCTGTGCCTCTTATTGTATCAATCTTATATTTCCCTGTTATCATTTCACACAATTGTCCATCAGCAGATGCTCTTATATTTTTCTCTGCACTTATTGATTCATAATCCTGGTCACCATAATAAAGAGACCATGCATTTCCATAAATCACAGCAGGATTAGTAACCGTAGAATCATCAAAAGTATAGTCAGTAATTATTCTTATTTTTACATCAATAAATCCCTGTGCTTTATGTGCAGGAGTTATAAATTTTTTAATATCAACCCATGGAGCTTTTTCCTGGTAATACCATGAATAATTACTGTTAAACCCTAAAGTTGCCTCAACTCTTGTAGGAATTATTATAGGATCTGCAGCCCACATTAAAACTTCGCCTGCACTAACAGTAAAAGTAAAAATGTAAAATGTAAAATGTAAAATGTAAAATGTAAATTTTTTATAATTTATCATATCTATTTATTTTTCCTGTAATTCTTCTGTTTTTTTTGCCTCAACTAATGCAAGCCTTAACATATCTTCATTCTGTTCCTTATCAGAACCATTATACCATGTAGCTCTATAACGTATAAACCCACTATTAAAATAATCTTTGTTGTAATTCTTAAACCAGCTGCATGCATATCCTGATGCTTTTCCTGACTCTGTAGTTAATTCAGTTGCCTGTGCCTGAATTTCACTTGCACCTGAATCTTCTGTAGAAGCTACTGATATTGCTGTTTTATCTAGTGAACTCAAGCTTGCCTCATTTAGACTTGATAAAACTAAAGTTACATCTGAACGATAAACTACAAATTTACCTCTGTCTAAAACTTTCATACCCAAATTTCTTGCAACGGGATTTAGATCAACTATAATATTTAGTGCTTCATAATCTGTAGTATCAGCTCTTACTCCAAGAACCATTGTTGGTCCTTGACTACCAATAACCTTTATATCATTATCAGCAGTCCCTAATCTCCACAAAGGATATGAACCACCTATCCATACTATTCTACCTCCTGCTTTCAAATATTTAAAAATAGTACATTCCCTATCAACAGTTTCATAAACTGTATCTGGAGCTACACCCATTGCCATCACACATACACTTTGATATGCACCTTTTTCTATTTTAGATTTCATCCATTCTTTTAATTCAACAGCATTTTTCACTACGAATTCTTTACTTTTCAAAAAATCTACTGTGTCCTCGCAATTAAGTATATATACCGCTTTATAATTTTCATCATAATATACCACCTTATCTACAAAAACTGCGTTCGCGATACCCACAAAAAGAAATAATATTATACAACTCATTAATAATTTATTATATCCTAACATTTTGACTCCTCTTATTTTCATTTCTTCTTCTTAGTTGATGCCTTATCTTTTGTATCATCTAAAACTGCATTGGCAGATTTTAATGCTTTTTCAATATTTTCTTTCGCTTTCAAAAAATCCCCAGTAGCAATATTATCCTTAACCAAATCATATAATTCATTAGCTGATCTCAATAAATCCAAAGACAATTTTTCAGCTCCTGTTTTTTTAGCTGTTTCAATTATAGAATTAATTTCTATAAGTGTTTTATTCAAATATTCTTCCAATACTTTTTGCTCAACTGTATTTTTTAAAATCTTAGCATTATTAGATAACTCAATTGCAGCATCATTAGCTTCACTTGTCTTTTTTTCATCCAGTAAATCCTGCACAGTATCCATACCGATTATCACTTTTTTAAATAAATCAAGACGGTATTTCTCAGCACCGGATTTTTTAGCAATATCAAGATTTGCTTTAGCTTCACTAATTACCTGAGAAATTTCTATACTTGTAGATGTCTTAACATTTTCAGCTTTAGCTGTACTTTTAAAATTATCTATTTTATTTTTCGCCTCTGATATTTGGGCAATAATATTTTCTGCTACAGATTTTGCTTCTACAAAATTTTTGTTGACATATAATCCTTGTGCTTCTTTAAGTTTATTCTCAAGTTCATCAAAAAACAAAGGAATGTATGCTGTTATCTCTACATCTTCTGCTTTTGATTTAACTAATTTCTGTTTAGCCAAATTCAGAATTTCAAAGCTTTCTTTAGCATCTTTTTCTTTTTCAGCTTTTTTCTTTTTTTCTTCCTCTACTTTTTTACGCTCTTCATCAGCTTTTGTTTTTCTTGCCTCTTCTTCTTTTATAAATGTTACACGAGGTGACTGACCAAATTTAAAAGTAAGACCTGCCCTATGTGTGCCATATGTATTTTCTATAAAATTAAATGGAAGAGTAAAACCATAATCAAATTGTCCTTCCATATTTGCAAATCTGAATATATATCCAAAACCACAACTAACACTTTTACCGCTATTCTTTGATTCCTGAGCATATCCTCCACGTAAAACAAACACCTGATCAAATATTGAATTTTCAATACCTAAATGATATGTTATTCTACCATTTCTACTGGTAATTTCAAAATTCGCAATATGCCGTGTTGGTGAAATCAAAGTTCCCAAAGTAAAAGCTGTTCCAAATCGCAAATTAACAGGCACCTTATCCTCAGAATACAAACTGATGTTTGGACTAGTCAGATTTTCCCCTGAAATTCCAAGTATCCAAAAATCAGCAAGTTTTCTTAAAAGACCTAAATCAAAGGTTACCCCTGAACCTGAAGTTTTTTCTGCAAAAACAGAATTGTCATAAGTTGTATCATTTGTTGAATAATTTTTAGAAAGTAATTTTAAATTAATTCCAATTGTCATAGAATCTTCTATAACATATCTGCCATAAGATAAAACAAATGTTCCTTCTTTATAAAAATCCTCAGCATTAAAAAGTAATACACCTATTCCAAAAGCACCTATAGCTTTACTTACAGGATTAACATAAGCAATAGAACTATCAGTTAAACCTTTCATCCCTGCAAAAAGATGAGCATAAGTACCTGTGACTTCACGACGAGGTAAAATTGCAACACCTGCAGGATTATACATCACAGTATTTGCATCATCAGCGAGCGCAACAAAACCGCCACCCATACCCCATTGCCTTGCACCAATACCTCTGTCCAAAAATGCAGCATAAGAACAAATTGCAAATTGTAAATTGCAAAACGCAAAAGTTAAAACAAAAAACTTAGTATTGAATTTTACACTTCGAGATTCTTCACTTCGTTCAGAATGACGCTTCATGTCATTTTGCAATTTACATTTTACAATTTTCATTTTTAGATCCTTCACTATCGTTCAGGATGACGCTTCGCGTCACTTTGCTATTACAACTACTCCTTTTGCAAGTTGAGTATTTCCAAGTTTTAACTGATAAAGATATGCTCCACCTTCTACTGTGTTTCCCTCTTCATCTTTACCATCCCAGCTTATCAATGACAACCCATTTTCATTAGTTAATGTCCTAACTAATATACCTGCCATATCATAAACCTTAAGTTCTGCTACCTCCCCATTAGTGTTATCAAAAGTAAAATTTGCAGTTTTAAATTTAGAATCCGGACCATCTGGTGTAAATGGATTGGGGAATATACTAACAGGCATCTGTGAATCTTTTACTATTATTCCAAAAGTAGATAAATGTTTTGTCTTGGCTGTTATCGTTATATCCGTATTATTGGAATCAACATTTACATCCCCTCCAGTTATCTGCCAATTTATACCTGTCCAGTATGCAATTGCCAATTTATTCTTAGCATCACTAACTGTTACTTTAGAATTTGTATTGTCCACATACCCACCAGATGCTGTACAATGAATAATAATAGTAATAGAATTATCAAAATTGTTTATTGCTGTTTCAGTTAAATATTCTTCTGCAAAAATATCATAAGCAGTTATTGCAAACTTCGGCTCTTTTGCACCTGTAGGAACATTCAGTGTGCGTGTAATTTTAAATTTTACATCTCTTGAAATAGTATTCGCATCTATTTTTATTTTTGTTTTAGTATCATCTAAAGCAGTTAATTCTCCTTCTTTATTTGCAAAAATTACAGCAGCATTTTCCACAAAACCGCTGGATGCTGTATTACTTGCAGAACTTGTATTTCTAAATCCATCAACTGCATAAATTTTATAATAATATGTGCCTCCTTTGGACACATCAGAATCAAGATAAGTAGTTGTAGTAATTTCAGAAGAATTTATTTTTGAATATGTTCCATTTGTTGAAGTACTCCTATAAATATCATACCAGAAATCTAAATCGCCTTTTGTAGAAGCAGACCATGTAAGTTTTATACCATTTTCAAAAATTTTAGCAGATAATGAATAAGGAGCTGATACAGATACAAAAATACCAGTAATTACTACACGATGATTATACGTATCTGCTATTAATACTCGGTTAGTACTTGTGTCATAAGAAACTCCCCAGGGATTATAAAGCCCATCAGCAGTTGCAAAGTTAGCCCCATTTCCCCTATTTATTATGCTTGTCCCATAAGTAGGCTGACCAAAAACATAAACTGCTCCAGATTCAGCATCCTCTTGCGTAAATCCAGAAGGACAATAATATCCTAATACTCTATGATTATTATAATCAGCTATAAAAAGTTTATTGTCTGCCCAAAATACTCTTGTTGGGTTATACAAAGTATTTGATGCAGGTGTATTATTCTGGTTACCCCTATTTGAACTACCTGTTCCAAAATCGTTCTGACCAATAACTATATCTGCTGGTGTATAATTTGATGTTGGAATTTTATTCCAGATTAAAACCCTGTGATTTCCATAATCTGCTACAAAAAGCCTTGTTCCATCTGAAAATACTCCTGTAGGAGTTTTTAAATCACGCGAAGTGGTTCCACTATCTGGAGTATTCATATCAGGAGCACCAACAACCACATCAGCAGGTGTAGCACTTACAGTAGGAATAGTATTCCATATTAAAACTCTATTGTTATTAAAATCAGCTACAAATAATTTTATACCATCACTATGCACTCCATACGGATAATTAAATCTGTTTGCTGATGTTCCTTGCTCTACCCCAGAAAATGAAGCCTGACCAAGTATAACATTTGAAGTTATTGTTTCACTCCTTGTAAGAACAGATTTTAAAGGATTTAATGTATTGTAAATATTCACTCTATCATAAGAATAACTACAAACAAATATCCTATTATCATCTACACAAGCATCATAAACATAATAATATCTATAGCTACTGCTACTATAACCAGTAGTAAGCATATCAGGATGTCCAAGCACTACATCTGCTGAAACTTTATTTTTTGCAGGCAAAGAATTAAAAATTAAAACTCTATTATTATAAGAATCAGCTACATATATTTTCCCATTTCTGATAAAACAACCACGTGGATAATATAAAGTGTCTCCATCCGGAGCTCCATAATTAGAACCATCTACTCTACCACCTCTTCCCTGATTATAAGTATTACTCACAAAATCCGGCTGTCCTATTACATAATTTCCTATTAAAGAAGTATTTATACTCTGTGCCAATTGTTCAATAACAGTAACCTGCGAACTTGCATATCCATAATTAGTTCCTTCTTTTATAGTTATTGTAGTGGTTCCAGCAGTATTTAAAGTAACAGGTATATCCCATGCAAGACCTGAAGAAAAATTAACAGTAGAATATGTATAACTTATAGTCCCATTTAATACAGTATAAGAAAGCGTTTTATCGCCAGTATATGAAGTCTCTGTAGTAAGAGTATCATTCGTAGCTGCAATCCTTATATAAAAAGTAGTTCCAACATATTGAGTCGCAGGTGCACCTGAATTTCCAGAAGCAGAAATAAATCTTTCACCAGGCAAACTTATAACAAGGCGAGAAATAACAGCATCAACAGAAATACTTGTCAGTAATATTAAACAAACCAGACAAATTCTAAAAGTTTGAACCATAAATATTATATATTAGCTATCACTATTTCATATCTCTGTCAATTACCAAAAGGTACAAAAATAGACCTAAGACTATTGTGCAATTATATAGAAACCAATAAAACAAATATTAGTAGCACTATTTATCTATTTTTACCACCTCAAATTTATTCTCCTAAAGCTTTAAGATGAGTTTTAGCTTCATCATCATATGCTGTATTTAGTAATTTTTCCCATTGCTCTATAGCTTTTTTTTCATATTTTCCAAAAGTAAGTGGTGCACTTTCTTGCATTGATTCATAAGCAAGTGCAAGTTCTCTACAAATTTCAAAATCATCAGGTTTTCTCTCAAGCCATGCTAAATACACATCTACTGCAAAACCTGATAAATCATTTTTAACATAAAATCTACCAAGCTTTTTGTATAAAATAACACTTTCCGGATTTCTTCTTATTCCTGTTATTAAAAATTGGCGAGCTTTCTCTTTTTGACCAAGTGACAAGTATTTGTCAGAAACATTAATAAAATCATCAGAAAAAACAACTGTTGACTCCAATTCATTAAGCAAAATATTTTCATAAGCTGTCCACCAAATACTCAAAGTATCATTAATTGAGTTCACAATTAATTCTCGTGTCGTATCTTTAACAACTTCTATATTATCTACGGAACCAATTATTTCATCATAATATTTCCCAGTGCGCAAACTCACTTGACTAAAATAATCGTCTAATGAAGCAATATACACAGGAGCTGATAATCCAGTTATTTCAAAATTTTGTTTTGCAACACCTATTTCATATTTCACCACAGTATAAAACTGTTCCCCCTCTACCTTCTCTAATTTTAATGGCTCATTCATATCAGATATATAACCAGAGATTCTGCCAAGCTCATAAGCTATTTCTTTTGAATCTGTTTTTGTAAGTAATTTTTCCATAATTTCTTTTATATTTATTTTGCAAATCTGTTCGTCATGAAATTTATAGATATCTTCCTTATCTGATGCAATAACACCAGATAAAAGTTCACTTTTATTTTCATCTAAAATTTTTTGCAGGTCTTTTTGAAGTAATTTGCTTGTTATAGCACTGTTTACTATCAAACGATGAGTAGCATTATCCCAACTAAAAGAATTGAAAGGGAATAAAAAAACCAAGAAA
>JBBTED010000045.1:0-2269 GCA_038042445.1 Candidatus Firestoneibacteriota bacterium
ATTACAGTGATAAAATCATTTATATTCCCACTTTAATGCTTGATCCGGATATTCAGAAAAGGGGAGTGATGTCTATTTTAAGCAAATCGATTGTTAAAGATTATTTCTTTTGGAGAATAAAGCAAAGCAAATATAATCCGTTCACTTTTTTATCCCCGATTTATATCATTTTTCGCACTGATAATCCGACATTGTATAAAATCTTACATAGTAAATTAGACATATATCCAAAACCTGATGGTACGCTGCCGAGATTAAAAAAGGAAATTGAAATGGTTGTAGATTTTGTCAAGAATATTTGGCCGAAGACTAAATTTAACAAAGATTTATTCGTACTTGAAAAAGCGTTTGCGGATCACCCGGAATTAATGTATAAAAACGAAACAGTCCCTTGGTCCGGATCAAAAGAAATTGATGAACTTTTTTCAACAAATCTAAAATTCCGCGAATTGGCCGGACACGCGCAGTTGGTTTTGGGGAAAATAAATGCGTTGAAATTATTAAAATCACGATTATGATAGGGCAAAATTTTAGTTACCAAGAATTGATAGATAGAAATTGGGGATATATCAATGAAAGTCTGCAAAGCGAGATAAAGAAAGCTCGTCTTTTTTTCGCGGGTTGTGGCCTTGGGAGTTCAATCGCTGAAACCGCGGCGCGATTGGGATTTTCAAATTTTATCTTGGCTGACGGCGATAATGTTGAAGCGTCAAATTTAAATAGGCAGGCTTTTGATAAATCGCACATTGGAGTTAATAAAGCGGCCGCAACCTCTTCCATATTAAAAAAAATCAATCCAAAAGTTAATATTGATGTTATTAAAAAAAATATTACGAATAATGATATTTCAAACCTCGTTCGGCGAAGCGATTTTATTGTAAATACCGTGGATTTTGGGGAAGTTTATTTCAATTTGGTTAAAGCCGGACAGGAAAATAAAAAACACATTCTACTGCCGTTTAACATCGGATTCGGAGGGTTTGTTTTGATATTTAATGAAAATACAAAATCTTTGGACAAAATAATGGGCGGAGGCATAATTGGCAATGATATAGCCTTTTATAAAACCTTACTAAATGTATTCAAGCCGAATAACCTGCCTATCTACATCGCGGAAAACATATCATCCATATTTTCAAATATGAAACTGCGCCATAACAATCCGCAAATTGTGATTGGGGCGGAAATCGTCAGCGCTCTTGTAATAACATCAATAGTTAAAATTTTAGCCGGACAAAAAGTTCCTATGGCGCCCCGGTATATCTATAAAGATATATTTTAATTTTTAAATAAAATTTTAATATAAATCGCATATGAACATAATGGGTGATATTCTTCTTGTATTGGCTGTTATAACGAACCTTGCTTTGGCATTAACGCTTTATATAAAAGGAAAAAGCAGGATCGCAAATCTATCATTTGCCATTGTTGTATTTTTTCTCGCGCTATGGACTTTGACAATACTTTTGTATGAAACCAGCAATGACCTTGGCAATATAATTTTATATACAAAGCTCGCAAACATATCAGCCATACTTATTTTGCCGTTCTTCCTGCATTTCAGTTTTGTTTTTCCTTTCTCCAATAAAAAGGGGAGTAGGTATCTCATAATTTCGGTTATCGCTGCAATTCCAACCATTGCTATAGTTTACTTTCTTTTATTCACAAATCTTCATATAAAGGATATATCGCTTAATCTTGACGGCTACAAAAACATTATTTATGGGCCGGCTTATTATCTCTACACGGCATATTTTGTTTTACTTCTATTATGGACTTTTGCAAACATCATCATTAAGCATAAAAAAGCAACGGGAGTTAATAAGATTCAAATCAAATATGTCCTTTTCGCAACAATTTTAGTTGCAATATTCGGGTCAATACTTAATCTTGTTCTGCCTCGTTTTGGTGTTTCTGAATTTTCATGGCTTGGTCCGCAATTTACTTTGATAATGGCAGGAATTATTTCCTACGCCATCATTAAACACCGCCTGCTGGATATTGTCGTCATCATCCGCAAGGTGACGATCCTTTTCATACTGCTGGCGATTGTTTTGGGTATATTTTCATTGGTGGCTTTTGGATTACCCTTTGTATTCGCCGAATCCTTACCCGAAGACACTTTTCAGATCACCCTTGTGGCCGTGGCTTTTATCGTAGCTCTCTTTTTCCAGCCTCTAAGGAGAGCGATAGAAGAATTCACGGACAAATGGTTTTTCAAAGGAGCGTACAAACCCCAAGAGGTGATAGACGCTTTGAGCGAAAAAAT
>JBBTED010000046.1:0-1286 GCA_038042445.1 Candidatus Firestoneibacteriota bacterium
GAGAGCTTCGGTTTCCACTATATTACTATATGCAATCTCGGCTTCCGGCTTCCATAAATCTGTATTTAATGTATGCCCTAAGATGGGAACAATATGCATTTCATTTTTTTCCTTTGTAGTAAAAATCAACAAACAAGGGTGTCTACTTTCAATATACCTGTATAAATATTCACTATAGTCAATAACTGGTTTTCCATCATAATTATTCTCGAAAAAATTCTTTCCGTCAACAGACAAACCCATGGATTCCAAAAAACTCATAATATTAGTATCCGATATATTTATATTATCACGGAATCTTTTCGATTTATGATCTATACGAAGGAATTTATTTAAGTGTTCCGCTGTTATGATACCAATTTTGGACAAATCGGTGTTATTAATAGTCATACACAAAGCTGCATGTCCGCAAACAGATGTAAAGGAATTCTGTTGACAGAAATACGAACCAAATATTTTATAAGTATATATGTCTTTATCGGAGCATTTAATTTGGCAATCAAACATTTTTGTGCTGTAAATATAATTATTTAAGAGAGGAATAAAATTATGATATATTTCTTTCTTTTTAGGCTTCATCATAGGAATTGTAACAATGGCGTTAAAAATATAAGAGTGCCAACTATCATTTTCTTTAAAATTTATAATCGTCGCATTAGCCAGGAATGAATTATTCCCATCAAGTTTCTTTAGCTCTTCCTCCTTTGAAATTTTTTCAATGCAAAAAGACAACCTAAATATCCGCATTTCAATATTGCAGTCAAAATATCTATCAAGTGCTTCTTTTTCCTCTCTAATCAATCCATCATTGGGTTCTATATTTTCTACTATAGCTGTCTTTGCTTCCATTTTTCTCATAAGGGAACACAGTCGATGAAAAGCTCTATTATTGGACTTCTGCCTTGCATACCAGAATTCATAAATAAAACTAAAAAAAGAATTTCCAATTGAAACATTTCTGAAAGTAAGCACTTTTATTCTCGCTGTTTAAAAAAAAAGGCCGATTACAATAAGAAATCGGCCTTTCATAAATTTATTGTCTTTACCAAACGCTATCTAAAAAATTGATCTATTGTTTCTGTTAATATAATAGGGGTATCTTTAATCCTTTTCTCAGCAAGGCGTTCAATATCTCTATTCTGTGTTTCATTATCTTTTATAAACCTTCTCTCCGCTCGCTCTTTCCTTGCCCATTCCAAGAGTTCCTCTATACTAGGTCTTCCACAAACAAGTAAAGAATTCTCCTTTTTACTCATGCTCCTCTCCTTTCTTTCTTTCTTCCTTCT
>JBBTED010000047.1:0-28462 GCA_038042445.1 Candidatus Firestoneibacteriota bacterium
TTTGTGCTGGAAACTTAAAAATAGAGGTTTTTTGAAATTTTGGGGAAACTCCACCAAAACGATTTCTTGACTTATAGCAAATAAACGTCTAAAATAAGTAGATAATCAGAAACTTCGTATATTAATTGTTAGAAAAATAGGAGCATGATTAATGTTTAAAGCATTAACAAAATTATTCTTTAATAACAAATCAAAAAACGATTTAATTATTGAAGGGAAATATTTTGAAAAATATAATGATATTCTTAATCAACAAAATATATTGCAACTTATAGAAGAATACAAAACAGGAATTATTGTATTTGAACCGATCCGCAAAACAATAACAGAACAGAAGCAGGACTGTTTATATACAAAAATAGATAATTCAAACTTATTAACGCACGAAGAGAAATTTGAAACTATTATTGGTTTAATGATGATTTTTGATGGTTCCTTTCCAGACGATGCAATAGTATCTCAATTGGGTAAAGTATTTGGAAAAGAATTTATGGATACCATTAAACAGAAACGCAATGAATTCAAAAATGAAATTGCCGTAAAAAGAGTTATTAAATACCTTAAAAGCAAATAAAGATAAATTATGCTCCCCTCCAATAAATCACAAGAAATAGCATCTGCCTTTCAGTGTTTTGTAAAAACCGGAGATAAAACAAACATAGCAAATATTAAGTATGCAGAACTTGAGTCTGCAATACTTCAATATAGCTCAGCTAGGAAGGAGAGTTATTATAAAGCAATGGAATCAAAACTACAGGAATTAAAAGACCTTAAAACTGAATCAAAAAATAGTATAAAAACACAAAAAAGGCTTTTTTTAGGTATTCTAATCGGTATTATTATTACTGTAATAGGTGGCATACTTTTACATATAATTATAAAAACATATTTCTAATAAATCAATCTATCCGACCGAAAAAAACGCGACGACTGAAGAAGCTGCAGCCGTTTGTGAAATTTTGGTGGAACTCCACAAATATGCAGGTTATAACGATAATTAGGATTGGCGGTAAACTTCTTTTCTATGGCGAACTCTATATATAGTAACTATATGTGCTTTATCATCAATTTCATATAAAATTCTATAATCTCCAATTCTTAATCGCCATCTGTTTTCTTCACCACTTAGTTTTAGTGTTCCTTGAGGCCTTGTATTTTCTGATAAATTTTTGATTTTATTGATGATAACTTTTATAAGAGGTTTGTCAAGATGTCGGATGTCCTTTTGGGCAATTTCTTTTATGATAATATTATAATAAGCCATTTCTTTTTAGTTCTTGTTCAAATTTATCAAACGGTACTGCTCTTTCATTTTTAAATTTCTCAAATTCTTTTATATCTTCTTTATCTTCAGCTATCTGCAAGAGATTTTTGTAAGTTTGCATGCTTAACACCACAGCTTTTGGCAATCCGTTCTCATCCACTAAAAATTCTGTTTTTCTTTCTTTAATTTTTTGCATATTTTCCTCCTAATTATATTAGAATTTCTATACTTTTAATTTTCTGATCCTTAAGCTATTTAAATAGCTTTTAAAAACATTATATAGCACGGTTATTCGAGAATCAATATATATATTTCCATAATTGTTGCCAGAGTTTCATTATTACATTTAAAAAAGAGAAATAAAAGCTACATCTTAATTGTATAGAAGCATTAAAATTTTGAAAGAGTGGATTTTGCAATAGCCAAAGCAACTACACTTGAAAAAGACTGGAACAACTGATCCTGGTCAGGAGTTAAAAACTGCTCTGCATAACTGTTTTTTAATCCAATAACTCCAATAGTTTTATCCTGTACTTTAAGAGGTAAATAGTACCATAAAGATGACGAAAGAGTATTAGTACTTCTGCCTGCAGACTGACTATTGCTATATACCCATGTTGCTACAGCTTTATCTGTTTCGCTAAAATTAACATCGTTTTTATCTTTTGCTGCAACCTCTATTTTTCCAGAAGTGTCCGGCAAAAAAATCACAACATTGCATTCAAACGCTTCATAAATATTCTTTACTGCGCGATTTAAAATATCCTCTAAATTACCCGCTGACATAACACTTTTCGTAAATCCATATAGTGAATAAATGAATTTTTCTCTGTGTATGGAACTCTCTGCTTTCTGACGCAATGATTTAGCAAGATAACTAATAATAAGCGATACAAGAATAAATACTGCAAAAGCAGGTAAATATCTAACATCCACACGAAATGCAAAAAAAGGCGGGATAAAAAAGAAATCAAAAAAAGCTACAGCAAGCAATGATGTAAATAAAGCAACACGCAATCCTCCAAAAATTCCACTTGCTATTGCAGGTAAAAGCAATATCATTGCAATATTAATAGAATCTAATCTCTCCCGCAAAAGTATTCCAATAGCAGTAGTAACAACTACAGCAAAGAATGAGATTATATATATTTTAATATTTCTCTTTTGAGTAAATCTATATTCTTTAACCTTCTCATATGATTTCTGTGTACTTGCAATTAACACATTAATATTATTACTATTTCTAATCAAATTATCTAATATGGACCCCTTTAAAAACCGCTCATACCAATTTCTTTCTGAAGAACCTGCAACAATAAGCGTTATATTTTTACTTCGGGCAAAATTTAACATTTGTTCCGCAACATTAGTTCCATTAAGCAAAACAACCATAGCTCCAAGCTCTTCAGCTAATCTGATATTTTTATTAAGTTGTAAACTGCTTTTTTTATCCATTTTAATCTGCTGAAGAGATTCTACATAAACAGCATACCACTCAGCCTTTAAATCCTCTGCCATCTTATGCGTAAACCTGAGAAGATGTTCTGAAGACTGGCTGGAACTTATACCTGTCATAAGCCTGGTGCCTACAAACCAAGGAGCTGATACGGTATTTTTATGCATATAGTCGCGAACATCTTCATCAACTTGTTTTGCTGTATAATTAAGCGAAAGCTCCCGAAGAACAAGAAGATTTCCTTTTTTAAAAAACTGTTTCATTGCCTGCTCTGCTTTTTTGGGGATATAAACTTTGCCTTCTTTAAAACGTTCAATAAGTTTTTCCGGTGTCAAATCAACAAGCTCTACTTCTGAAGCTTCAGCAAGTATACGATCTGGCACTGTTTCACTAATCTTTATACCTGATACCTGCTGAACAACATCAACCATACTTTCAATATGCTGAATATTAATAGTAGTAAAAACATCAATGCCTGCATTCAGCAACTCCTCAACATCCTGATAACGTTTTATGTGACGTGAACCTGGAGCATTTGTATGAGCAAGTTCATCAATAAGAACAAGAGAAGGCCGACGAATAAGCACAGCGTCAATATCCATCTCATACAAAACAATACCTGAATATTCCACTTTCTTTCGCGGAATGATTTCAAGTCCCAAAAGCATTGCTTCAGTTTCTTTTCTTCCATGAGTTTCCACTACAGCAATGCAAACTGATTTATTACTATTTTTTGCTGCCTGCGATTCCTGAAGCATACGAAAAGTTTTGCCTACTCCCGCAGAATATCCAAGAAATATTTTAAGCTTGCCTTTTCCTTTAATTTCCGAATTCTCTATTTCTTCTCTTTTGACCTGCTCAAGAAGTATATCAGGATCCGGTCTTTTTTCTTCCATATCATCACCTTAATTTTTTTTGTTAATATTATCAAGAGAAAGATTCAATTTTAAAACGTTTACGCCTTGTCTTCCCCAAATTCCAAAAAAATCATTATCAGTATTTTGTTCAATAAGTTCTTTCAACATTTCATATGAAACACCACGAATCCGCGCAACACGATACGCCTGAATAAACGCATTCTCAAGTGAAATATGCGGATCAAGTCCGCTCGCCGAAGCGAGCACCATATCAGCAGGCAAATTTTTATCAAATATTTTGTTTACTGTCTGTTCTTTTTTAATTCTTTCCGCAACCTGTTTTATAAATTTTTCACTGGAAGGTCCGTAATTACTCGCCCCTGAACCTGATGCATTATAATCAACAGCAGAAGGTCTGCTATGAAAATATTTTGCACTAGCAAAACTTTGCCCAATAAGTTCAGAGCCTATTACTATATTGTTTTTCACTATTAAGCTTCCATTCGCCTGATAAGGAAAACCTATCTGTGCAATAAATAAAATAAACAATGGATAACATATTCCAAGCAAAAAAGAAAACAAAATTAATGCTAAAAACGATCTTACAACAATCTTCATATTAAATCTCCTTGCGTAACTATACTAAATGCAAAAAAACAATAATCATATCTATAAGTTTAATCCCAATAAAAGGCAACACGAATCCCCCAAGCCCGTATATAAGAACATTTCTTTTTAATAAATCAGAAGCTGAAGTGTATTTACACCTCACTCCCTTAAGCGAAAGAGGAATGAGTAATGGAATAATTATCGCATTAAAAATCACTGCTGAAAGCACAGCGCTTTGAGGAGTTGATAGTCTCATAATATTCAACATAGCTAACCCTGCTAAAGACGGAATTATTGCAAAATATTTAGATACATCATTTGCCACGCTAAATGTGGTTAAAGCACCTCTTGTGATTAAAATCTGTTTTCCGATTTCGACTATATCAAGAAGCTTGGTTGGATTAGAATCAAGGTCAATCATATTAGATGCTTCCCTCGCTGATTGCGTACCTGCATTCATTGCAACAGCTACATCCGCCTGGGCAAGAGCAGGAGCATCATTAGTCCCATCTCCAATCATAGCCACCATATATCCCCTACGTTGGAATTCACGAATGCAGTGAAGTTTTGTCTCAGGTTTTGCAGGAGCAATAAAATCGCCGACTCCAGCTTCTGCGGCAATAACTACTGCTGTAAGCGGATTATCTCCTGTAATCATCATTGATTCTATACCCATTGATTGAAGCTGGCTAAGCCTCTCTTTAATACCGTGTTTTAATACATCCTTAAGCTTTATAATTCCAAGAACTCTGCCATTTTCGCACACAGCTAAAGGTGTTCCCCCATCACTTGCAATGCTGTCTGAAATACGCAAAGCATTATCGGAAAATTCCGTATTATAAGATTTCACGAAAATTGCAACTGATTCAGAAGCACCTTTGCGTATTTTTTTTCCTTCAATATCTACACCACTCATTCTCGTCTCAGCACTGAATTTAATAAAACGTGCTCCATCAGGAGTTTTTATATCGATACTTTTCAATTTAAGTTTTTCTTTTGCAAGAATAATAACGCTTCTACCTTCGGGTGTTTCATCAACCAACGAAGACAAAAGAGCAGCTTTAGCTAATTCTTCTTCGCTTACTCCCTCTTCAGGAAAAAATTCTGTCGCTACTCTATTGCCAAGTGTAATAGTACCTGTTTTATCTAAAAGCACAACATTAACATCTCCTGCGGCCTCTACAGCTTTACCACTCATAGCAACAACATTATGGCTTAAAAGCCTGTCCATTCCAGCTATACCAATTGCAGGTAGTAAACCTCCAATAGTCGTAGGCATTAGACAAACTAATAGAGAAATTAAAACAGGTACGGAAATAACAATACCCGTATATCCTGCAAAATAATTCAACGTAATTACAACAACAATAAAAAGAACAGTAAGTCCTATAAGAAGAATTTCAAGAGCTTTCTCATTGGGCGTTTTCTGACGCTTTGCACTTTCAACCATTTTCACCATATGATCTATAAAAGTCTCTCCAGGATTAACGGTAACTCTAACTTTAATTTGTCCTGAAAGAACTTTTGCTCTTTTAGGACATTATCATTTTGCGGTGACACACATATCAAAACAGATACCATTTTCACAAAATAATGTAGAAGGGTCTTTAGACCCGAATAATTTCTTAACATTCGCCTCTAAAGAGGCTTCTACATAAAAATTTCATTTCCCATTATTTCTTTTTCATAAATATTTCTACTTCTTTTTTTGTAGGTACAGATGATTGAGCTCCAAGTTTCGTTACTGTTAATGCTCCAACATAATTAGCATAAGATACGGATTCTAATAAACTTTTTCCCTGTGCATAACCTACAGCTAAAGCACCGGTAAAAGCATCTCCAGCAGCAGTAGTATCAACTGTTTTTACTTTTATTCCCTTAACATAATGTATTTCTTTTCCTGTTGCTAATAGTGCACCTTTTTCACCCAATTTTAAAATTACTGTTTTAACACCTAAGTTCAAAAACTTTTTTGCTGCTATTTTAGCTGTTTCAATATTTTTTATTTTAACTCCTATTAATATCTCTGTTTCTGTTTCATTTGGAGATATAATGTCTATTTTTTTAAATATATTATTTGGTAATTTTCGGGCAGGACCAGCATCTAATAATACAGGCACATTATATTTATTAGCTAATGATATAGCATAGGAAACTATTTCAAAAGGTATTTCAAGCTGAACAACTAAAATACTTGCCTTTGCTAAAACAGGAATAACTTTATCAATATCTTTTTTACAACATTCTCTATTTGCACCAGCAGACACCAAAATACTATTATCACCATTTTTATCAATCATAACCAAAGCCATACCAGTGGGAGATTTTTTATCTATAGTCAAATAATTCGTAATTACATTTGATTTTTTTAGGTTACTCGCTAAAGTAGTGCCAAAAGAATCATTGCCTCTTCTGCCAACAAATATTGATTTTCCACCCAACTTAGCTACTGCTACAGCCTGATTAGCTCCTTTACCACCCGGAATCATTTTATAATTTTCATTGCACAAAACAGTCTCACCTAATTTGGGCAATCTGGCTGCCTGCATTACCAAATCCATATTTAAACTACCTATCACTACTATATCTTTCATTTTCTCCTCCTAAATTATATTTAAGGGGTCAATAAGTTCGCTATTTTGTAAAACATAAGTGCCTGTTCTTTTAACTTTAAAAAGAACACTTTTTTCTTTTGGTAAATTGAATAATTTTTCGATTACCTCATGAGGACGTATATTTTTTTCATTGCCTATATTTACTGCCATACGAAGTTTAGACCCATCAAAAACCGTGAATTTAACAATTGAGTTTTTAATATCTATTTGTTTAATTCCTGTTTTTGTCCAGTGGTCAACTACAATTGCTTGTTGGTTCATAAAATTTTCCACTTCTGTGTTTAAATTTTCACAATCGACAAAATTTGGGATTTCAATTTCATAATGCGCAAAATTGATTATTACTGTAAGTGCTTTTGCAATTATCGGAATTTTCTTTGCCTCAAGTAAATTTAGTCCTTGTGGAAGTTGTCCTTGTAGTCTTTGGAAAAATATTCCAGCATCTGTTGGTTTTTCCATTTCAAAATCCGCATATTCTTGTAATCCTTCTGTTCCAACAGGAAGTGGAAAACTAAATGTCATGGACATTTTTGGATTAAATCCTCCACTAAAAGAAATAGGCAAATTTGCTCTTAAAATTGCTTTAGAAAATACATTTCTTACATCCAAGTGAGACAGAAACTTCATTGCATCTACTTTAGAATATTTTATCCTTATTTTATGAAGTGGTTTTTCCATATACTTTTTCTATTTCCTTTTTTAAACCTTCTTTTGATACACCATAAGAAATATGATCCCATGGCAAAATTTCCTCATATTCTCTTTTTCTGTTTGCATAAAATGCAGGGTCGATTTTGCATTCCTCAAATGCTTTTTCCCAGTTTAAAAATTTAAAATGCTCTGCCCAACTATCAAATCTGCATCCAAGTTTGTATGCAGCAAATAATACTTTACCTAATCTTCTGTCTCCTCTTGCAAAAACAGCTTCTAATAAACTTACATTAACATCATGCCATTTTATATCACCTTGCAACAACCTTCGCAAAATTGATATTTTGTTTCTCAAAGTTTCGCCTTTATCCTGTGCCTCCCATTGAAAAACAGTATGCGATTTTGGAATAAAACTTGAAATACTTACATTGATTTTAGGGTGTTTTACATTCAGGGATCTACCTATTTTTATTGCTTTTTTAACAGTTGAAGAAATTTCACGAACATCTTCTTCTTGTTCTGTTGGAAGCCCTATCATAAAATAAAGCTTTATTAAATCCCAACCTGAACTATAAACAGTATGAATTGTTTTCATCAAATCTTCTTCTGTAGTATTTTTATTTATCACATCCCGCATTCTCTGTGTGCCTGCTTCCGGCGCAAAAGTCAAACCAACTTTTCTTACTTTTTGCAAAAGAGATGCAATTTCCACAGAAAAAGAATCCACTCTCAAAGAAGGAAGTGAAATAGATATATATTTTGGAGCAAATAAAGTGTTTAGTCTTTCAATTATTTCTTTTATCTGACTATGGTCTGTTGTACATAAAGATGACAGTGATATTTCATTATATCCAGTATTTTTTATACCCTCTATAGCAATTTTTTCTATTTCCTCAATGTTTCTTTCCCTTACAGGCCTGTATATACTACCTGCACAGCAGAATCTACACGCTCTTTTGCAACCACGCATAATTTCTATAGTCAATCTGTCATGTATAACTTCTGTAAGTGATACAACTTGGCTTACAGGATACGACGCAGTGTTTAAATCTTTTATAATTCTTTTTTCAATTTTTAATGGCACATTTTCTTCTTTTGGAGTTATAGAACTAATAGTTCCATCTGAATTGTATTTAACTTCATAAAAAGATGGAACATAAATTCCGGATAATTTGCTAAGTGCAAGCAGAATTTCTTTTCTTGTTTTATTTTTGTTTTCTTTATAAACATCAATTATTTCATTTATTATTTCTTCTCCTTCTCCTATTACAAAAACATCAATAAAATCTGCAAGAGGTTCAGGATTAGATGTGCAAGGACCACCAGCTATAACAATAGGGTCACTATCATTTCTGTCCTTTGCAAATATTGGAATTTTACCTAACTCAAGTATTTGCAAAATATTTGTATAATTCATTTCATACTGAACTGAAAAACCAATAATATCAAATTCTGATAATGGTGTATAAGATTCCAAAGTAAATAGTGGAAGATTTTTTTCTTTAAGTAATAACTCCATATCAATCCAAGGTGCATAAACTCTTTCTGCCAAACAATCCTGCCTGCTATTTATTATTTCGTATATTATCTTAAAACCCAGATATGACATCCCAATTTCATACACATCAGGAAAAGCCAAAGCAATTTTAACATCCACCAAACTATGGGATTTCAAAACAGAGTTTATCTCCCCACCTATATACCTCACTGGCTTATTCACCAACGGCAAAATTTCGGTTATTTGCTCTCTAAAAAAATTTGCCATATTGCTCAAGTATATCATATTTTATCTAGGAGTGCCAAGAAAACAAGAAAAGTTACCCCTCAGAAATTAATTTTCTCTTATAGTTATTTTTTGGATGTCGGTTCCACTGATTAAGTAGTAAGTAGAATAAAATGATACTCGCTTATTGAACTATTAATGAACAATTGGAATCACTAACATAATCATAATATAATGTAATTTCTTCAATCAGTGCTGGTTTTAAAGACGAAATAAATAAATACACTTTTATTTTTTTATTGTCTTTAAAAAAATCGAACCAGTTAATTTTTTCGGGTGTTTTTGTTTCAGAATATGGAATTGAAGGCAAATAGAAAATATTGTTTAATGCAAATAATAATTCTGTTTTGTCACTTTTAGGAACTGGCAATGAATTTGGTCTAAATAAATGTCCACCATTGTCATTCATTTTCATATAAATACTCTCCCAACTAGAAAATGCCTTATTATTAATTGAAGTTTTTACATAAATATAACCTTTGGTAATATTACCTTTTTCAAGAATCATCCTTTCTATACTTTTAAAAGTCTTAGGGTCTGAATTTGGAGTCCAACTCTGAAAATTTTCAACAATAACAAGTTTCTTTAAATCTTTTAATGAAGAATAATCGGGGTATTCGGAGCTTGTTGATATGTTTAATTGTTTTTTATTATCTCTAATGCTAAATGATAATAAAAAATCCGCACCAATATAACCACCAATCAAAAGCACAACTAAAGAAACACCAAACCAAATTTGTTTATTTGTTATTTCGTTTTCTGACATAATTATTTATTATTGTTTATTTCTTTTATATGACCAAAAACATTATTTTGTAAATATAACAAACTTGGTAATAGCAATGACAGCAAAATTAATTGTAAATTAGTAATTTTATTATAAAATCTTTTTATTTTCTCTTTCAAATTTTTGTTATTTAAATGTAAAGCATATTCTACTACTAAAAAAGATGGGATAAGGTTTTTTGTTATTTTAATAATTGGTTCTTTTATACTAAAATTATACCCTAAGGTTTTAACCAAATTATCAAGTGGGATGAAGAATACTACATTTAATGACTCTAAAAAAGCATAGTAATTAACTATACTCATTAAAAATATCCAAATTATTAAACACCATCTTATTGTTTTAAATATCATATACTATAGACTGTTGAATACTTTTATCAAAATTACTATAAAAAGTCAAATATTACTTCAGTAGATACATTATTAATCTGATTAAATTGTTCTTGCATAATTGTTTAATTTTTGTAAAAATAAAACTATGAATGATGATACTTTAAAAAGACGCAAATTACCGAAAGAATCTGCATTATATCCAAAAATGTCAGATGGAGTATGTCTTGCAATTCGCGAGATAATACAAGAAGCAATTAAAACTGGAAATAATAAAATTTTTATTAGGACTAACCTTAAACGAGGATTACCATTAGAGAATATAAATAAAGTTGCTGGACCATTTGTTGAAGCATGGGCTTTGGAAAAATTTGAAGAAATATCAGACAAAATTGGTAATAAATATGGTTTGGTTAATGTTGAAGCTGGAAAAAGACTGGATCCTTTTGATATGATTCTGCAATTTAAATTAAAAAATGTAGATAATTATGTGTCTGCAAATGTTGACTCAAAAGCAACAGCCGAAGATATTTTAACTTCTGGAAAAAGTCCAAACATTACTTCATTTGCAAGAATAAGAAATGAATATTTAAATGATCCTGACTATATCTTTTTGATTCTGTCGCTAAAACACAAAGTATTTAGTGAAAAAGCGGATAATGACGGCATTACTAATGGAATAATGCAAGTTACTGCTTATCATGTTTACGATCTTAAATATGTTTCATCAAAAGATTTAAATTATAATCCAGCATTAGGGACAGGACAAATGCAGATTAAAGATATTCACTATGTTGAAGAAGAAAGAAAAACAGCAGAACAATTTATAAAAATGATTGATGATAAATACATAAAATCAAAAGGTATCAACTTCTGGTTAAAACTTGCTGAAAAATTTAATTGGATAAAACCCAATGAATAATATGGAAAGCAATTATTTTATTATAGGAAACGCTATAGAAGAATTAAAAAAACTTCCTACTAAAAGTATCGATTTAATTTGCACTGATCCACCGTATAATTTAGGTAAAGATTACGGAAATAATATTGACTGGAAACAGTGGCACGAATATGAACAATTTACTTTAAATTGGCTGACAGAGAGTAAAAGAATTTTGAAAGATTCAGGCAGTATTTATGTTTTTATGGGTGTTAAATTCATCTCTCGATTATTTTTAATGCTTCAAGAACTCGGTTTTTATTTCAATGGTTGGATAATTTGGCACTATACTCAAGGAATGGGACGAACAAAAGGATTTTCACCAAGACATGAAGATATTTTGTATTTCACAAAATCAGAGGATTTCATTTTTAATATTGATGATTTAAGAATTCCGCAAAAATATTTCAGAGAACGAAATAATATGAAAGGCGCTAATCCCGGAGATGTTTGGGAATTTTCCCATGTTCATTACTCTAATCCTGAAAGAGTTGAACACCCAACACAAAAACCGGAAGCTTTAATGAAAAGAATAATTTTGGCAAGCAGTAATAAAGATGATGTGGTTTTAGATCCATTTGTTGGAAGTGGAACAACATGCGTTGTAGCCAATTTTTTAACCAGAAAATGGATTGGTTTTGATATTAACCCAGATTATATAAAAGTGGCAAAGGATAGGGTAAAAAAAGAGATGAACATACTTGATTCATTTGATCCTAGAGAGGCACGAACGCCTAAAGATTCAAAAACAAATAATAATAATCAAGCAAGTTTACTGATTGGAACAATATAATTGTATGGAAATAAAAAGGGATTTCAATTTAGTCTTTTCAAAAAATTACGATTACAAAAGTATTAATAATTTCCAACTAGTAAAAAAACAGGGAGAGTATGGCTATACCTTTCGAAACAACTAGTACAATAAGCATAACTTTATTAAGTGTAATAGTACCTTTCTTCATTTTTGCTATAACGCTTTTAGGAAATGCAATCGAAAAAGCAAAGGAAGAAGAAAGTAAAATAAAGAAGCAGGAACAAGAAAACTTCAATAACCAAATAAAAGATATTGAAAATAAAATCAAAACCTCTAAAGAAACAGGAGATAGTACCGAACTAGAAAAACAATTAGAAAAATTAAAGAAAAATAGGGAAAAGTCTAATATTCAATTAAAAAATACCCAAAAGAAATATTCCTTACTTAACTTTAAAAAAAGTGTTGTTTTTCCAGGAAGTTTTTTTATTTTAGCTATTCTGTTTAATGAAAGTGCAAAAATATATATGGAAAGTAGCAAGATAAGTATATCCTTATGGATACTCGCTGTTGTTGCTATTAGTACAGGTATTTATAGATTATGTCAGTCACTTAGACTTGTGCAAGAAGTAGGAATTACCTCCGAAGAATTTCAAACCAAAAAGTTTACTCATGCATTTAAAACAGCTCTTATTTCGCATGAAAAAGATAAAGAAGAGGAATTATCAATAGATTTTAAAGATATAATTTTCCCTTGTACTTGTAATTTAAATCACGAATTGGATATTAAATTTAAAGTATATTTAAAAAAAGGAAAAATAGCAAAAAAAACGGAAGTATGGTTCTATATACCAGATGGTTTTGGACTTATTTTTCCTACCGAAAACACAAGTTGGCGACAAAACAATGATTTTGTGATTCCGAATATTAGGACAGTTAAGATAAAACTAGGCAATATAAGTATAGGACCTCATACACCAGGCACTCTAAAAGTTACAACACCTAACATAGTGGGTGAATATTCTCTTATGTACAGTTTGATAGCAGAGGGATATTCCAGTGAGATATATAAAGATCAAGTAAAAATAATAGTTGCGTAATCTACTTTTTTCACTTTTTGTATAGTGAAAGATTAATAACACAAGATGTAGTTATTTTGCTTCCAATAAACCTTTTTTGATATAACCTTTAATAAGAGATTGATAGGGAATATTAATCTCATTTGCTTTTTCTTTAATACGAGTTTAAATATACTCAGGAATACACAAGGAAATAGACCTGCTTGTTGGTTTTAAATCTGCAAACGTTACCTGTCAAAAATCTTTCCCCTCTCCCCTTGCAGGAGAGGGTTTTCTCTTTTTACATATTGTTTTTTATCCGAGGAATTTTGTGGAGCAGCGGTGAACTGAAAGTAGGATTCCTATTGCGCACATATTGGTTAGAAGCGATGAGCCTCCATAGCTCATAAATGGTAGGGGAATTCCTGTAACAGGAAGAATGCCCATAGTCATTCCTATGTTTATTATTGTTTGTATTGCTATAAGTGTTGTTATACCTATTGCAATTAATACACCTGTCATATCTCTTGCTAAAGTTACTATTTTTATACCTTGAAATATTATAAATAGATATAATAATAGTATTATTAGGACACCAAAAAATCCGACTTCTTCACCTATAACTGCAAAAATAAAATCAGTATGATGTTCAGGCACAAAATTAAGCTGTACCTGTGTTCCATGCATTAAGCCTTTTCCAAAAAAACCGCCTGAACCAATTGCTATCTGTGACTGAATAACATTATACCCTGCGCCTCTTGGGTCCATACCCGGATTCAAAAACGTAAGAAGTCTTAGCTTTTGATATTCCTTAAGCAAAAGCCAGATAAATGGGAATGAAAATGCAAAACCTCCCAGAATATATCCTAAATATTTAAGACGTACTCCTACTATATAAAGCATACAGAATACTGTTGGTATAAACAAAAGTGCAGTTCCTAAATCCGGCTGTTTAATTATTAATGCCATCGGAATCATAACTATAATAAAAGCAAAAAATAATCCTGAAACTATTCCTATTTTGCCTTTCTGATCAGTAAAAAATCTTACCAACATTAGTATTATTGATATTTTTGCAATTTCAGAAGATTGAATAGATATAGGTCCCAAGCGAAACCACCGCTGAGCTCCTGCAATTCTTCCCCCAAACAAAAAAGTAGCTATTAGCAAAACTAAAGTGAGTATATAAAATATATGCGATACTTCTATTAATATTTGATAATCTATATTTGCAATTACAAACATTAATATAAGTCCAAAAATTGCCCACATAAACTGCCTGAGATAATATGTTCCAAAATCAGGATTATAGGCAAAATTATGTGTTGAACTATATATCATAATTATTCCAAATAAAACTAAAATTAAAGTTCCTGCAATTAACAAATAATCAAGGTCTCTTTGTAGACGCATAATTTTTTTTATGGTTTGTGACCAAAGGGAATGGTGTAACCATCTTTTTTCACCAGACCATAGTCTTCCTTTTTATGTTTTGAAAAATATTTTTCAAGGATTTGCCTTGCTATAGGAGCAGCAACAGCACTACCTTTTCCACCTTTTTCAACAAAAACTATCACAGAGATTTGTGGATCTTCTACAGGACCAAATGCAACAAATGCAGCATGATCTGCCCCATGTGGATTTTGTATTGAAGAAGTCTTGCCTGCAATTTTTACTCCCGGTATTCTTGAGCTATAACCTGTTCCATTTTCTACAACAGATAACATAGCTTTTTTTATAATATCAAAAGTATTTTTTTTAATTTCAACATTAATACACGGTTTAATTCCTTTCTCTTTTGTTATATGTGGCTCATAAGCAATTCCATCATTAGCAATAACATTAACCATCTGCAAAATTTGCATTGGAGTTACAAGTAAATATCCCTGCCCAATTGCCATATGCATCGTATCACCTGGAAACCAAAATACACCTGTTGTAAATTCCTTCCACTCAGGAGTTGGAACTATTCCTTGTTCTTCTGAACCCAATGCAAATCCTGTTGGACTTCCAAAACCAAATAATTTTGCATATTTTGCAATTCTTTCAACTCTTGTTTTTAAACCAAGCTGATAAAGATATACATCACAGGAATCTTTTATTGCATCATTTAACTCAATAGCTCCATGTCCTTCTTTTTTCCAGCATTTAAATTCCCAGGTATTATATATATATTTACCTTTACATGTCATTTTCGTATGCTCATCGCACATATTGCTTTCTAAAGCAGCAATTACTGTTATCAATTTAAAAATAGAGCCTGGTGCATAAAGACCTTTTATTGGCCTATTGTACATAGGTCTTTCACGATTAGACATAAGCTTCTGCCATTCCACAGAAGATGTCCTTACACTAAACAAATTCGGATTAAAACCAGGTTTGCTTACATACGCTAATATTTCACCATTTTTTGGATTCATCACAATAACTGCACCGGTCTTTTTTGCCATAGCTTCTTCAGCTGTTTTCTGCAATTCAGAATCTATTGTTAAAATAATGTTAGAACCTGCTTCTCTATTTTTTTCCTCTAAAATTCCGACTTGTTTTCCTATTGCATTTACAATAATTTTTATCTGCCCATTTTTGCCGCGTAGAATATCATCATATTTTTTTTCAACACCTGTCTGCCCTATTATATCACCTAATGAGTATTTCCCTTCACCATCAAGAATCTGCAATTCATTTACTTCTCCAATATATCCTAAAATATGTGCCCCTATTTCTGCATTTGGATAATACCTCTTTGAATCAAGCTGAATAACAATACCTGGTAGTTCAAATTTGGATTCATCAAGTATAGATGCAAGCCTTGCATCTATACTATCCACTATTTTAATCGGTTCAAATTGATGATATTTTCCTTTTTCAAGTTTATCTTCTATATCAGAAATATTAACCTTAAGTATAGAACTCAATTTATTTAATGTATTATTTTTATCTGTTAAATCCGCAGGTATTATTGATACTGTATATGTAGGCAAATTTTCAACAAGAGGTATTCCCTGCCTATCATATATAATTCCACGAAATGCACGTTTTGGAACAATTCTTACACTATTATAAGATGCTAATTCTCCAAAATGTTTTGTTCGAAATACCTGCAGATACAAAATTCTTAAAAAAAGTATTGAAAAAATTATAAGTATATAAACTATTATTACTTTTAACCGTTCTGGCAAAAGTTTTAATTCTTTTATATGTATACGTTCAATACCCATATATGGTTGGCTTAAATCTCTTCCACGGCAATATTTTATCCAGTAAATAAAAAACCGGTAATGTTATAGCTCCATTATAAATAGCTTCTGGTATTCCAATAGTTAAAAAATTTAATATATTCCTGTTGCTGGAATGAAATACCTTTATAAAAATAGTAATTATCAACCCATAAACAATTGTAGATATTATTACAATTAAAATCTGATTAAATGGTTTATCTTTATATATTTTCTCTCGTAACACTCCTACAAAATAACCAAGCATTAACATAGACAACATATTCAAACCTGCAGGTGATAAAGATAAAGAATCTATTATGCTTCCACAAAAAAAACCCGTAACCATTCCTACCTCTATTCCTTTATTTAATGCCGAATATACAACAAATACAAGAAGTAAATCTGGAAATATCCCCCTTATATCTAAAATTTTCTGCAAAACTGTCTGAAAAATTACAATTACACATATAACAGAAGCTACCCATAAAAATAACAAAATTTTGTTTAACATATTTATTCTATCTTTACAAAAACTTCTTCAAGCTTTGAAAAATCTGCAAAAAGTTGGACATCCACTTTTAATGTAATTCCATCTTTTTTCTTTTCTACATTTGATACAATTCCTATTGGAATTCCTTTAGGGAAAATTTCTCCTTCACCTGATGAAACTATTGTATCCCCAATTTGCACATCATCATTTTGTGCCAAATATTTTATTTCACACATATTTTTTCCTGCACCAACCAACGAACCGATACATCTGGAACGTTGAACTATTGCACTCACACTGCTTTCTGCATCTGTTATTAATATTGTTTTCGCTGAATTGGAAGTTACACTTAGGACTCTACCAATTAATCCCTTATCGTTTACAACAATCATATTTTTTGAAATATTATCTTTATATCCCCTGTCTATTATTATTGATTTAAAAAGATTTGCAGGGTCATATCCTATGACAAAAGCCCCTATCTGTTTTTTTGATATATATGGTTTAAAATTTAATAAATTACGCAGTCTGCCATTTTCATTTAAAAGTTCTTCATATTGAATATTTGTTTTATTAAGTAAACTAACCTGAGTACGCAATAATTTATTTTCTTCATGTAAATTTTTAAGCATCAAAATGGAATTTATTGAATTAGAAATCTTAAATTTTATTTTACTCGATAATTTATAAAAAGGAGATGTAAAACTTAGAAATATTGTATTAGAAGAAGTATTAAAAAATGGGTGTAGGAATAAAATTGATACACTTAAAACAACTAATACTCCAAGAATTATTTTACGCCTGTGTTTCCATAGAAAATGCTGCCACATAAGAAAAGATTAAAAATATTCTCTTTCATAAATTGTCAATTTCTTAAGTAATTCCATACTGCCATCAAGCAGCCTGCCTGAACCAAGCACCACACAGGTCATTGGATCCTCTGCTACATTAACAGGCAAACCTGTTTCAGTTCTCAAACGTTCATCAAGACCTTTAAGCTGCGATGTACCTCCTGCTAATATTATTCCTCTATCCATAATATCCGCAGATAATTCAGGTGGAGTTCTTTCCAAAGTATCTTTAATTGCATCAATTATGGTTATAAGCGGTTCTTTAAGAGCATCTCTTATTTCTTCAGAAGTAATTTCTATAGTACGAGGTAAACCTGTTACCAAATCCCTACCCTTTATTTGCATTCTTAATTCTTCCTTAAGTGGAAATGCAGAACCTATTTCTATTTTTATATTTTCTGCTGTACGTTCACCAATCAAAATATTGTATGAATTTTTTAGGTGCCCAATTATAGCTTCATCTAACTCATCGCCTCCAACTCTTACAGATTTATTGCATACTATTCCACCTAAAGATATAACTGCAACTTCAGTTGTTCCTCCCCCTATATCTGCAATCATATTACCTGATGCCTCTTCAATTGGAAGTCCTGCGCCTATTGCTGCAGCCTTTGGTTCTTCAATTAAATAAACTTCCCTTGCACCTGCCTGCTCTGCAGAATCTCTAACAGCACGTTTTTCAACCTCAGTTACTCCTGATGGAATTGCCACTATCACACGCGGACGAACCAGTGTTTTTCTATTATGAACTTTTGCAATAAAATATTTCAACATTTTCTCAGTAACTTCGAAATCAGCAATAACTCCATCTCTCATTGGCCTTATTGCAACTATATTCGCAGGAGTTCTTCCTAACATTACTTTTGCATCATTTCCTACAGCTAATACTTCTCTGGAACTTCTCTCTAAAGCAACAATTGACGGCTCTCTTAAAACTATACCTTTATTTTTAACATAAACTAAAGTACTGGCAGTACCTAAATCTATTGCCATATCATTAGAAAACATTCCAAAAAAGAAATCAAAAAGCATATTTTTTACCCCCTGTTTTTAAACTTATAGAATAATTCTACTTTTTTAACTATAACTTGTCAATAGCAGTGTAAAAATAAATAAAATTCAATCAATTTTTCTGTGTTTTTTTCACTTTATGAAAATTACTCCATCTAAATTTTTAAAATGTGGATCAGAAGTAACAACAGAACATTTTGTATTTATACCTGTAGCATATACTATTGCATCAGCCATTGGCAATGAATATCGCAAACTCACCTCTACAGCAGAAAGTGCAATTTCAGTATTTAATTCAATTACTTTTGTTTTCATTATTTGGCCTATAATTAACAGTGCTTTTTCTTCTCCACCTGCTACTTTTATCTTTTTATACACCTCATAAACTACAATAGTAGGTGTAATAATTTTTGCAAGGTCAGAAAAATACTTTTCATATTTATCTGTAAGAGGACCATTTGATAAATATTCTATCCAACCAAAAGAATCAACAACAATCATACTCTCTCACTTTCTTCTCTTAATCCTTTTATATTTAATCCACTTATAAACCCTTTCATTTCTTTTAATGCCCTATCAGGAATATAAATAATCATTCCTTCCTTAGTAATAACCTGAAATTTTTGTTTGCCTTGTAAACTAAGTTCTTTACGTAAAATTTTTGGTACTAACAATTGATATTTGGGAGACAATACAACTTCCATTTTAATTTACACCTCCTTACTATTTATTCATATATATAAATATTTATCTGATTAATCTATCGATACCATTTTATACCATATCGATAATTAAAATGTCAACCATTTTATTTATCGATATCATACTCTTTTCATCATAATGCTTAAGTTTTTATTTACAAACAACGTATTATCATTTAGAATTAAAAAACTATGATTGATTTGCAAAAAGAAATAAAAGAAAAAAAACGTGTTGCGTTGAGTTCTGTAATAGCTGCGGTTTTTTTAACTTTGGCAAAATTTGTAGTTGGATTAACTACAGGCAGCTTAGGCATAATTTCAGAAGCTCTACATTCAACTTTAGATTTAGGAGCTGCAATTATAACTTATTTTGCAATGAAAATTACAGATAAACCTGCTGATGAACTACATCAGTATGGACATGGCAAAGTAGAAAGTATTGCTGCATTAACTGAAGCTTTGCTTTTACTTTTTACATGTTTCTGGATAACTGTAGAAGCCATTGAACGCATTTTAGGCAAAAAAATGGAAATAGAAGTAAATTTAATAAGTTTTGCAGTATTAATAGGCGCTATACTTATAGATATTTCCAGAGCACGCGCACTTTCAAATGTGGCGAAAAAATATCAAAGCTCTGCACTTGCTGCAGATGCACTGCATTTCTCCAGCGATGTTTTAAGCTCTATAGTGGTAATAGCCGGATTAATATTTGTCAAATTTGGGTTTCCTATGGCAGATCCCCTTGCAGCTATAGGAGTTGCTATATTAGTCGCAATTGCAAGTATAAAACTTGCAATTAAAACTTTAGATGCCCTAATGGATAAAGTCCCACAGGAAATAGAAGATGAAGTTAAAAAAAGAATAGAATCTGTAACAAATGTAGCGGATTTTCATAAATTAAGATTAAGACGCTCAGGCAAGCAGATATTTATTGATTTGCATGTTCAATTAGATAAAACAATACCCTTTCCTGATGTACATAAAATAACCACTGCTATTGAAAAGAAAATATCCGAATTAGGATATTCAACTGATGTTGTAGTTCACCCTGAACCAATAACTACAAATAATAAGCAGGATGAAGAAAAAATAACGCGTAAAGAAATTACTGAAATATTAAATGACCATAGCGATAAATATGCTGACTTTCACAACTTAAGTGTAAAAAAAATCGGGGAAGATGTATTTGTAAATGTCCATTTAGTAGTTCCAAAAGATATGAACATTGCTAAAGCACATAATTTATGCAATCATTTGGAAAAAGATATTGCAAATAATTTATCCCCATCAGTAAAAACAAACATACACGTAGAACCCTGCAATGGAGAATGCAAACCCTGCACTAACACAAACTGTGCCTTAAGCACCAAAAAATAATTATATAAAACTATATTAATCGTTTTGGGATTGTAGAAAAAAACTTGACAGGTGGTTTAGAATTTTATAGAATGTATATGCGTCTGGAATGAGTCGCATAGCGTCTCAAAGAGGGGACTTTGTCTCCATCTCCAGTCGCTTTTTTTTTATGGAGGTAAAATGTATCTTTGCTATATTGATGAATCAGGAACATCCCAAATACCCGGAACATCCAGTCATTACATTCTGGCAGGACTTACAATTCCTATTGAAAAATGGAAACAATTTGAAAATGATATTTGCGCAATCAAAAAGAAATATGACTTAATGGACTCGGAAATACATACTGCATGGATATTAAGAAGCTATATTGAACAAAGCAAAATCCAGGATTTTGAAAAAATGGATTATACAACAAGGAAATTTGAGGTAACCAGAATTAGAAATAGTAAAATTCTAAAATTACAGCAAATAGGTAAGAGTGACGTATTAAAACAGACAAAAAAGAATTATCGACAAACTGATAAATACATTCATTTATTAAAAGATGAACGTAAGAAGTTTGTATTTGAAATTGCAGAACAAATTGGTAAATGGAATGATGCAAAGTTATTTGCTGATTGTATTGACAAAACATATTACAATCCACAAAAAAGCGGAAAGACAACTGACGAAGAAGCTTTTGAACAAGTTGTTTCCAGATTTGAACAGTTTCTTAATGCAGTTTCAAATAAAGAAAAAAGAGAAGTATATGGCCTAATAATTCATGACAACAATGAAACGGTTGCCAAAGAACACACTAATTTGATGAAAGCTTTTCATGAAAAAGGAACGCTTTGGACCAGAATAAAAAGAATAATTGAAACACCTTTATTTGTAAATTCCGAACTAACGAGTATGGTGCAAGTCGCAGATGTATGCGCATATTCTTTACGGAGATATGTTGAAAATAATGAATCGGATTTATTTAATCAAATTTATAAAAGAGCTGATAGAAATAAAGTCAGTGTAGTTGGTGTAAGACATTATGCGGATAATAAGTGTTTATGTGAAATATGCCAAAATCATAGGAAGAATAAGATTTAATATGAAGCAATTCGCATTACAAAAAACAGTTGCC
Organism: Candidatus Firestoneibacteriota bacterium; assembly: GCA_038042445.1. GTDB lineage: Bacteria > Oederibacteriota > D2-FULL-39-29 > JBBTED01 > JBBTED01 > JBBTED01. The sequence goes on from JBBTED010000047.1 coordinate 21,851, forward strand.
AAAAATTTTTTACTTCTGCTATAATGTTTCATCTTGCTGGCGTGGCTCAGGGGTAGAGCAGGGGTTTTGTAAACCTCAGGTCGGGGGTTCAATTCCCTCCGCCAGCTTTTAAAAAACAAATCTTAGTGGGCAGGTGGCGGAGTGGTCAATCGCAACAGACTGTAAATCTGTCGGCCGTAGGCCTTCGGAGGTTCAAGTCCTCCCTTGCCCACCATTATTTGAAACTTTGCAAAAAATCACCAAAGAGTTAAAAGTTCCAGCTACTGATTTAACAAAATAATTTCATGCAAAATACAATAGCTGTAAAACAGGATACAAAAGTTGATGAAATTAATTATCAAAAACCATATTTTGAAAATGATAATATTTCTATTTATAAAGATGATATTTTAAAAATCATCGCCATTCCAGAAAACTCTATTGATTTGATTGTTACTTCACCACCTTACAATATTGATATTAATTACAATTCCCACGCAGACAATCTAACTTACGAGGATTATTTAGAATTCACTCAAAAATGGATTAAAAAATGTTTTTATTTAGCAAAAAACGAAGGACGTTTTTTGCTAAATATTCCACTTGATAAAAATAAAGGCGGACAAAAATCAGTTGGCGCAGATATTACAAAAATTGCAAAAGATGCTGGATGGAAATATCACTCAACGATTATTTGGAATGAAGGAAACATATCCCGACGCACTGCTTGGGGTTCGTATATGTCCGCTTCTGCTCCTTATGTTATTGCTCCGGTAGAATTGATTTTAGTTTTGTATAAAGACAGTTGGAAAAAAACTGGTAGCAGCAGAAAAAATGATATTACCAAAGAGGAATTTATGCAGTGGACAAATGGTATATGGACATTTAACGGTGAAAGCAAAAAAAGAATTGGTCACCCCGCTCCATTTCCGATTGAATTGCCAAGACGCTGTATAAAGTTATTTAGTTTTATTGGCGATACTGTTTTAGATCCTTTTTTAGGTAGTGGAACAACACTTATTGCTTCGTATTTGAACAATAGAAAAGGTATTGGTATTGATATTGATAAAAATTATTGCGATTTAGCAATTAAACGTTTACAACAAGAAGCACAAATAAATCAAATAAGTTTATTAATTTAATTAAAACTATGAAAAAAAAGAATAAATCAATTAAAGACTTGCTTATTGAATATTTTAAGTTACATCCAAAAGAAGATATGTCACATGGCCCAGTTGTTGATTGGGTTGAAACCAAATATAAAAAACTTTATAACAAAAAACCACGAGATACTTGGCGAGCAATTAGGAATTTACACGAAGTTGGTTTTTTGATTAAAGTGAAAAAAGGGGTGTATAAATATGATCCCAAAGCAGTTAATCAACGAGACCTGGAAGATTTTACATCTAAACAAAAAGAGTTTATTCTAAAACGAGATGGATATAAATGCGTTAGATGTGGACGTGGCAAAGAAGATGGAATTGAATTACAAGTCGATCATATTAAATCAAGATATGAAGGTGGTAAAGCAATAATTGAAAATGGACAAACTCTATGTTCGCAACACAATTTTATTAAAAAACATCTTAAACAAACAGAAACTGGTAAAAAAATGTTTATTCGCTTATATGAATTAGCCAAAAGTGAGAAAAATAAGGAATTAATATATTTTTGTGACGATGTGTTAAAAGATTATGAAAAACATAACATTAACGGGCATATTATTTGGGAAAGATAATTACGCCAAGACCTATTTTATTCTACTTTTTCCGTAAATATTTTAATGAAAAAAACTGATTATTCTATAGATTTAAGTAAAACTAGAAAATTTATAATAAAACTTACTTTGCAGGCGGGGGAGATATTAAAAAAACATTTTGCTGCAAAAAAATATTCTGTTACACAAAAATCGGGTGTGGATTTTACAACTCAGGCAGATACAGAAGCAGATGAATTTTTACGAAAAAATATATTAAAGAAATATCCGCGTTCAAATTTTTTAACAGAAGAAACAGCTCCTAAAGATTATTCAATATTTAAAAATACCGTAAACCTATGGGTTATTGACCCATTAGATGGCACAATTAATTTTTCCAGAGGAAATCCAAATTTTGCTATATCTATTGCATTGGTTAGTAAAGGAATACCTGAATTGGGTGTTATATACAAACCAATAACAAAAGAAATTTATTGGGCTCAGGAAAATATCAAATATGCATTTCTTAATGACAAGCCAATATATGTATCATCAACTAACAATTTGCGGGAATCAGTAATTGCCTGTGATTGGGCATGGTCATTAGAAAAAAGATTGAATGTGGTTAAATGGTTACACAATATTAGTCCTTATGTCCGACAAATAAAATCTATGGGAAGCGCAGTTGCTGATTTAGCAAGTCTTGCAAATGGAAAAATAGATGTATATATCCATTCCGGTTTAAAACCATGGGATATAGCCGCACCAGCTCTTATAATTCAAAAAGCAGGTGGAAAAGTAACTGTTCCTTCTGGTAATAAATGGAATGCTTTTCAATCTGACATACTTGCTTCCAACAATATTCTACACCGTAGAATAATTAATTTGATAAATTGTTCGTAAACATATTCATTATATATATCAGAAAAAATAAATAACTTTTCTCTTTACAATAAAATTATAATTAATATATACTCTAAACGAGGTGAGGGAAATGAAAGGTTTGCATGAACAATTTATAGTAGATAAATTAGGTAAAAAAACAGCTGTTGTTTTACCATTAGGAGATTATGAGGGGATTTTAGAAGACATTCATGATCTTGCTATTATTGCAGAGCGGAAAGATGAACCAACTATTAGTTTTGACGAACTAAAAAAGAAGCTAAAAACTGATGGCATCATTTAAAGTCGAGTGGAAAAATTCTGCTGAACATGATATCAGAAATATTGACAGACAATATATTTCCAAGATACTGAATGTTATTGAAACTCTATCGGAGAATCCATTTCCTATTCAATCCAAAAAACTTCGAGATTCGGAATCCAGCTATCGTATTCGTATAGGTGATTATCGTGTAATATATCAAATTGATACAAAAGAAAAGATTGTAACTATTTATCATATTCGTCATAGAAAATAAGCTTATAAAATATAAAAATAACAGTATTTGAACTTGACATTTTTCCCAAATAATATATATAATTTATTAAGGAGGTGAATTATATGAAAAATTTAGTAGCAATTGTAATAGTATCAGTTTTTGCAATATCTTTTATTGGATGCGGTGGTGGAAGTCAAACATTAAAGAGTGATGGCTCAATAAAGGAAACAGTAACAGAACAGGCAAATACTGATAGATATGTCACTGCAATAGGCATTGGTGCACCAGCTGCAGATGTTACTACTGATACACAGAAAAAAGCAACATCAAGAAATGCAGCAATAGTTGCAGCACAATATCAGATGGTCAGTTTATTAAAAGGTGTTAAAATTACAGGCGGTGTAACTATTGAAAAAGCAATGGAAACTGATTCAAAAATTCAGGCAACAGTAAATGACTCTGTGCGTGGCGCTGAAATTGTGAAAAACGAATGGACAAATGATAACGGATGTATTGTAACAATGAGACTTGACAAAGACGGATTAGCAAAACAATTAGGAGTAACATTTGACAAGCCATAATTAAGTTTTTTTAATTTTTAAAGAAAGCACCTCTTTTTATAAAGGTGCTTTCTTTATTTATATTGCAAAACACAGATTGTTAAAATATAATAACCTTTATGCAAGAAAAACAAAAAGTTGTTGTTGTAATGCCGGCGTATAATGCGGTAAAAACACTTGAATCTACATATAACGATATTCCAAAAGAAAGTGTAGATGAAATAATACTTGTTGATGATGCAAGCCACGATGAAACTGCAAAAGCAGCCAAATCTTTAGGCTTAAAAGTATTTATTCATCCTGAAAATCGTGGATATGGTGGAAATCAAAAAACCTGTTATACAGAAGCATTAAAAGAAAATGCTGATATCATAGTTATGCTTCATCCTGATTATCAATATGATCCAAAACTTATCCCTGAAATAATAAAACCAATTACTGAGGGAAAAGCTGATTTAGTGCTTGCATCCAGAATGGCTAATTCAAGTGCACTAAACGGAGGAATGCCTGTTTACAAATATCTCGCAAACAAATTTTTAACAGCAATAGAGAATTTTATTCTTAACCAGTCTTTATCAGAATTCCACACAGGATATAGAGCTTACAGTAAAAAACTTCTTAAAACTATACCATTTATGTTAAATTCAGACAATTTTGTGTTTGATACAGAAATCATAGTGCAAACAGTAATGATGAAATTTAAAATTGCAGAAATATCCTGCCCTACACGTTATTTAAAAAACTCTTCATCAATAAATTTCAAAAATAGTCTTGTATACGGATTTCAAACACTTTTGGCTTTATCAAAATTCATTCTTCACAAAACTGGACTAAAAAAATTTAAATTTTTTAGTCCAACCAATTAATATCAGGAGGAAAAACTATCTATGAAAAGAGATTTGCTTTCAATAAATGATTTAACTGAAAAAGATATAGCTTTAATTTTACAAAAAACAAAGATTCTAAAAAAAATGCGAAAAAGTAATCGTAAATTAAATCAGCTTCAAGACAAAACTTTAGCATTGATTTTTTTTAAGCCCTCTACAAGAACCCGTATTTCATTTGAAGTGGCAATGTATGAATTAGGTGGAAATGTAACTTATTTGTCCGGAGATGAAATCCAGATAAGCAGAGGTGAACCTTGTGCTGATACAGCAAAAGTATTAAGCAGATATGTCCATGGCATAGTTATAAGAACTTTCTCGCACAGCGAAGTCCTTGAACTTGCGCAAAATTCTACAATTCCTGTTATAAATGGACTTACTGATTTAGAACATCCGTGTCAAATACTTGCAGATTTATTTACAATTTATGAACGCCATAAAAAACTTGATGGCTTAAAAATAGCTTTTATTGGAGATGGAAATAATGTAGCTAATTCATGGCTTTTAGCAGCTCCAAAAGTAAATGCAAATTTTGTCCTTGCTTGCCCACGTGGATATGAACCAGACTCTGGAATAGTATCTTCTGCAATAAAAGAAGCAAAAAGAAAAGGTGTTCATATAGAAGTAATAAATGACCCAAAACTCGCAGCAAAATCTGCTGATGTCATTTATACTGATGTATGGATAAGTATGGGACAGGAAAAAGATGCAAAAGCAAAAAAATCACAATTCAACAGGTTTCAGGTTAATAAAAATTTACTTGCTTTGGCGAAACCTGAATGTATGATAATGCATTGTTTACCTGCACATCGCGGTGAAGAAATAACTGCAGATGTAATTGATGGAAAAAATTCAGTTGTCTGGGAGCAAGCAGAAAACAGACTTCATGTTGAAAAAACAATTTTGTCACTTTTACTTAAATGAAAACTTACCTTTTAGGAATTGATGTAGGAACTACAAATTGGAAAGCAGGTCTTTTTGAACCAAACGGAAAAATTTATTCACTTGTTTCACATACTACGCTTACCCATTTTGATAAAAATGAAAATGCGTATTACCTACCCCAAGAACTTTCAAAAACAATATTTAATCTAGTAAAACAATTAACTAAAAAAGTCAAAGACCCTAAATGTATAAGAGGAATTGCAATTACTGGTATGGCAGAAGCAGGAGTCCCAATTAATAAAGAAGGCAACTGGCTTTATCCGGCAATTACATGGTTTGATAAAAGAACTCAACCGCAAATGAATTGGTGGAAAAAAAATTGTAATCTAAATGAACTTTATAAAATAACAGGGTTAGATTTAAGTTATATTTATAGTATAAATAAAATAATGTGGCTTAAGGAAAATGAACCAGATATATTTAAAAAAATTTTTAAATGGCTATGTATTCCTGATTATATTGCTTTCAAACTTACAGGTGAAATGAAAATGGATTATTCCATTGCCTCAAGAACTATGGCTTTTGATATTTCCAAAAAAATGTGGTCAAGCAAACTTTGCAATAAAGCAGGCATTGATAGTAATATTTTCCCGGATACAGTACAAAGTGGCACACTAATCGGCAAAGTTACATCCTCTGTTTTTAAACAAACAGGCTTAGCTATAGGCACACCAGTTTGTGCAGGAGGACACGACCATGTATGTGGAGCTTATGCTGTTGGAGCAGTAAGCGAAGAAAAAATTTTAGATTCAATGGGAACTGCAGAAAGTATTTTTACTTCACTTAATAATTTATCTAACGCAATTAAAGTTCATAATTTTGGATTTTCAACAGGTCGCCATGTATATCCAAATAAATTTTATGTAATGGGTGGAATATATTCATCTGGAGCTATAATTAACTGGATAAAAAAAGAGTTATTTAAAGATATAAATACCCACCAGAAATTAATAGATATAATGGAAAAAATGTATAAAGGACCTTCTGATATTTTTATGTTGCCACATCTGCTTGGAAGCGGGCCGCCAAAACGTGATTCATTATCTCGTGCAGCATACATAGGGCTTACACCTAATGCAAAAAGAGAAGACTTATTAATTGCTTCAATAGAAGGAATATTTTATGAAGCAAAAACAACAATATCTGCAATAAAAGAATGCACTGGT
>JBBTED010000048.1:0-68018 GCA_038042445.1 Candidatus Firestoneibacteriota bacterium
GACTTCATAATAGGGCTTTCTTAGTTGTTTATAAAAAAATCGTGAAGCTATCTTTTGTGCTTCTAAAAGATTGCACTCACTAGAATAATAAACAGCTAAAGATTCAAGTATCAGTCCTACTATTTCCTTTTGTCCATATCCTAAACGTTTGAGGCTTCTTTTAAAAGAAGGTCTGTAATAAAGGTGTAAAGACATTGATTAGATTTTCCCTTTTTTTAAATTATTGATAAACCCTTTTGTTACATGTTTTTCTTTTCCCTTTTCTTTGAATGCAAGGCTTTCTAATTTCACGTATTCCTCATCTGTGAACTGTCTTTCTTTTGTCTCCAGAGGAATAAGCTCTATCCTATTTTTAGAAACCTCTACCTCAAACATAGACCCATTCCCTAAACTCAAAGCATTTGTAATCTTCTTAGGTATGGTTATTTGATTCTTTGATGTCATTGTAATAGTCATCTTTATTCACCTCTGGTAACAAGTATACCTTAAAGTAAGGAAATCGTCAATGACGAAAATAGAAAAGTAAGTATTATGACTATTTAGTTCATTTAGCTTCTATTGTAGCAAGATACAAACAATATTTATTGCATTTTAAAAACTGTTTTAAAAGATTAAAACAATGTTCCTTTGATCATATTCTTTGTAATCTTCACATAATTAAATATGTCTATTATATTAGCCCCATTATCTTTCATAGTATAAAATGTATTTTCGCCCAAAAGCACATATTCCCATTCAGCATTCATTCTGTCCTCTATCTTTAGTTTATTAATTCTTTCTGTCCAATCAATTGTTGCTAATTGTTTCAATTTAACGTTTTCGACAGAAATCCTATCTTGTCCTTTTGTTTCAACTATATAGATTTTATCTTTTGTTTTTACAAGAAAATCAGGAGAATAAGAAGCTAACATCCCATCAGACCGCACATAATTAATCTTAGCAAAATAATGATAGTTTTCATTTACCTTCACAAATGCTTGCACATTTGTATCAGTATCGCAAAATTCCATAAATGCCTTTTCAAGTCCACCTTTATTGGATGGATAAGATTGTCTTTCGTAAATAGTTTTCTCTATTTTCAAGCAATATTGTTCCCGCATTTTTAAAGGTGTAATTTCCGAAAAATATCTTTTTATAACTATTGCTTCAGAAATATCAATATTATTTTGTAATTCATAAATAGCTTTACTTATTTCCTTGATTATATGTTCAACAATTCCTGTTTGAGATAACAAAAGAACACGCCAATTATTTTCGAAGAACGGATCAAAACTCTTATTAAACAATCTTGTACGAACATACGTATCTATTGCTCTTGCAATCTCGACCTGATTTATCTGCATAGATGGATATTCTTTGGTTTTACGAGCGCTTATTTTCACAATCATTGTAGACACAGAAGAAACAATCTTAGCGATAAATTCATTATAACTTTTAGAATTAAATATATCTGGTTTTACTTCATAATCTCCAAAACGTGTTTTAACTGTCATTTCTTCTGAAAAGAAAACGTCTCCACCTTTTGGTGCCATTTTTTTAAGCTGCTCTAATTCAAAATAATTAAAAATTGCTAAACTATTAACTCCTATTTTAGTAGGAATTAAATTTTCCTCTTTGTCAGTAAGAATAACAGGAAAATAGATATCATAATCCTTATAATTAGTCTTAAGTCCTACTGAAATAATATCTCCTAACACACTCTGCCCATCTGTTGGCTCTGATTCAATTATTACCACCTCTTTAATTAAATCATCATAAAATTCAATAAACGCAGGGTGTTCTACAATACTTAAAATGTCCATATAGTTTTTCGGTTCCTGTTTTTTCTGAAGAAGAGCAATTCTATTTTCTTCTTTACCCTCTTGATATTCTGGTTCACGCCACATAAGACGCAACCCTCTACCTATAACTTGTTCCAAAAGAATTGGAGCCTGACTAGACCTTAATGGTACAATCACACAAATATTATTGATATCAAAACCCTCTCTTAACATCAATACCGAAACAATCACTTTTGGTTGAAAATGTTTATCAACATTAAAAAGTCTTTGTTTCAATTTAAGCCATTCTTCTTGTGAAATAGACCCTTTTTTGTCTGAATCAATTTGAACTACATCTTTTTCATCCAATCCTTCATATTTTGTTAAGTATTCCACCACAAATGGTGACACTTTAGTATCTTCGCATATAACAAACATTTTAGGATATTTAGAATTTTTATCGTTTTTAGTAAGTGAAATAAAATGCTCCTCTAATTTTTTAAGTTTAGCAAGACCAGCACGCAACATTACCTTCTGCCCTAACGACAAACATATTACTTGATTTCCATCACGTTCTGCCTTAAAATCTAAAGGCAAAGAAGCAATTTCTTTTCTTCTATCAAGTGCTATAGTTTTAACTAAACCCGAATGAATCGCTGTCCTTAAATCAAAATCAACAACTATGTGTGGGAAATAATGCTTTGTCCTCTTTTGTCCACTTCCTGTAACATCATATGGAGTAGCTGAAAAATCTATCTGAATAAATTTACTACCTTTTGTAGAACTTATATAAGTAAGACTTTTTTGCCACTCTACTTCCTGAATATCTCCATACAACTTATTTTCATGTATGTGATGTGCTTCATCATTAATAACAACCAGATTATTTAATCGTTTTAGAAATTCCAGTTCATTACCTTTAAGATATTGATTGTCTAATGTTTCTAAAGAATGTCCAGCAGATATTCCCGGTCTTATTGGTAAAATATCATCTATGATTTTGGATGGATTTTCTATTGGAGATACTTCTATCGGTTCTTCATCATCTAAACCAGCCAACAAATGCCAATTTGCAATTGCAATTAAACCATCGCCAGTAACCTTTTTACCAATCTCTTCTTTTCTACATACACCGCTTTGCATAAAACCAAATAATTCTTCTGCAAACCATGGAGGTATAAAAAGAGATTCATATACTTTAAAATCAGAAGAACTAAAATCTCTTTTTCCTTCTTCATTTTCTTTTCCAAGATAAGCATCTAATAACCTTTCATATACAATTAAACCAGGAGCTACAAGCAAAAAATTTTTAGAATACCTTCCACTTTGTGCTATCTCGTGTTTAGCATTCAGATACTGCCAAATAAGTAACGCATGCATAACCCATGTTTTGCCTGTTCCTGTTGCCATCTTCATTGCATATTTCGGGTGTTGATATTTAGATTTTTTTAACTCCACCTTATCCATTTCAGCAAGAATTTCATCATCAACTAAGGAATACATATCAAAAACAGTTGCTGGTTTTAAAATCTCATGTACATAAATAGTATTAATAATTGCCTGTTTCTGCCCCTTGTGAAAATTGATATTTCTGTTTTCACAAAAACCATCTTCAAACCAATATTTTAATAAATCTTTAGTGTATGGAGTAAGTTTTTCTGTGAAGCTTTCATTTTTCAAATCAAATTGACTATTAACAATATCGGTGAGTCGTTTTACAAACCGTAAAGGAATATCTCTAGTGCCAATATTAAGAGGAGTAGGCATAAATCTTAATGTCCTGCAAAAACAGGTTCTCTTTTATTAACCTGTTTAGTAATTTCTGTTATTGTTCCACTTTTAATATGATAATCTTTATTGTTTCTCTCGCAAAACTGAATTACTTGATAGCTTAAATCATTAAAAAACTCTTTATATTCTTTGTATTCAGATACTTTAGCATTATAATTAAGTCTGCCAAATATAATTTTATCAACAAAAGATATTTCTTCAAGAATTTCCAAGAAATCTTGTGGTATTATATTTGGTGTTGGATATGGTTCTATACTAACCCATGTTTTTAACCCCTTTTTGTGTAAATAATACAAATGCTTAATTCTTTCCTTTATCATTGATGCAAATGGCTCTAACTTTTCCCTATAGTCATCTTTTAAAGTTATTAATGTTATTCCAAATTCATTTTCTTTACTTAAATTGGCAAGGCTTATTGGTAATAGACCTTTTGTTAAAGCTGTACATCTTATATCATCAGCATTAAGCCTCTCAATAATCTTATAAGAAAGTTTTGATATTTCCTCATAACCATACATAAAAGGGTCTGTTGAAAAACAAAGATGAACAAATTTAATTCTATCTTTGTTTTTAGGTATTTCTTCTTCCAGTAATTCCAAAGCATTAGATACTATTTTAGGTTCAACCCACTCTTGATAATGTTTTACCTTGCCAAATCTTTTTGCCATCATCATTGCATAACAAGGATACAAACAACCATGAGAACAACCCTCTATATGATTAATAGTATAATCTCCATATTCAACTTCTGTTTTATAAAGCAATGACTTTCTAATTATTGTTTTCATAATAACCACTATACAAAATATATAATGTCTTTTCCACTAAGTCCTATATTTGTCTTACTTGTGACTCTTTCCACTTGAATATGTTTTTTCTTTTCCATTTCTTTAAGTGCTTTCCTAATAGCACTCTCAAGATAAGGAACATCATCAATGATACAGCTTATTAATTGATCAAACGCAATGGTTTTATTTTTAAATTCTTTCTTCAAATATTCACTAATATTTTTTTGCTCTATTTCTGGAGTATCAAACAGCGTAGGATAAATTCTATCTTTACCCAAATATTCAACTTTACCAAAATTATACTTTGCAAAAGCAGATTTCATTACAGAACAAGCAAGAGGATGATTAGCAAGATGAAAAAGATAATAATATGTTCTTGCACTATTAGGAAATGCTATTCTATAAGGAAAAACATACTGACAGATTGTTTTTAACTTATTCCTAAATAGATTTACTATAGATTTTTCTCTTTCATTGCCTTGAAGTTGAACTAATCCCTTCCATTCATTTCCACCAAAAAGATCATTCAGAACACCTTCAATACCTTCTATTAAAAACCTATTTATGTTATTAAACATAAAATTAAGCACAATTTCATGAAATGGCATCTGCATTATTCTTTTAAGTGTTTTAAATTTTATTTTAAAACCAAATGGATCTATGAAAAAAAATGAAGGATACGGCATATTAAGATTCTTATCAAGTATTTTATTTATTTGATTATCAAAATCCCCTTCTATTATAAATGGTTTGACTTTTAACTTTTTTGAATCAAATATTTTTTTAAGGTTATCTACATTTTTCTTGTCTTGTTCAATTATTACTATTTGAACATTTCTGTCTAAACTATTAATGTTTTTTTCTATTGTTTCAGCTGCAAGTACAGGTGAACCATAAAATATTTTTTTATCTTCATCAATATAAGCTCCACTTCCACCATGGCAATCAAAATAAAAGAGATCTTTATTTCTTGAACCAACTATTTTAATCCATTTATCAAAATATTCATTAACAACAAAATGCTTAATTTTTGTTTGCTCTTCGTAATTCCAAAAAAAATAGTCATATCCAGTTTTATAAATTTTATCCATCATTTTACCTCTGTAATAACTACACTCTCAAAACCAAATACATCAACCGCTTTTATGCAAACTTTACGTTTATGTTTTATTTTTGGAACGTGCAGTTTTGTGCTTCTTACAACACGCATTGGATCATTATCAGATTCTACATTACCTCTATAATCTTGCCATTTACTACGAAAAACATCTCCATCATAATCAGGATCAATGCTCCAATATTCAATAAGAGCAAGTGGATCCTTAGAAATTATTTCTTGTAGTTTTTCTTTATCTTTTTCTTCAAGTGGTAAAGCATCAGGAGAAAGCAAAACATAGTTATCAAGTTCTATTGTAATCTGCTCGCTTTCATTATTTAACTCATCAACACGAATAGGTTTAATGGTTAGATATTGAAGTGAAGAAAATCGTATTTTCCCACCTTTTATCAATTTTTGATAAGATGCTTTTGTTTTAAGCTTATCAAGTAAATCCGGGGGAATAACAAGCACTTCAATCTGTAGGTCATTTAAATTAAATATAACCTGTCCAATATCTGTTACAAAATTCCACCCAAGCACTATAACTTTTTTCCATCCACCCATAAAACTACCGCGAAGTTCCTGTGCACGTCTAAGTGTGTTATAGCCAGTAAGTTTAGAAGGTGAATCAACCATAACAAGTGTACGAGATTCTTTTACATACCCTAAATTCTTTTGAGTAGATTCTGTATCAGAAAAAGGAATAGCTCCATACAAATTCAATACTACATGAGAAAGGTCACTGACACGACGAAACTCACTCTTTTCAAATTGCTCTTTTTGGTAATCACCTATGGATTGATAAAGAAATGGTTTTGCATCTTGATCAATCAACCGTTTACGCATAATCATACAAGCAGGTTTTCCAATATCTGCCATTATCCAACGTCTTCCAAGTTTTTCAGCTACAGCACCTGTTGTGCCAGAACCAGCGAAAAAATCAGCTACGATTGAATTATCATTAGATGATGCTTTTATTATACGTTCTAATAATTTTTCATTCTTTTCTGTACCATATCCATATTTGAATGTATACGCTTGAATATCCGACCAGTTTGAATCAGCAAATTTTTCTCGATTTGGCTCAACCCAATATTCTGGTTTTCCTGTTTGTGGATTTAATCTCAACTTATTGTTTTTTATGGCACTATCAATTTTCTCTTGATTCCACATCCAATGCCTTCCTGAAGGTGGAGACAATAATTTATCAAAAAATTTTCTTGTTTCTCCAGAACCGGGAGCATCCAAAGCATGCCAATAACCTTCTTCTAATATTTCAACAGGAATTGGATTTAAAACTATTCTATTACCTTTCGAATAAAGATATATAACATCTGTTGCAACATTGAATCTTTTAATATTTGGATCGTTTTTTTTAACACGACCAACAATAATCTCATTTTTAAAATTTTCTTTCCCAAATATTTCATCTAAAATAATTTTTACATAATGACCAACATGCCAATCAATATGAACATAAATAGATCCTGTCTCTGAGAGTAATTCTCTCATTAAAACTAATCTTGGATATATCATTTTTAAATATGAAACAGTTCCATCTTTCCATGTATCTGAATAAGCAAACTGTTCTATTACTGTTGGTTTTTGTTCAATATCTCCATTTGGAAGAGTAATTTTAGTACGGTAATCAGCTTTAGAATCAAAAGGTGGGTCAATATAAATTAAATCAATTTTGCCTCGCATAGATGGTAAACCTTGCAATTCATCACCTGCCAATAATGCCTGCATTACTAAAAGATTGTCGCCATAAATAAGCCTATTGTACCAATTCTGTTTTATATCTTCTTTTACTTTGCCTTTAAAAAGTGTTTGTGTTTCTCTAGATGGTAAAACATACTCATTTGTCTGTAATATTATCTTTTCTTTTTCCGAAAGCTCATTTAAAATTCTCTCCGCTTCCTTTTTACCTTCAGCTACAATTTTTGGCAATTGTTCAATCAATGATTCAGACATATTATTTCTCCCTTAAAACTCCAGAATTTTATTGCTTGTATTATAAGTATTTTAATCCAGATTATCAAATATAATCCAACTTACTAATCTTTATATTTTACCAACAACTAAAGAGAATCTATTAACATTTTATCATGAAGAAGAAATAATGAATCTAACAAAATTAAATATTTCAGAGATATACTCTCACACTCATTAGTGAGTTATATTACATATTTTGCACTTAGCATTATATTTCATAATCTCTTTGTCATTCTTTATGTATTTGAATCTATTTTTTCTTGATTGAAATGCATCCTCAATCCAAGTTCGCAATTCAGTACCATTTGTAGGCGAGAACTTATATCTTGCATAACAATCTTTATGTTCTTTATTCCAATTATCTACAAAACGTTCTGGCAAATGTACACTAGATAAATTAGGTAATAATATACCCAAAAGACCATTCGGTAAATTATCCGTTCCCTGTCTTAAACTCGCTTTAATTTCCCAATCAACAAAACGCCTACCATGAGTACAAGAACCAAGAAGTACTATAGTTACTGTTGAATCTTGAATGTACCTTTTTCGTATTTGCGCAATTACATATTCTGGATTATCACTATTAATAAAATCATCTTCATCGCTGACACCTAAAGCTTTCGGAATAAATATTTTTTCTCTTTCAGTCCACCTATATAAAAATAATTTAACTTTATCATCATCCCTGTGGCAAAAGGATATAAAAACTTTCCTTTTGGGTTCTTGTTTACGTATTGACATTTCGCGTAGAATCTTTGCAAATCCTGTTTTCCTTCTTTCTTCTTCCATTTTTAATCTCCACACTTTCTGCAAAGGTAATTCATACATAATCAAATATGCATCCTAAAACATATTGTGAAACCATGGATTATAGTCATTGAAAATTATGTTAATTCTTTACATCAAACTATTTCGGCAATAATTGCGGCTTTTTATTAACATCCACTAATTTATATACCTCAACAAGTTTTGTCTGTAACTTTCTAATCAATACCCTCATATTCTTCCAATCTTCTAAGAACCTCTGACAATATGGATACTTTGTTTGTCTCTTAATAGGAGGTAATCTCTTAGCTTTTTTGCCACAATATTCCCACCAATGTCTATAATCCGACTGCCATTTCTCTAAAAAAGGTCTAAGAACATTTACCATTAAATCATTTATAATAATCCCCAAATGGTTACTTTTACTTTTCTTAAGTTGACCAACTGGAAATTTTCTCATTATACTTCTGCATTCTCTAAAGAAATTATGGACAGAATCAAGACTTTCAATAAATACTTCTCCTTTAAAATTTTCACACTTGTGGTCATTGCTCTTCCCAGTTACGGACAATCTAGTACTAATTTCAGTATACAATTCCCATGCACATTGCCGATCTTCCTCTGAAATTTCTGCTTGTATTTCTAAAAAACCAAGATTCAATGTTAAATTCAATTTTTTCAGTTCTGGCATATAATCTCCTATTAATCAGGATCCTTATCTATCCATTTATCAAGCTTTTCCGGATTCCAATTCATTACTTCTGTTGATCGTTCACCTAATGCAGATGGTTTCTTAGCATTATCACGATCTTTAAGTCGCATACCTCTTATTCGTTGCCAAGTTTTATCTCCAGATAAGTCATATTTCATATTATAAAATGTTTTAATCTCCCAATCAACCCATTCACTATCAAAAGTAGAAGGACCAATAAGCACAACAAGTTTTGAAGCATTATCAAACTTAGAAATAATTTCCTCCCGTACTGGTTTAGACCTATCATCATTTGGTGGATAAATAATTGGTTTACCACTTTTATCTAGAACTGGATCCTTTAACGAATGATCTCTAAAATCCAAAACATGATCTGGATTGTTATTTAAAAGCTTAAATCCATTCACCTGCGAAACATCACCATGGTCATAACTAATAAAGACATTCTTACTCATAAAATATCACCTCCTCATTATAATTTTCCGATTGTTGTAACAACAATGCCTTGAATTTTAAAGTCCCTTGTTAATATTATTGGTTTATGTGTTTCATTCGTAGATCTGGGTTTTAAAACAATTGCCCCTGCCTCACAAAAAAATTCTTTAATAGTTGCCTCATCATCAATAAGTGCAACAACCATATCCCCATTATTAGCATTAGGCTGCTGACGAACTAAAACAATATCTCCATCATTAATTTTATTTTGATTCATAGAATCACCTTTTGCTCTAAGCAAAAAATATTTGTATGGTGGCTTAGCTATATCAGTTGACACCAATATCTCTGCACTAACATTTACTTCTGCTAAAATAGGACTACCACACGAGACCACACCAACCAAAGGAACTTTTACAGTTTGAGCACATTCCTTGTTATTAATCTCTATATCAATATCTTTTACAAGTTGTAAAGTTGTATCTGATTTTCTTTTAATCCATCCCTTCTTAATTAAATTATCTATGTAAATAGAAATGGAACGGGGTGATTTATATTCAAACTCTTTCATAAGTTGACGAACAGATGGACTTTCACCTACATCTATCAAATGGTTACGTATCGCCCTTAATACTCCTGTTTCTTTCTTTGATAATCCTATTGCCATTTTTATTTACCCCCTCTTCAGTATACATACACCATTATACACAATACTATACATCTTGTCAATAAAATAATGTGGAGAGTTTCTCCAAAATTAAGTTGCGAAATGATATAAATCCATTAAAATCGAGCAAACCTAAAGGTTTGCCCTACTTTTTATATTATATATATGAACAAAATAGCAGGTAATTTTGAAAAATGGGGAAATTCCACTTACATTTGTATTGACATTTCAAATTACATATTAAATAATACATCTGGAGGTGATGTTAAATGATAACTGTAAAAGAAAATACAACATTGGTTGGAATCACTGAATTGAGACACAAGATAGATGAAATTTTAGAAGTGACCAAAAAAAACAATGTAATAATTGAAAAAAGAAATAAACCAATTGCAGTGCTTTTTCCGATAGACGAATATATAAAAATTCAAGAGATATTAGATATGGTAGAAGATAAAATGTTTGGACATATTGCTAAAGAAAGATATGAAAAAAGTTCTTCAAAAAATTATATTTCGTTAGAATCTGCCAAGAAAAAGGTCGGAATAAAATAATGTGGAATATTGAAATACATACTTTAGTCTTTGAAGAAGATTTTAAGAAAATAGACTCCTCTATGCAACAAGTAATTCTAAAAGCCATAGAAAAAAAATTAAGTGTAGATCCAGAAAATTATGGTACACCATTAAGAAATGAATTAAAAGGTTTCTGGAAACTGCCAATATCAAATTATCGCGTTATTTACAGGATAGAAAAACAACAAGTAAAAATTCTGGTTGTTAAAATTGGAATAAGAAGAGATTTTGAGGTTTACAAAGAAATGATTCCACGAATGAAAAAATTATTCATTTCATGAAAAATTTTTTAAAGTGTATTATCATATTATTTTTAACCTGTTCTGCAAACTATAGTTTTGCTGGACCTGAAATACGGCTTAATAAAATTGCATTTGATTTTGGGGATGTATCCTCTGACAAAATATTAGAAGATACGCTTATATTTAAAAATACGGGTGATGAGGTTTTAAAACTAAAGGCGCGTGTATCTTGTGAATGTGTTCAAATAAAACCAGAAACTTTTGATATTAAAAAAGGAGCTATTGCTAAAGCAAAAGTTACATTTAATCCTGCAAAATACTCTAAAAAAGTCACATTTTATATTTTTGTTGATACAAATACTACACCTTCTTATGTTACACTTCCTATTTATGCAAATATAATCAAAACAAAAAACATTTTGCCAAAAGCGAATATTACACCAGAAAAAAGCAGTGAATTATCAACACCTTATGAACTTGCAATCTTTTACACTTTAAATTGTCAGTATTGCAGAGATTTAAAAGAAAAAATAATTCCTGAACTAGAAACAAAAAATAAAATTTACATAAAAATATTTTCTTATCCTTTAAATGAACCAGAGAATTATGAAAAATTGTTATTTCTTGAGGAAAAGCTACAGGATAAAAATAATAAGATGCCTGCACTATTAATAAATGGTAAATTACTTGGAAAAGATGAAATAGAAAAAGATTTTGAAAATGAATTAAACAAATATATAGGCAATAAAAATATTGTGCCAATTTTGGAATTATTTAAAGATTTTAAAAGCAGTGATGCCAATAAATTATTCAGTGGAAAATACAAACCACTTAAATTTATTCCAGTTATTTTAGCAGGACTACTTGATGGAATAAATCCCTGTGCATTTACAACACTCATTTTTTTACTATCATATTTAACGTTTGCAGGAAAACAAAAAAAAGAAATACTTCTCACAGGCATAGCATTTACTTTAGCTGTTTTTGTTACATATTTCATAGTTGGATTAGGTGGTTTTAGTTTAATACAATCTCTCTCCTCTTTTGCCATTATTTCAAAAACAATAAAATGGATAGGCGTATTATTTGCTTTTATAATTGGGATTTTAAATTTCTATGATTATTACCTTTATAAAAAAGGTAAAATTAGTGATAACATATTGCAATTACCAAAATTTCTAAAATTAAAAATTCATGAAAAAATCAGAGAAACATCTAAAAGTAAATTATATTTTACTTCTGCATTTGTATTAGGGTTATTGGTTTCGCTTTTTGAACTTGCCTGCACCGGGCAAGTGTATCTGCCAACAATAGTATATATTGTAAAGGCAACACCATTTAAAGTTTATGGAATAGCATATCTTTTATTATACAATTTAATGTTTATATTGCCACTTTTGATAGTTTTCCTGCTTGTTTATTATGGTGTCACATCTGAAAAATTAAGCAGTATATTCAAAGTGCATTTAGGCAAAATTAAAATTTCACTTGGTATTTTCTTTATATCATTAGCAATACTGATATTATTTTTATGATTAAACGTATAGCAATTCCTTTTATAATATTTCTTGTGTTATTACTTTTACTAAAAAATATAGTTTTTTCTATAATAATTTCTGTGGTGATTATTTTCATTGTTCCACGTTATCTTGAAGCACGTAAGTCAAAAGAATATTTACAAAAATTTGAGCAGGAACTTGCAGATGGCTTTGATTTGATTGCAAACTCAATGCGTGCAGGAAATGCATTTGTGCAGGCAATAAATGTATTAACTTCTGAAACACAAGGCCCATTAGCCAAAGAATTTAAAACTGTATTACAGGAAAATAAATTAGGGATGCCTTTAGATGAATCCCTTTTAAAAATGCAGGAACGCGTTAAAAGCGAAGAACTGAATTTGGCAATTACTGCTGTTCTTGTAACAAAAGAAAGTGGCGGAAATATAGCAGAAATATTAAAAAAGATTTCATCTACCATACGAGAAAGACAAAAACTGCGCGCAAGAATTGATACTTTAACTGCCCAAGGACGTTTGTCCGGAATTGTAGTAGGACTTCTTCCATTTTTTTTAGCTTTTGCGATATATTTAATAGACCCTGGATTGATTTCGCCAATGTTTAACACCACACTTGGATTAATATTAATTTGCATTGCATTAATAATGGAACTTCTTGGTGCCTTTTTTATAAAAAAGGTGGTTGAAATAGAAATATGATTATTTTAATACTTATATTGATTTTTGCCAGTTTTTTTCTTTTTGTGTTAGTTTTTCAGGAAATCAAAATTAAAAATTTAAATTTAGCACGTTTTAAATTTGCAACTAAAGATATAATAAATGGAATTAATTCTACAGATAAACAAATCAGTGTGTATGAAAAATCTATTTATCCTCTTATTAAAAAATTATCTCCTGTACTTGGTAAAAAATTCCCTAAAATATATAAAGAAAAGCTTGAAAACCAGTTAAAATATTTTAAAAATGTATACAAATTCAATACAGATGAATTTATAGTTTTTAAATATCTGGCTGCTTTATTTGGAGCTTTTGCATCTATTGTAGTTTTTGAAAACAGCTTATTGCCATTTATAATATTAATCTCTCTTGGATTTTTTATGCCTGATATCTGGCTCAAGGAAAAAATCACTATAAAGAAAAATTTGATTTTGCGTTCTTTACCTACAACACTGGATTTATTAACTGCTTGTGTAGAAGCTGGATTAAGTTTAGATGCCGGAATACATAAACTCGTTGAAAAAAGCAAACGCAGTCCTATTATTGAAGAATTTGCACAGCTTTTACAGGAATTACGATTAGGTAAACCCAGAATGGATGCACTTATAGATATGAAACTGCGTATTGATATTCCTGAATTTTCATCATTTGTATCAAGTATCATTCAAACACAAAAATTTGGCACAAGTATAGCTGAAGCATTAAAAATGCAGGCTGAGGAATCGCGACTTAAACGTTTTCAACGTGTTGAAAAATCTGCAATGGAAATGCCTGTAAAGTTGTTATTTCCATTGATTGTTTTTATATTTCCCACAACTTTCATAATGCTTTTTGGCCCAATAATAATTCAGTTGCTTAAAACATTTTAAAACAAAACAAAATTTTACATTGACAGTATTTTTTTTTGTGTTAATATATATATAAGGGTTACTATGCCTTAATAAGGAGAAGATAATTTATGATAAAAAAATACGTTAGATTATATTTGTTAGCTTTAGTTTTAATATTTATTTCAGATGTTGGATATAGCAGTGAAAAAATCTCTATGGCTGTATTAGATATGGATGCAAACAATGTATCAGCAATGACATCCGCAACAGTAACTGATCTTTTAAGAACTGAACTTTTTAATACAGGAAGATTTACTGTTGCAGAGCGTAAAAATATGGATAAAATTTTAAAAGAGCAAACATTTCAGCAGGCAGGTTGCACAGATACAGAATGTGCTGTTGAAGTAGGTAAACTTTTAAATATCAATCAAATTGCAGTAGGAAGTGTAAGCAAACTCGGTGAGAAATATTTAATAAACATAAGAATGGTTGATGTAGAAAAAGGCTCCGTCCTATTAGCAGAATCCATTCAATGCGATTCTGAAGATAAACTTGGTGAAGCAGTTAAAACTTTGGCATTTAATGTAAGCAAAAGAGTTCCTGTAATTGGTAAAATCTTATATGTAAGTGGAGAAGAAGTAATTATAAATGTTGGAGCAGCTGACGAGGTCCGAGTAGGAATGAAATTTGGAGTTGAAAGATTAGGCCAGGCAATTAAAGATGACAAAGGAAAAGTCATTATGCAGGAAAAAGATAGAGTTGCAGAAATAGAATTAATTTCAGTTGATAATGAAGCATCTAAAGCAAAAATAATAAACAAGAAAAAAGATGTCGTAACAGGAGATACAGTCCGAATTGCTGAAGCTGAGCTAATAAAACGTGAAGTAAAAAAATCTGTACCTGCAGAAAAATTGGTTGAACCAAAAAAAGAAATTGGTGTAGTAGTCCCAACTGAAAAAAGCGCTGGCGGTGCTGCACTTCGTTCTCTAATAATACCAGGATGGGGACAATTTTATAGTGATCGCACTATTATGGGTATTGTCTATTTAGGTATTGAAGCACTTATGATAACAAATGCTGTTAGTAAATACACTGAGTATGACGGCGATTATCAAAAGTATAAGGGAGAAACTAACCCTACTCTCATTAATGAATATTATAATAAAGCAAATACTGCATATTCCGATTTTACAAATGTAGTTTCAGGAATTATGATTGTATGGGTAATAAATGTTGTAGATTCATTTATATTCTTTCCAGCGCAAACTACTTCTACAAGTGCATTGCCATATAATAAAAATGGTTTATGTTTAGATGTAATACCAAAACATAGCGACATAGCTTTAGATTTTTCGTATAAATTAAGATTTTAATTTAAGGTAGTCGCAGGCTTTAGCCTGCGATTTTTCAAACTAAAATATGTATTCTTTGTCCGCAGGCTAAAGCCTGCGACTACCAAAAAAATAAATAAATTGGAGAGTAAACCATGCATACAACAAAAACAGTTTTAACATATATAAGTCTGGCAATATTCATTTCATTAATATCCAGTTGTGCAAAGAAAAATTTAGACAGAACTAATCCACTTGATCCACAAAATCCTAAAAAAGCTAATGTGTCAGGTAGAACTTATGCTGCTGCAACACAAACAATACAACTTTCTTCTACTGCCAATTATTCAACTGCTATAGCAAGTGTAAGTGTTTCCATAACTTCAAGTGATAATAAATCACTAACAACTACATCTTCTTCTACTGGTGCTTATTCATTCACAGATATAACTCCTGGAATATATAAATTTTTAGCTACAAAAACTGGGTATACTGATAAAGAACAAACAAATGTTCAAGTAAAAGCTGAAGCTGATAATGTTGTTGATTTAACTTTAGATGCTGTAGTTCCAACTACTACTACAACTACCACTACTACTGCAACTAATGGTAAAATATCAGGTAAAGTTGTAGATAATTATGGTTCACCACTTATAAATGCTACTGTATCAATAACACCTGCATCTGGTAGCTCTCCCAGTGCAACCACTGATGCTTTAGGTGCTTTCACAATAAATGATGTTCCAGCTGGAACTTACAGCGCTACTACAGCACGTAGATTTTTTCAAAGCTACAGCACAACAGGTATAACAGTTACATCTGGTCAAACCACAACTTTATCTTCTGATATAGCATTAAGTGTAGGAAACGGAAGTGGAAGTTTCAGTGAAAACTTTGCTTCTGCGCTTTCCGCCAATTGGCAAAAAGATACAACTGAAGAACCAGATATAAGTATATATGACGCCATAGCAAATGGATATATAGGCCAGATGGAAACTTTCATGGCATGGGCAATTTCTTTATTAAATACTCATGGTTATTTAAGAAGATCTATAACCCCTACACTAACAAAAGCAAGAATCGAAGCTTTTATATCAAAAGGTTATTCTGACAATGGTGAAATTTTAGTTTCATTTACAGATTATTATAATACCAATATTATAGGAGTAGGAATTTATGGAACTGGTTCAGGTGGAAATTCTAAACTTCAATATAAAAATGGTTCTACATATACTGATATTTCTACTGGTGCTATTGCACAACCAAATACTTGGTATAGAGTAATAATAGAAATGGATGCTTCAACAAAAAAAGCTAATATATATGTAAATGAAATACCTACATTTGCTACTTATAAATATTCAGCTACTGACATTGCTGTATCATCATCTTCTCCTTATATTGAAAAAATTCAGATTAGTGCTGGTCCAACTGTCAATGTAAATTCAGGTTCAGTAACATGGTATCTTGATGAACTTGTCCTATCTCCAGAATAATAGAATAGAGGAAAAATTATGTATACAAAAAAAACAGTTTTAAAATATATAAGTCTTGCAATATTTATTTCATTAATATCCAGTTGTGCAAAGAAAAATTTAGATCGCACTAACCCACTTGATCCGCAAAACCCTAAAAAAGCTAATGTGTCAGGTAAAGTTTATGATTCTGCAACACAAACAATACAACTTTCTTCTGCTGCCAATTATTCAACTGCCATAGCAAGTGTAAGTGTTTCCATAACTTCAAGTGATAATAAATCACTAACAACTACATCTTCTTCTACTGGAAATTATTCATTCGCAGATTTAACTCCTGGAATATATAAATTATTAGCTTCAAAAACTGGGTATACTGATAAAGAACAAACAAATGTTCAAGTTAAAGCTGAAGCAGATAATGTTGTTGACTTAGCTTTAGATGCTGTAGTTCCAACTACTACTACCACCACTACGACTACAACAACTACTACTACCAATGGTAAAATATCAGGTAAAGTTACAGATAATTATGGCTCACCACTTGTAAATGCTACTGTATCAATAACGCCTGCATCCGGTAGCTCTCCCACTGCAACTACTGATGCTTTAGGTGCTTTCACAATAAATGATGTTCCAGCTGGAACTTATAGTGCTACTACAACACGTAGTTTTTTCAAAAGCAACAGTACAACAAGTATAGTAGTTACATCTGGCCAAACCACAATTTTATCTTCTGATATAAAACTGAATTTAAGCGATGGCAATGGTAGTTTTAGTGAAACTTTTAATTATGGTATTTCTGGCAATTGGATACAAGATACAACTGAAGAACCTGATATGTTTATATATGATTATATATCTCCTGGATACAACAGTTTTATGGGAGAATTCTATGCAGGAGCAGTTTCTGTAGCAGGCAGTCGTGCTTATATACGAAGATTCATAAACCCAACTTTACAAAAAGCCAGAGTTGAAGCTTTTATAAAAAGAGGCTGGTCTGACAATGGAGAAATCCTTATTTCATTTGTAGAATCCGCTACAAATACCCATATTATAGGCGTAGGAATGTATGGAACTGATCTTGGTTCAAATTCACGTTTTGTATATAAAAATAGTTATACATATACAGATGTTTCTACTGGTGCTGTTGCATTTGCAGATACATGGTACAGAGTAATAATAGAAATGGATATGACAACAAAAAAAGCTAATATATATGTAAATGAAACACCTACATTTGCCACCTATAAATACTCAGCTACTGATATTACTGTATCAACATTTTATAGCAGTATTGCTAAAATTCAGATTAGTGCTGGTCCATTTACCACTATAAATGCAGGCTCCGTATATTGGTATTTTGATGAATTTGTAGTAGTCCCAGAATAATACTATTCCATAGTAATTTTTTCCATATAGTTTTTTATTCCATTTCCATTTATTCCATTTTCGCCCTTGACATTTATATATAATAGAAAATATAATAGTTTTAAACAGTTTAAAACATACTGGAGGTATTTATATGAAAACAATATATGAAAAAGTTGGGCTGACTTTTGACGATGTACTTCTTATACCAGGCAAATCTGATATTTTACCTATAGATATTGATACGCATACCTATTTAACACGTAATATAAAACTTAATATACCGCTTGTCAGTGCAGCAATGGATACAGTCACAGAATCACGGCTTGCTATAGCATTAGCACAGGAAGGCGGTATTGGAATAATACATAAAAATATGCCCATCAAAGAACAAGCTGCAGAAGTTGATAAGGTAAAAAGGTATCAAAGTGGTATGATTGTTGATCCTGTAACATTATCTCCTGATAAATCAATAAAAGAAGCTCTTGATATAATGAGCCAGTATAGAATATCAGGTGTTCCAATTACAGAAAATGGAAAACTTGTAGGCATACTTACAAACAGGGACTTAAGATTTGTAAAAAAATTAAATGGTCTGATTTCAGAATATATGACAAAGGAAAATTTAATAACAGTGCCTATAGGTACTACTTTAGAAGAAGCACAGGAAATTTTGCATAAAAACAGAATTGAAAAACTTCCAGTAGTAGACAAAGACAACGTGCTAAAAGGTTTAATCACAATAAAAGATATAGAGAAAAAAGTGAAATATCCTAATGCCTGCAAAGACAAACTCGGAAGATTAAAAGTTGGCGCATCAGTTGGAACAGCTTCTGATACTGAAGAAAGAGCCGAGGCTCTTGTAAAATCCGGAATTGATGTATTAGTCATAGATACAGCACATGGACATTCTGCAAAAGTAATTTCTACATTAAAAAAACTCAGAGCAAAATATAAAAAGCTGGATATTGTCGCAGGAAATATAGCTACAGCAGAGGCTACGCGTGAGCTTATAAATAGTGGAGCTGATGCAGTAAAAGTAGGTATAGGTCCAGGTTCTATTTGCACTACCAGAATAATTGCAGGAATAGGTGTACCCCAAATAACTGCAATATATGAATGTGTTGGCATTGCAAATAAATATAAAATCCCTGTAATTGCAGATGGCGGAATAAAATATTCAGGAGACATAACCAAAGCTATAGCTGCTGGAGCTGCTTGTGTGATGGTTGGAAATCTTTTTGCTGGAACAGATGAAAGCCCAGGCGAAACTGTATTTTTGGAAGGCAGACGTTTTAAAATATATCATGCAATGGGCTCATTAGCTGCAATGAAAAGAGGAAGCAAAGACAGATACTTTCAGGATAGCATAAAAGAAGAAAGCAAACTTGTCCCTGAAGGTGTAGAAGGCAGAGTTCCATATCGCGGCTCTTTGCCTGGATGCGTTCTTCAGCTTATTGGTGGTTTAAAAGCTGGTATGGGTTATGTAGGTGCGCATAATATAAAAGAACTCCAGACTAAAACAAAATTTATCCGAATAACACCTGCAGGACTTCAGGAAAGCCATCCACACAATATTACTTTAACTGCTGAACCACCCAATTACTGGCTCGGATAAAATTAAAAATGGTAGTCGCAGGCTTTAGCCTGCGAAAAAAGACCGCAAGCTAAAGCTTGCGACTACCACTACAGTAATGATAAATAATAACTTATGAATCGTGAAATTATAGCAGTTTTGGATTTGGGCTCACAATATACACAGCTTATTGCAAGACGTATACGTGAAAATAAGGTTTATTGTGAAATATTTCCATACAGTATTTCAATTGATAAATTAAAAGAATTAAATCTTAAAGGAATTGTATTATCCGGAGGACCTGCAAGCGTATATGATAAAAATGCACCGCGAATATCAAAAGAAATTTTTTCTTTAAACGTTCCCATACTTGGAATCTGTTATGGATTACAACTACTTGCCTATATGTCTCAAGGAAAAGTAGAACGTGCCAAGAAACGTGAATATGGAGAAGCTATACTTACAATTAAATCTCATTCTGATATTTTTAAAGGATTAAAAAAACAAACATCTGTGTGGATGAGCCATGCAGACAAAATTGCAAAATTTCCAAAATCCTTTGAAATAATTGCTTCAACACCAAATTGTTACATAGCAGCATTCAGAGATAAAATTCATAAGACTTATGGAGTCCAATTTCATCCTGAAGTTGTACACACAGTAGAAGGCAATAAAATAATAAAAAATTTTCTGGTGGAAATATGCAAATGCAAATTAGACTGGACAATACGTTCTTTTATAGATAACACAGTTTTTTCTATTAGAAACAAAGTTGGAAATGAAAAAATTTTATGCGGATTAAGCGGTGGCGTAGATTCTTCTGTTGCTGCACGACTTATTCATTTGGCAATTGGAAATAATTTAATATGTATATTTGTGGATAATGGATTATTACGCGAAGGCGAAGCAAAATCAGTTATTGAAACATTTAAGAATAATTTTAAAATGAATTTTCATTATGTTGATGCAAGCAGACAGTTTTTGAAAAAACTTAAAGGTGTTACAGACCCAGAAGAAAAACGGAAAATAATAGGCCATGAATTTATATCTGTATTTAAAAAAGAAGCAAAAAAATTAGGGACGGTTCATTTTCTTGCGCAAGGAACGTTATATCCGGATGTTATTGAATCTATCTCCACAAAAGGTCCATCTGCCACAATAAAATCACATCATAATGTTGGCGGACTCCCTTTAAAAATGTCGTTTAAATTAATTGAGCCTTTACGTGAGCTTTTTAAAGATGAAGTCCGGGTTATTGGGAAAAATCTGAATTTGTCTGATGAAATCTTACAACGTCAGCCGTTTCCAGGCCCAGGTCTTGCAATAAGAATTATAGGTGAAATTACTGAAGAAAGATTGAAAATTTTAAGACGAGCCGATTTAATAGTTTTAGAAGAAGTAAAAAATACCGGACTTTATAAAAAAATATGGCAGTCTTTCGCTGTTCTTTTGCCTGTAAAAACCGTAGGAGTTATGGGAGATGAAAGGACTTATGAAAATGTAATTGCAGTGCGTGCAGTTTCAAGCTTAGACGGTATGACTGCAGATTGGTCACAACTCCCATATAAAGTGCTTGGATCCATATCCAATAGAATAATTAATGAGGTAAAAGGTGTAAATAGAGTAGTTTATGACATAAGCAGTAAACCACCCGCAACTATAGAATGGGAATAATACCGTAGGCGCGAATTTACTCGCCCGATAAATGGGCAGGTAAACCTGCCCCTACAATTATTAATATGGAACATACTGATTTCGTACATTTACATAATCATACACAATACAGTTTGTTAGATGGTGCATTACGGCTATCTAACTTAATGAAAAGGGCACACGAATTAAAAATGCCTGCAATTTCTATTACTGACCATGGAAATATGTTTGGTGTAATAGAATTTTATGATATTGCTTCACGTCATGGAATTAAACCAATAATCGGCTGCGAAGTTTATGTTGCTCCGGAATCCAGATTTGACAGAAGTTCATTACACGGAATTTCTGATGCATCTTATCATCTGGTCCTGCTTGCAAAAGATTTAACCGGATATAAAAATCTGCTTGAACTCGTAAGCGCCGGATACCTTCAGGGTTTTTATTACAGACCAAGAATTGATAAAGAATTATTAATGCGGCATAAAGATGGGCTTATAGGTCTAAGCGCCTGCCTTAAAGGAGAAGTTTCATCTTTACTGTTAAAAGGCGAAAAACAAAAAGCAAAAGATATTGCAAAAGAATTTGAAGATATACTTGGAAAAGGCAATTTTTACCTTGAACTTATGGATCATGGAATTGAAGAACAAATAAAAGTAAATTCCGAAATCATTAAAATTTCAAAAGAACTTGACATTCCATTAGTTGCAACAAATGATTGTCATTATTTAAATCGCGAAGACTCCAAAGCGCATGAAGTATTACTATGTATCCAAACTGGAAAAACTTTAGAAGATAAAACACATATGAAATTTTCTACTGAAGAATTTTATTTCAAGACTCCGCAGGAAATGAAAACCCTATTCGCAGAAGTTCCATCTGCAATAAAAAACACAATTGTTATAGCCCAACATTGCAATCTTGAATTAAAATTTGATACTTTCTATCTACCTAAATATGACTTGCCATCTGAACACACAGATATAGATGAATATCTTGAAAAATTATGCCGTGATGGTTTAAAAAAACACTTTCCTCAAAATACTTCACAAGAAGTAGAAAATAGATTAAAACATGAATTAGAAGTTGTAAAAAATGCCGGATTTTCCGGATACTTTCTTATTGTGTGGGACTTCATAAATTTTGCTAAGAAAAGTAATATAATGGTTGGTCCTGGCAGAGGTTCTGCTGCAGGCAGTATAATATCATATCTATTGGAAATAACTGAAATAAATCCATTGAAATATGGTTTATTTTTTGAAAGGTTTTTAAATCCTGACCGTATACAACCACCTGATATTGATATAGATTTCTCTGATAGAAGAAGAGCAGAAGTTCTTGATTATGTTACACAAAAATATGGGAGAGAAAATGTTGCACAAATTATAACATTTGGAAAACTTCAGGCAAGACTCGCTGTCCGTGATGTAGGCAGAGTAATTGGAATGCCTTATGCTGAAGTAGGCAAAATTGCCAAATTGATTCCAGCAGATCCTAAAATAACAATTGAAAAAGCACTAAAATCGTCTCCGGAATTTGCTGAAATTGCAAAAGAGGAAAAAGTCAAAAACCTTCTTTTAATTGCTCAATCTTTAGAAGGACTCTTAAGACATGCATCCACCCATGCTTCCGGAGTTGTAATTGCAAGAGAAAATCTTCTTAATTATGTTCCACTTTATAAAGACACGGGTGAATCAGAAATAAGCACACAATATGATATGCAATGTTTATCAAGAATTGGGTTACTCAAAATGGATTTTTTGGGATTAAGAACTTTAACTACAATAGAAGAAACTATAAAAATTGTTAAAGACAGGCATAATAAAGTTATAACACTTTCCAATATTCCATTAGATGATTTAAATACTTTCAAACTATTTTGCAATGCTCAAACTTTAGGTGTTTTTCAATTAGAAAGCCCTGGGATGCGAGATCTTCTACGTAAATTCAAACCGCAAAATATTCATGACATAATGGCTGTTGTTGCATTATTCAGACCAGGACCTATGAAAATAATAGATGATTATGTAAAACGAAGACATGGAGTTATTCCTGTAAAATATGATCATCCGCTTTTAAAAGATATTCTTGAAGAAACTTATGGCACTATAGTTTATCAAGAACAGGTAATGCAAATAGCTGTAACACTTGGTGGCTTTACAATGGGTCAGGCAGATCTGTTAAGAAGCGCTATGTCAAAAAAGAAAATGCTGATTCTTGAAAAACAAAGAGATTTATTTGTTGCAGGCGCAAAAAAGAAGAAAATTTCACAAGAAACCGCTGAACATATTTATGATATGATGGCTGAATTTGGCGAATATGGTTTTAATAAATCTCATAGCGCTGCATACTCGCTTGTTACATACCAAACTGCATATTTAAAAGCAAATTACACTATAGAATTTATGGCTGCATTGCTTACATCTGAAACAGGAAACCCGGAAAAAGTTTCTTCTTATATTGCTGAATGTAAAAAAATGGGAATAACTGTATTGCCGCCTGATATAAATGAAAGCTTTGCTAATTTTACTGTCCTTGATAACAGCAAAATAAGATTTGGACTTGCAGCTATAAAAAATGTAGGATTATTGGCAATAGAATCTATTGTCCATGCACGATCCGAAAAAAGATTTACATCACTTCTGGATTTTTGCGAAAGAATAGATACCAGACTTGTAAACAAAAGGGTTGTAGAAAGTTTTATTAAATCTGGTTGTTTTGATTCTTTTGGATTAAAACGTTCGCAACTTATAAAAATAGCAGACGAAGTTTTAGAAATTGCACAACTCTCCCAACAGGATAAAGCTAATAGACAAATATCTCTACTTGATGGTACAAATCAAACTGCAAAAAAAATATCCATTCCGGATTTAGAAGAATATCCTGAAAACAGGATTTTGGCATTTGAAAAAGAATTGCTCGGAGTATATGTATCAGGCCATCCTCTTGCTGTTTATGAACTTGAGATGAAAAGATATACAAATACATCAAGTTTAACTATAAAAGATTTTAACAATGGAAAAACTGCCTGCATTGGAGGTATTGTAGAAAATATTGTTCGCAAAATATCAAAACGCGGAGAAACATGGGCAATAGTTACAATAGAAGACCTTGAAGGTTCAATTGAGGTTTTAGTATTTTCAAAATTATATGAAAAATTTGTATCTATTTTGAGAAAAGAAGCTATATTTTTTGTTAAAGGAAAAGTTGATTCAGAAAGAGATCAGCCAAGAATGATTGCAGATGACTTTATACCTATTGAAGAAGCAAAAGAAAAGCTTGCAACATCTTTGCATATAAAACTTATGACACTAGGTTTGGAAGAATTTACTCTTGTAGATATTAAAAAAACTTTAGAGCAATTTCCAGGCAGATGTTCTGTATTTTTACATTTTATGGAATCTCCTGATAAAGAAATATCTACAATGGAAATTCCAATAAAAGTAGCACCATTAGATGAGCTTATATCACAAATTGAAAAATCACTTGGCGAAAATTCTATCTGGCTTAGCAGCTAAAATAGTGAAATCACGTACCATCCGCCTCAAATGGACTGGTACGTGGGTAATTGTCTGGATTTTCATTTTTATCACCTTAGCATTTGTAAATGCGCAGGAAAAACAAGAACCTCAGCCTGTGCTTTGTACCGGTGATTATGTAGAATACCAGCAAGACGAAAATATACTTTATGGCAAAGGGAATATTACACTCAAACATAAAGGATTAATTTTGAAAGCTGATGAAGTCAACTATAATTCAAAAACCGGCGAAGTAGATGCAAAAGGAAATATAATTTTAACAGAAAATGATAATGAAATTCATGGAACATCTGCTTTGTATAATTTAAATAAAAAAAGCGGTGTAATTAAAGATGCAAACTTTTATAAAAAACCCTGGAATTTTAAAGGAGAAACTATAAATAAAACAAATGAGAAAGATGTATTTTTAAATAGTGGATATGGAACAACTTGTATTTATAAAGATAGTCCGCATTACAAACTTACAGCAAACGAAATTCATATAGAAATGGATGAATCCATTGAAGCATGGTGGACTTTATTTTATGTAGAAGGAATACCTATAATGATTATTCCCTATTTTTACCGGTCTTTAAGAGATAACAGAAATCCATTTACAATTAAACCAGGATATAGTGAAGATGAAGGATGGTCAGTCAGAACTGCATATAATTACTGGTTTGCAGATTATGCATGGGGCGCAATATATAATGACTATATCGCAAATAAAGGATATGGCAAGGGCACAGATTATCATTATTCTCTTGATAATGATTATATGACCGGATATTTTTATATTTACCACATAAGAGAAAAAGAACAGACAAACCAACCTACACCTACTGGGCCAAAAGACAGATTACGCGTAGACATAGAACATAGCCAATATTTAACTCAAGAAAGAGATATAAATATAACAGCAAAAGGAAATTATTTTAGTGACAGTTCAATGGTGAATAACTATTCCACAATATCTCCTATAATGATGCAAGAAATAAATTCCTATGTAGCACTTTCAAAGCGATATACACAAGCAGGGCTTTTTGTAAGTGTAGATAGAAATGACTTATGGGAAACTGATAGATATGTCATAAACAGACAGGAACTTCCAAAAGCTACGCTTGATTTAGGCCCATTTGTATTGGATGACACTAATATATACTATGGCTTATCTACAACTACACTTAATAGATATATCCGTACAAATGATTATTATGTTTTTTCCTTAGACGCATCGCCTAATCTTACACATAGTTTTAATTTAACATATAGAACCACTCTTACAGAAAATATAACTTTCAAAGAAACCTGGCAGGATCTACCTGACAAAAATCAGGATAATAAAGGTTTCACAAGTTCTTATACTACTTTTGTTAATTTACATCATATATGGAATCAGGTATTTTCTACAGATTTAAGACACAGTCTTGCACAAAGATTAACTCGCATAGAAAGTGATGAAAACCGTGGAGTAATATCAAACAGAATAGATGGTGCAGGGCATTATATGTTTTATCCATTTGTGTCTTTAGATATAAGCACAGGTTACGACCTGTTTTCAAGAAATTCTACCCAAGCTGAAAGATTTTATCCTATAACAGGAGATCTTCGTGCTACTCCGCATGAAAATGTTGATTATTATTTAAATACAAGTTATAATCTTGCACTAAAGAAAATAGCAAACGCTGATACTTATATTGATATCGGCAGATACAGACCATGGTCAATTAAAGTAGGAGTGAATTATATTGCAGCAGGTCCTTATGATAGCCGCAACAACGTAGATTTAAACTTAAGATTAGGAATAGCATTAGGTCAACCATTCCGGGTAATACTTGAGTGGAAATATGATACTTACACTGCTATTTTCAAAGAACAAAAATATATGATACACATAGATATAACTGATTGTTGGGAACTTGAACTTTCAATGACAAATTGGGGTGATTCCACTAATCCCCTGAATAGTAGAAGTCAATTCTGGTTTGCGTTAAATTTAAGAGCATTTGCTGGCCAAAGCACTGGAGGTTCTTCAAGCCTTAGCCCATTTAGTTATTAATATGAGACTGTCCAACAAACTTCAATTTGGGCATTTTTTTTAAAAAAATCTTTAACAATTTAGGATTTTCTGCTATTGTATTAAACATAATAATTTTATGTCAACCACCCACAAACTTATAATTGGCAATTGTATGAGTATGGAAGAAATTCCGAATGAAAGTGTCCATTTGATGATTACTTCACCACCATACTTTAATGCACCTTTTGACTATAAAGGATTATTCAAAGATTATGAGCAGTATCTTGACGTGTTAAAAAATTTTGCTCAGGAAACTTTTAGAGTTTTACAAGACGGAAGAATTGCTGTGTTAAATATTGATGATATGTTGATAGATGGCGAAAAATTCCCGATTGTTGCTGACGCAACAAAAATTTTTCAAGAAGTCGGATTTAGATATAGAGACAGGATTGTTTGGAAAAAACCTGATGGCTATTTGAGAATTAGCCGCCGTAGTGGAGTAATGCTTCAAAATCCTTATCCAATGTATTTTTATCCTGATAATTTATTGGAAAGCATTATTATTTTTCAAAAAGGCAAATTCAACTATCGCTCAATTTCAAAGGAAGTTCGCGAAACTTCAAAAGTTGATACAAAGGAATTTTTAAGCAAAAAATGGTATATGACGCTTTGGGAAATAAATAATGTAATGCCAGGTTCTCTGTTGGAAAAGGACATTGCGGCTTTTCCTGGAGAATTGCCATATCGCGCAATTAAACTTTTTTCCTACAAGGGTGAAATTGTATTGGATCCATTTGCCGGTAGCGGCACAACGATGAAAAAAGCTCGTGAATTAGAAAGAAATAGTATTGGTATTGAAATAAAAAAATTGCTGGTTCCAGTGATTAAAAAAAAATTGGGTTTTGACGGCGCCCAAAATGACTTTTTCGCCGACCAAAACGACAAATTAGAAATTATCAATCGTAAAGCAGGGAAATATGGACCTATTAGCTAAAATTAAGGGTATAAAATATACTCCACTTCTTTGCCGAGATTTAGAAGTTTTTGACTTCAAGGATTTAAAAATATCTTTGGATTCTTGTGCTTCTTTTATCCTTAATATCAATAAAGAAAACAAAATTGCTATAAGTTGGTGGGTTTCAGCTAAACGCACTCGTTCCTATCCTTACGCTAGAGTTTATGATACTTTAGGTTTTTCCGGTAAAAAGATAACAATAATTCCAGTTGTTAAAGATGAAGGAAAAGAAGGCGACAGAGATTTTTTACAATGGGACACAATTTCATTGATGAGTTTGTTAGGCGTTTATGTAATTATTGCCTATTACAACGACGCCGAAAGAAGCAAAAAATACAGACACAAAATTACAAACCAACGTTTTGATATTGATTATATTAGAGAACAAATTAAAAATATTCTTTCTTACCAATCAGACGCCTTGCATTGGAATCTTGTTCATGTTAACAGGATTGGACAAATTGGACAAAAATCATTGGAATCTTATGCTAAAATTTCTAAAAAATTAAAAGTCGAAATGCACTCAAGTCAATCTGTAGAAAAAAGAATTGCCGAACTTTTGAAAGGTAAAGATAATTTTATGAAATTATCTCGAATGTTGGCAGAAAAAGCCCAAAGGCGAGAACAATTAACCGTGCAACCAAAAGAAAAATTATCGGGAACAAAAGCGATAATTACAATACGAAATTATTTGGGTGGATATTATTATTTCACTTCGGACGAAACCGAAGTGAAAGGAAATAATATCTTTTTAATTGAGAGCAAGCATAGCAAAATTAATCCTTTGCCATCTTTGGAAGATATAAAAGACGGGTTAGTAAAAATGATTTTATTTTCCAATCTTGAATATTTAAAAATGAATGGCAGAAATTATAATCCAATAGCAGTATTAAAACTAACTGTTGAAGACACTTTTGATGTAAATAGTCTGAACAAAACTCAAAAAGAAACATTACATCTGCTTAGCAAAGAAGCAAAACAAAATGGATTTAATGTACGAATTTTATGAGTATATCATTATGTAGAAAAAGAGATTTATTTCGAATCGTGAAAAATATAATATTTTTTGTTTTCTTTATAGGTTTTGCGAATGCCCAAACCATTGATTCTATTAAGCCAAAAGGATATATTTCTGATTTCGCAGGTGTTATAGACCAGGAATCCTATCAAAAAATAAATAATCTTATTATAGAAGTAGAACAAAAAACAAGTGCTGAAATATCAGTTGTAACTATTAAAAATCTTGAAGACTATCCAATTGAAGATTTTGCAGTAAAACTATTTGAAAAATTTGGCATAGGCAAAAAAGACAAAAATAATGGAGTATTAATACTTTCATCCATTGAATCAAAAAAAATGAGGATTGAAGTTGGATATGGACTTGAACCAATACTCCCAGATAGTCTTTGTGGTGAAATTTTAGACAAATATGTTATCCCAGATTTCAAGCAAAACAATTATGGCTCTGGATTGCTTACAGGAGTTTCTGTCCTTGCCAGTATTATTGCAAAAGATGCAAATGTTGAATTAACCGGAATTGTAATACCACCATCTTCAAAACCAAGCACTGCAAAAACAATTTTAAATATTATTGTTTTTGTTGTATTGCTTATTGTATTTATTCGCCACCCATTTTTATTCTTGCTTTTATTATCAGGTGGAGGCAGAGGCGGTGGATTCAGTAGTGGTGGATTTGGTGGTGGAGGCGGATTTGGCGGTGGAATGAGCGGAGGCGGAGGCGCCTCAAGAGGCTGGTAGGAAAATCAATTACCTGTTCTATGTAGGGCAAGGCTTTAGCCTTGCAAAAACAAGCAAACCTGAAGGTTTGCCCTACCTAATTTAAAAATTATTAAAGGAGGTTACTTTATTATGACAAATAAATTAAACTTATTCGTAGATACTGCAAAAAAAGTCTGTGGCGGAAATTTGAAATCAGTTATCCTTTATGGTTCCAGAGCAAGTGATGAAGCAGTTGAAAAATATTCTGACTATAACTTACTTATAATTCTAAATGAAATCAAGTTTTCTAATTTAAAAATTATTGCCCCAGCAATACAAAAATGGATAAAAACCAATAATACATCGCCTTTACTTTTCACAATGAAAAATTTTTTAAATTCTTCTGATGTGTTTCCTATAGAATTTTTAGAAATGAAACTTCACCATAAAATACTATATGGAGATAATCCCTTTGAAAAATTAAGTATAGAGCTTGCTAATTTGCGTCATGAATGTGAATTTGAATTAAAGGGTAAATTCCTTAAATTACAACAAGCATATATATTAACAGGTGGCAAAGAAAATAAAGTTAAAGAATTACTTGTAGATTCAATTTCTACATTTTTAATTTTATTTCGTGCTGTTATTTGTCTCACAGGTAAAACTCCACCGCCAAAAAGACTTGATGTCCTTACAAAGATTTCCGAATTCATAAATATAAACACTAAACCATTTGTATCATTACTTGAGATAAAAGAAACCCCAAAATTAGCAAAAAAATTTAATATAGAAATTATTTTTGAAGAATACATAAAAGAGATTGAAAAAGTAATAGATTTCGTGGATAATTATAATTAGTTCTAAGTGTATAAGTGCATAAGTTCTAAGTATTTATAAAACTTAGAACCTAGAACTTCGGCACATAGAACATATTAAAGGAGGCAACAAAAATGAAGAAGTTATGGATAATATTAGGTGTAGTTTTAGTGTTTTTACTTATGCTTGTTGGAACCTATGTAAGCAATTACAACAGACTTGTTAGAACAAGTGAAAGTATAAATAGTTCATGGGCACAGGTTGAAAACCAATTACAGAGAAGATTTGACTTAATTCCTAATTTGATAAATACAGTAAAAGGCTATGTAAAACATGAAAAAGGAATATTTGAGTATGTAGCAGATGCAAGAGCAAAATTAGCAGGTGCAAAAACAATAGCAGATAAAGTAAAATCAGCAAATGATTTAGAAACAGGGTTGTCCCGCTTACTTGCAATTGCTGAAAATTATCCACAGTTAAAAGCAAATGAAAACTTCATAAGACTTCAAGATGAGCTTGCAGGCACTGAAAACAGAATTGCCGTAGAAAGAATGAGATTCAATGAAATTGTACGTGATTATAATATTTTGATACGAAGATTCCCAAGCAATATCATAGCCTCAATGTCCGGCTTTGAGAAAAAAGATATATACTTTAAAGCAGAAGAAACTGCAAAAGAAACACCAAAAGTAAACTTTTAATTTTGATTTTAATTTTGCAAGAAATATATTGACAAAATTCATTAAAATTGTAACAATAATGAGAATTTAAATTAACTATGTTACCTACATATAGACCACATAATCGGAAAAGACATAAAACTCATGGGTTTAAAAAAAGAATGAAAACCCATGGTGGAAAAAAAGTCCTTAATAGCCGCAGAAAAAAAGGGCGATATCGTATTTGTGTATAAAAAAATTAACTCTTACACCATAAAACCATTAGTGTGAATGAGCAAGTTTCGGTGCAGGATTTTACTTTCTCGAAATCTGAACATCTAACCAAAAATGACGAATTCGATAAAATATATAAAGTAGGTAAACGATACTCTAATAAATTTTTCCTCTTAAATGTACTGGAAAAATCAAAAGTAGATACAAAATATTCACGAATAGGATTTTCTGTAGGTAAAAAAATTGCTAAAGCAGTTTTAAGAAATAAACTTAAACGCAAAATGAGAGAAATTTTCAGAACAAATAAATACAAATTGATTAAAAAAACAGATTTGCTCCTTACAGCAAGACAATTGGCTTTATCTGCAGATTATAAAACATTAGAAACTGCTATATTAGACCTTTTTAAAAAATCAACGCTTATTAACTAATGCTAAAGAAAATACTGATTGAAAGTATAAAGTTTTACCGTATGATGATATCACCTATTTTTCCACGAGCATGTAGATTTCATCCTTCTTGCTCTGAATATACAATTTTAGCAATAGAAAACTATGGTATCTTTGGTGGATGCTGGCTTTCTATAAAAAGAATACTTAAATGTCACCCATTTTCAAAAGGAGGATTTGACCCCATACCATGCAAAAAAGATTAATAATTGCAATTGCAATGTCGTTTTTAGTATTGTTAGGTTTTGAATTTTATTATTCAAAAACTTTTGTTCCGCTTAAAAAACAACCAGTAGAACAAAATAGCATAGAAAAAACTAAAGATGTTTCTTCAACTCCTACAGCTTCTATTCCTGCAATTTCTACAGAAAAAATTAAGCCACAAGAATTAAAAAGTTCTACAAAAAATCTGGAAAATGCAAAAGACATAGTGCTGGAAACAAAAAAAATACGAGCTACATTTACAAATAAAGGTGCAAAACTCAAAAGTTTTATTTTAAAAGAATTTAACGAAAACAAACAGCCCGTTGATCTTGTATCAAAAGAATTACAAGAAAATTTTCCGTTTAAATTAGAACTGGCAGGAAACAGTGATAATAAAATATGGGAAGTTACTGAAGAAAAAAATGGCGTTTCTTTTAAAACAAAAACCGGTGATTTAACTATAACAAAAAAGTTCCTATTTGATGATAATACATATAAAGTTAAATTAGATATAGAAGTTTTAAATCTTGGCAAAGAAAATCAGGAAATTAAAGATTTAACATTGTGGTGGGGACCTGGCATAATTGCAGACAAAAAAGACCTTCTTGAAATTTCAGCAGTAGTTTTTGCAAATAACAAAATAACAAAGTTTAAAGCCCATAAAATTGGAGAACCTAAAATTGTAAGTGGAAATATTTCCTGGATTGGACTAAAAGATAAGTATTTTATGGTAAATTTAGCCCCAGAAAATGATATTGCTCAATCCTGCAAAGTTGAACGCAATTCAGAAGGTAGACTTTCTATTGGTGTCCAATTAAAACCACTTGTTTTAGAAAAAAATGCAAAGAAAAATATTTCATTCGCATTGTATATGGGTCCTTTAATATTAGAAGAACTAAGACCACTCAACATTGGATTAGACAAAGCATTGGATTTTGGGATATTTTCCTGGCTTGGAATATGGTTCCTAATCATCATGAAATTTTTATATAAAATAGTACCTAATTGGGGATTGGCTATAATTTTACTTACTGTTTTAATTAAGATTGTCCTGTGGATTCCAACTCAAAAAAGTTATAAATCAATGAAAATGATGCAAAATTTACAACCACAATTTAAAGTGTTGAAAGAGCAATATAAAAATGACCCGAAATTATTGAATCAACAAATGATGAAGCTTTACAAAGAGAATAAAGTGAATCCTCTTGGAGGATGCTTGCCAATGTTATTGCAATTGCCTATATTCTATGCTTTATATACTATACTTACAAATGCTATAGAACTTCGTTCTGCACCATTTATTTTCTGGATAACTGATCTCTCATTAAAAGACCCTTATTATGTATCAGCATTATTAATGGGTGTCACAATGTTTATACAGCAAAAAATGACACCGGCAGCTGACCCACAACAGGCCAAAATAATGCTTGTGCTTCCTGTAATTTTTACAGTTATGTTTGCAGGATTACCAGCAGGTGTGCTTTTATACTGGATAATACAAAATATACTTTCAATAATTCAGCAGTATCATGTAAATCAATCTAATTAAATATGGGTATCCTAAGAAAAAAGAAGATTGTTGAAAAAAACTTGCCAAGCTTGACAGTGCCAAAAAGTAAAACAAAAATTAAAATTCCAGATAAAAAAGTGGAAACTCCATCAAATTTAAATCCTATTGATGAAGCAAAACTAATAATAGAAAAAATTTTGGAGCTTGCTAATTTAGATGCAAAAGTAATAATAAAAAATGCTGACACAATTGAAGCAAGTGGAAAAGATTCTGCAATAATAATAGGCAGAAATGGCACAACGCTTTTTGCAATAGATACTCTATTAAATAGTATACTAAATAAAAATAAGGCAAATAAGATAAAATTTGTTTTTGATGTAGAAGAATACAGACAAAGATATCCAAATAAAACTTTGCCTGTTAAAGGGCAAATAGATCAACATCCACTAAATCAAGCACCACCCGCCCCCATAAATCCTTATAATCGTAATCCATATAATTCTTCTAATTATAATAAAAAAACTCCTTATTCCACTACAAATTACAATTATTACACCAAGACTCAAAAACGTTCGTCTCTTAATCAAACGAATAATC
Source organism: Candidatus Firestoneibacteriota bacterium (assembly GCA_038042445.1). GTDB lineage: Bacteria > Oederibacteriota > D2-FULL-39-29 > JBBTED01 > JBBTED01 > JBBTED01. Next base: position 34,037 of record JBBTED010000048.1, read on the forward strand.
TATACAAACCATACACTTCACCTTATCCTTCACCATACCGCCAAAACAACAATGGAAAATACAATAGCAATAACTTGCCACAGAATAAACACTGATACTATTTGTGCAATTTCCACTCCTATTGGAGAAGGTGGAATTGGGATAGTAAGAATAAGTGGTGAAAATTCTTTATCTATAGCCCAAAATATTTTTCTTAAAAAAGGTGCTTTTAAAATTGATGCCTTTAATTTACCTACTTTCACAACACACTATGGACACATAATTAACCCTGTTACCAAGCAAATAATAGACGAAGTTATTTTAACAGTAATGAAAGCACCACATACTTATACACGCGAAGATATTGTAGAAATTAACTGCCATGGAGGTGTTATTCCATTAAAATTAACTCTTGAACTCGCAATGAAATATGGAGCAAGACTTGCAGCACCTGGAGAATTTACAAAACGCGCATTTTTAAATGGAAGAATCGATTTATCACAAGCAGAAGCAGTAATAGATGTAATACGCGCCAAAACTGATATATCGTTAAACGCCAGTATTACACAACTAACTGGGAAATTAAAAAATGAAGTAGAAACACTACGTTCTAATTTAATTGATATGTGCGCTCAAATTGAGGCAGAAATTGATTTTCCAGAAGAAGAAATAGAAAATTTGGGTATTGCTGAGTTCGAAAAGAATATTAAAAATATTTTAGAAAAAATATGTCGTTTGCTAAATAGTTTTCAAAGCGGCAAACTTTTACGAGAAGGAATTAAAATTGCAATAATAGGAAAGCCAAATGTAGGAAAATCAAGTCTTTTAAATATTTTTTTAAATGAAGAGCGTGCAATAGTTACTGAAATTCCCGGAACTACACGTGATACAATTGAAGAATTTTTAAATATTGAAGGTATACCTGTAAAACTTATAGATACTGCAGGAATAAGAAAAACAGAAAACATTATTGAGAAAATCGGGGTTGACAAAAGCTATACATCTTTATCCCAGGCTGATTTAATATTTTTAATGTTGGATAGTTCTGCTGATTTAACCAACGAAGATGAGCATATATTAGAAAAAGTTCTTGGCAAAAAAGTATTAATTTTATTAAATAAAATTGATTTACCTAAAAAAATCAATATAGAAAAACTAAAAGAAAAAGCACACAAAATTACAAAAATACTTGAAGTATCTGCAAAATACGGGATTGGTATTGATTTACTTAAAAAAGAAGTCTTGTCCATTGTTATGTCCGGTGAAGTAATAAATACCGGAGAGATTTTAATAACAAATATCAGACATAAAGAGGTTTTGGAAAAATCAAAAAATTCATTGCTTCACGCCTACAATAGTTTTAAAAAAAATATGTCGCCAGAATTTATTGCACTTGATATACGCGCAAGCCTAAACCAGTTAGGTGAAATAACAGGCTCTGTTACAACAGAAGACATATTAAACAGAATTTTTGACCAATTCTGTATCGGAAAATAATTAATCAATTTCATTTTCTTTTTCAAACAAGCTATATAAAGCAGGCAAAACAATCAAAGCTAAAAATCCTGAAGATACAAGTCCACTAAGCACTACAATTGCTAATGGCTTTTGTATTTCTGCGCCTGGACCAGTTGCCCAAAGTAAAGGAATCAAACCCAAAATTGCCACTAAACTGGTGAGAAGTAATGGCCTTAATCTTATCTCACATGCTTGGACAATAGCTTTGTTTTTTGGCAATCCCCCTTTTCTTAATTGAATAATAAAAGCAACTAACACCACTCCATTTGCCACTGCAGTACCAAGTAAAACAAGAAACCCTATCACAGCAGACACACTTAAGGTAATTTTGAAAAGTAGCACTCCAAGAATTCCTCCTACCAAAGCAAAAGGCAAATTTAGCATAACAAGTAAAGCAGGCTTTAACGCACCAAAAGTATAAAGCAAAAGAACAAATATAAGAAAAATTACTATAGGTACAATTATAAACAATGTTTTCATTGCTCGTTCTTGATTCTCAAATTGTCCACCCCAATCAATAAAATATTCAGGAGGCAAAGATCTTTCTATCGGTTGAATTTTTTTCTGCGCTTCAGCAACAAAACTACCAATATCTCTACCCCGCACATTGCATTCTAACACTACTCTTCTCATTCCATTTTCTCTGCTTATTTGATTAGGAACTTCAGTTAATTTTATTTTTGCTATCTGCTGTAAAGGTATTCTCTGCCCCTCAGGCGACGAAACAAGAATATTTCCAATACTATTCTCATCATTTCTTCTGTTTTCAGGAAATCTAACAGCCAAATTAAAACGCTTGTCTCCTTCAAATACCGTTCCAACAGTTTTTCCGCCAATAGCAGTTTCAATTATTTCATTAACATCACTGACATTTATTCCATAACGAGCAATTGCTTTTCTATCAATATCTATATCTAATTGTAAAAATCCAGAAATTTGTTCTGCCTTAACATCTTTGGCTCCTTTAATATCTGAAATTATATGCTCAATTTCCTCTGCTTTTTTTCCAAGTAATTCTAAATCATAGCCAAAAATTTTAATGGCGACATCGGATTTTACGCCTGAAATAAGTTCATTTACCCTCAAAGCAATTGGTTGTGAAAAATTAATTTTTACACCAGGTAATTTCTCAAGTTTTTTGTCAATCACTTCAATAAGTTGTGTTTTTGATTTTACCTTCCAGAATTTTTTGGGCTTTAACATTACAAAAATATCATTTTGTTCAGGACCCATCGGGTCCTCAGCAATTTCAGCTCTGCCTGTCTTTGTTACCACTGTTGACACCTCAGGAAATTCTAAAAGCAATTTTTCAATAGTTGTCCCTATTTTTTTTGACTCGTCTAATGATACTGTAGGAAATTTAACTACATTTAAAGCTATAGAACCCTCATCTAAATATGGCAAAAATTCTGTTCCTACAAATTTAAATAAAAATAAAGAGGTGATAAAAATAACTAATGCAATTATTGCAGTTATTTTCTTATATTTCATTGCTTTATGTAAAATAGGCAAATAAATTTTCTTTATTCCTCTAATTAAAATATTTTCTTTTTCTTTTTTGCTTGCTTTAAGAAACATAGCACTTAAAACAGGAGCTATTGTAAATGCAACAATAAGTGAACCAGTTATGCCAAAGACAATAGTTAATGCCATTGGTTTAAACATTTTTCCCTCAATATCCTGCATAGCAAATAATGGAATTTTGGTAAGAATAATTATTATTATGGCAAAGAAAACTGGAGACACCACTTCTTTGGTAGCATTAAAACAGATACTAAGCTTTTCTTCTTTTGTTGTATTTTTATTTTCATTCAAACATCTGAAAATATTTTCTACAACAACAATACTTGCGTCTGCAATCATACCTAAAGCAATGAAAAGTCCTCCTAAAGACATAAGATTTGCAGTAACACCTGTTTGCTTCATAATTATAAAACAAATTAGTGTTGAAATTGGCAAAGAAAGGCAAACAATAATTGCAGGACGAAATTCACCTAAGAAAAGAAATAAAACAATAATTATTAATATTCCACCTTCTAATAATGCTTTTGTTACGGTATTTATACAGGTTTTTATTAAATCTGTCCGGTCATAAAAAGGATTTATTTTTATTCCAGCTGGAAGTCTTTCCTGAATCTTTGTGATTGCTTTTTTTACGTTATTTACAACTTCTTTTGAATCAGAATCTTTAAGCATAATAATCATACCACATACTGTTTCACCTTTTCCATCTCGCGTAACTGCACCCCATCTTGTTTCGTGACCAATTTTCACATCTGCAATATCTTTTATATAAATAGGAGTACCTTCATGAGCCATAACCACAATATTTTCAATATCTTCAAATGTTTTAATCAATCCTATTCCACGTACAATTATTTGTTCAGGCCCTTTTATAATGTAATTTGCTGATGAAATAGCATTATTTTTAGCTAATGCCGAAGAAATTTGTTCAAGTGTCAAATCATATTTTAGTAATTTGTCTGGCTCAACAATTACCTGATATTGTTTTGCAAATCCACCAAAAGAATTAATATCCGCAACCCCACGCACAGAGCGAAGTTGAGGTCTGATAATCCAATCCTGAACTGTTCGCAGTTCTGTTAAATCAACAGTTTTACTTCTGGTTCCACCATTCCCTTTGGTCTCATTATTCCTTTCAGTCTCACTTTCTAAAGTATATTGATATATTTCACCCAAACCTGTGCTTATTGGCCCCATTTCAGGATCAAATCCTTCTGGTAATTTTTCTTTTGCTAACTGAAGTCTTTCAAATACTAATTGACGAACAAAATAAATATCAACCCCATCTTCAAAAATAACTACAACTTGTGAAAGACCTGCTTTGGAAAGTGAACGAACAAATTTAACATTTGGCAATCCACTCACTTCAATTTCAACAGGAAATGTAATGAGTCTTTCTACTTCTGTTGGAGCTAATCCTGGTGCTTTTGTTATTATCATTATCTGAATGTTCGTAGCATCCGGGAATGCATCAATTGGTAATTTTTTCCATGCAATTATTCCACTAACAATAATTATCAATGTAATAAAAATTATTAAGATTTTTTGTCTAAATACAAAAGAAAGAAATTTATCCATACAATTTGCCTCCTGTTTTATTAATTTTTACTCGGCACAACCTGCACCCATTTTTGATTTTAATAACTCTGATTTGAGTAAAAAATTACCTTCTGTAACTACATTTTCACCTGTTTTTAAGCCACTAAATATCTCAACAATTTCATCTGTCTCTCTACCAAGTTTTATTTCTCGTTTTACAAAAACATTCTTACCAAATGACACAAAAACAATTTTATTTTCACCATCAGTTAAAACTGCTTTTTTAGGAATAGCCAATATTGACTCTTCATTTGTAAGAATTGAAATATTAACAAACATTTCTGGTTTTAATTTGCCACTTACATTATTTATATCTATCTTTATTTTAAAAGTCCTTGTTTTCTCATCTAATACATCACCTGTTGCAGTTATTTGCCCAATAAATATTTCATTTGGATAAATATTAGTAGTGATTTCAACTTTTTGTTTATTTTCTACTTTTGATATATCTCTTTCATAAATATCTGCAATTATCCATAATGTAGACAGGTCAGCTAATTTATATAAATTAGTTTCTAGCTGTATAAAATTTCCCTGAAGGACATTGCTTTCCACAATTGTTCCAGAAAATGGAGCGTGGACAGTTAAATATGGTTTGATAATATGCGTTTCTTCTAATACAGCAATTTCTTTTTCTAAAATACCAATAATTTTTAATTTTTGTCTTGCTGATTCATAAATTCCCTTAGCAGTAGTTTCTTCTTCAGGATTATTTAATTGCTTAACTCGTTTTAAACGTTCTTCTGCCTGAAGATATTCAGCTTGCGTAGTTAGATATTCCGGACTATAAAGAGAAAGTAACGGCTCAGCAACTGTTACTTTGCTTTGCATAAATGCAAAAACTTCTTCTATACGTCCTGATACACGAGATACAATATTTAACAATTTCTTTTCATTATAAGTTACTTTTCCTGTTGCAGATATTTTATTTTTCACTGATTGAAATGTAATTTTTTCTGTTTTTATTTCTGCTAATAACTGACTCTCTGGCGAAATAATTACTTTTCCATCTAAACTTGGATTGCAAATATTACATTTTTTTTCCGACATATTGTGTTCAGAACACCAACCTTCTTTTTCTTTAGAAACCTCTTTCGTAGATTTTGCATTACCACTACAACTCACTAAAATACCTAATAAACTAAAAACTACAAAATTCACCAATATTTTTTTCATTATTCCTCCTATTCTTTTTCTTCTCCTGCTATTTCTAAGTTAGCTAAAGATTCTAAATAGTTATATAAAGTTTTTTCGCGTTCAATCCTTGCAAATTTATACGTTCTGTATATATCAATAAGGTTTAATACATCTATTTGTCCTGTTTGATAATTATTTATCCCTGTTTTTAATCCATCTTCTACTTCTGGCAAAAGATTTTGTTCAAAATTTTTAACCTGTTCTTCATTTGCTTGAACAGATTCATAGGTGTTTTTTATCGCAGAAATTATATTTTTCCTAACAGCCTCTAATTTTATCTGATTAGAATCCAAATTAGCAGATGCTTCTTTTATTTTTCCTGTTTGTTCCATCCAAAAATAAAGTGGAATACTCATTTTGAATTCTGCTCCCCAACCAGACAGTTCTCCTGCTCTACTTTTATAGACACTAATATTAAAATCAGGCAATAAACTTGACCAACCTAAAGATTTATTTTTTTCACTTTTTCCCAATGATAACTTTGCAATTTTTAGTGCATAGTTTTTTTTGAGAATTTCATTTTGCACTTGCTCTATATTTTTATTAAATGGTTCATAAATCATATTTTGCGTTAGCATAAAAGATTCATTTGATTTTCTACCCAATAATAAATTAAGCTCCTGTTGTTGGATTAAAAATTCTTTTTTCTCTTCTATTAATTCATTTTTAGATTTTGCTAATTCAACTTTTACTCTAACAACTTCCAGATATGCAACCTTTCCACTTTTATATTTAATATTAGTAATCTCCAGAAATTGTTTGAGTAAATCAATTGTGCTTTTAATATTCTCAATTATTTTTTTGGAAAGAATAATTTTATAATATGCTTTTTTAACATCAGCAATAAGCAGATATTTTGCCTTTTCTAATTTTGCTTTTTCTATTTCTATCTCATAATCACCAATGCTATTTTTTAGAAAATACTTTGTGGGAAATTCAAATAATTGTGATAGCCCTATTTTGGAGTCTTCTCCAACCCATTCTCCTTCTAATTCAGGATTTGGAAGTGCAGTTGTCTGAAGTTTTCTGGCAAAAACAACTTCTAATTCTTTTTGGGCAATTAAGATTCCAGGATTATTCTTAATAGCAATTTCTACTGCATTATTTAATGCCATCTGTTCTGCAATATTTGTGTCTTGGGCATATACAAAAGATGAAAACATAAAATATAATATAGCACCTATAACAATTGACATATTTTTTACCTCCGATTTGTATATTTTAATATGTAGTTGCTGATTTATCAGCATTTTTTAGAACAGTGGATTATATTTTGAGAACAAACCACAACGCCGATAAATCGGCAACTACATAATTTGTATAGAAATTTAATACGAATTAAATCAACTGTAAAGGAGGGCGAAAAATAGATTTAATAAGATTTTTTTGATTAATATATTGGTTTTGTGAAGAAACAGAAAATGCGTAGTCAATATATCCTATAGTATATTTAGGAATTTCAAAAAACATACTATCCTGACAAGCACATAAACATTCGGTGTCACAGTCTTTAGCATTACAATCATCAATACTACATACAAGAAAATTACAAATAAATATTAAACTTATTGTTATTATTGTAAGTTTTATTAATTTATTTATCATATATTTTATACTATACTAAATTAAATACTATAAATCAACATTTTTCACAATACTTTTAGTGTTTATTTTGTTAGTTCTTTGGCTCGATTTTTAGCAGAACTTATTGCATATTTAATTATTTCTTTAAATCTTTTGTTTTCAAACACTTTAATTGCAGCCATTGTTGTTCCACCAGGTGAGGTCACCTGCTGACGTAAAGTTATAGGGTCATCTTTAAGAGAAACAACCATTTTACTTGCACCATAAATTGTCTGTTTTACAAGAATATCTGCTATATCTTTTGACAAACCTGCTTTATATGCGCCTTCTCGTAATGCTTCAATAAAATAGAATAGATATGCAGGACCACTTCCACTTACAGCAGTAACTGCATTCATCAATTTTTCTTTTATATATACAACTTTACCAACAGAGCTAAAAATTTTATTTGCAAGATTTAAATCATTTGAACTTGTCCATCTGCCAGAAGATATTGCAATCATTCCTTCACCTATAAGAGCAGGTGTATTTGGCATTACTCTTATAATTGAAATATTTTTATTTTCCATTTTTTTCTCAATATAATTAGTAGTTATACCTGCAACTATGGAAATGACAATTTTTTTATGCGTATTTTGTTTGAAATCATTAAGCACTATATCTATTGTCTGTGGTTTTACAGCAATTATAATAATTCCACAGGATTTTATAAGTTTTTCGTTAGAATCTGTAATATTAATATCTGTTTCTTTTTTTATTTTTTTTAGCTTGAGAATATCTAAATCTGCAGCAAATATATTCTTTTTACTTATGAGTTTTGCTTTTAGCATTCCTTTAATAAGTGCAGAACCCATATTACCTGAACCAATTATACCAATATTTACTTCCAGTATCCCCTTTGGTCTCATATTTTTTAGTAGTAGTTAGTGGTAGTCGCAAGCTTTAGCTTGCGAAGAAAAACCGCAGGCTAAAGCCTGCGACTACCTTTATTACTAAATCCTGCGACTACAATCGTTCCCCAAAAATCGCGGTTCCTATTCTTAATATATTTGCGCCTTCTTCTATTGCAATTTCAAAATCATTGCTCATCCCCATAGACAAATATTTCATATTAATATTATTTAACATATCCTGCTCTATATCTTCTGCTAATCGCCTTAATATATAAAAACATTTTCTTATTTTTTTAGTATCTTCGCCATAAGGTGCAATTGTCATAAGACCTTCTACATTTATATGTGTCATATTTGCAACTGCCTGCAAAAGCCCCCATATATCTTTTATTAGAATTCCGTGTTTTGCAGGATCTTCTGTTATATTAACTTCTATTAATGTTTTAATCACTTTATCTGCTTTTTTACCCTCTTTATCAATCTCCTGGGCTAAATTTATTCTATCCAGAGAATGAATCATATCAAAAATTCTAACAGCATCTTTTACTTTATTTGTTTGAAGTGCCCCAATCATATGCCATTCTATGGTATTTCCAATTGCAATAAATTTATCTTTTGCATCCTGAACCTTGTTTTCTCCAATTGCTATAATTCCAGAACTTATTGCTTCTTTTATTATGTCAGCATCTATTGTTTTAGTAACTGCAATTAATTTTATCTGTTTTGGATCACGACCTAATTTTAAAGCACTTGTATTTATTCTATCCTGAACCTTTTTAAAATTCTCTGTAATATTTACCATTTCCTTAAAAACTGCACTGCTTTTTTTATGTCTTCCTGAGGATTATCGCCAACTTCACGTTCAATTGTAAAATATCCTTTATATCCAATTTTATTCAATGCTTCTATATATTTATCAAAATTCACATTTCCTTCTCCTAATGGTTTTTCCAAAAAATAATCGCTTATTCTTAAATCTTCTATGCCTCCCTGGGCAAAATAGTCATAAATTCTTTTTGGATCAGTTTTTTTAAACATAACCCCATCTTTAGCATGGGTATGAACAATATATTTTGACAAATTAAATACACCTTGCACAATATCTTCACCAATTACCATTACAAGATTTGCAGGATCATAATTCACCCCAATTCCAGGGGTATTTATTTTATCTAAAAATCTCTTTAATACTTCTGTTTTTTCAGGACCTGTTTCTATTGCAAAAACTACACCTTTTTTTGATGCATAATCACCTAATTCTCTTGCAGCATCAAACATAATCTGCCAGCGTTCTTCTTTCTCGTTCTCTGGTATAACTCCTATATGTGTTGTAACAACTTTAGTATTAAAATCAACAGCTAAATCAACTATTTCTTTTGATCTTTTTATCTTCCATATATTGTCTTCTTTTTTTGCAAAACCATGCCCACCCAAATCACCACATAATGCACTTATTTCAAGTTTTTTTTCAGTTATATAATCAAATATTTCTTTTCGTTTAATTTGCGACAAATCCGGATTAAATTCATCTTTGACAGCAAATATCTGAATTCCATCAGCTCCCAATTCAGAAGCTTTGTCAATACCATCTTTTAAACCTAAACGAAATGATTCCACCATCACTCCAATTTTTAATTCTGCCATTTTTTTCCTCCATTTCTATTTTACATCATTTTTTAATTATATTACACTCTATTTTGAATATTTATGTAATGGGTCAGTGAAATAAAACCATTGTTTTTAAAAACGCTGATAAATCAGCAACTACAACTAATTTTATGCACCAGCAATTCTTGGCATCCACATAGGCTCTTTTCCTATTTCAGCAAATAATAATTTCGTGATTAAATCAGCTTTTAATTCAGCAAATTCTTTTTTATTCCATAAATTGTTTATTTCCTGTGGGTCTTTCTTTAAATCAAATATTTCTCCATAATTCTGGTTGTAATAAACTGTAATTTTGTATCTGTCATTTACATAAGTTTTAAGATGTATGGATGTTGGCTCATGATGATTTTCTACTATGATATGGTCCCTGATTTTATCTCTTTTCCCAAACCATACGTCTTTCTGGTTTATACCTGTCATACTTCCAGGAATATCGATTTTGCATATACTTAAAAATGTTGGAGCAAGATCTACTAAAGACTGTAATGCCAAAGATTCTTTTTTGGCAGAAACTTTTTCAGGATACCTGACTATAAACGGAATTTTTATCATATCTTCATAATGAAAAGGACCTTTGTGAATAAACCCATGTTGTCCAAAAAAATGACCATGATCTGTTGTAAAAACAACTACAGTATTTTCTGCTAACCCCAATTTATCTAATTTATTTAAAATCCTGCCTATATATTTATCCATAAGACTAATCATTGCATAATAAACAGATATATCTTTAGCAAGTTCTTTTTCACTGTGCAAGTGTGGATAAAATCCATGTATACTATATCCACTTTCTTTCCACTGGGAAAAGTTTGGATTATCTACATCAAAAGTTCCTTCAGGATTTTTTTTCTGGGTTAATTTAAAATGTGGAGGGTTATTCTTATGTTCTCCTGGTGTAATATGTGGCACTGTTATTTTTTCCGGAGAATACATCGTATCCCATGGCTCAGGCACTAAATATTTAGGATGTGGGTCAAAAAAACTTGCCCATAAAAAGAAGTTTTCATTATTTTTATGATATTTTTCTAATAATGTATTTGTCCTTTCTGCAATCCATGTATTATAATGATATTTCTCTGGAATAAGCCATTTGTGTTTCTGTTTATCATTATTCCCTGTAGGAGTCTGAAAATAATCTTTCCAGTTTTTACAGCCTTTTTCTTCCATCCATATAGCATAATGTTGTCCAACAAGTGCTTCATCTGTATGATTACGAGCAAGTTCTACATTTTCAAACCCATAAAATGGGCCATTAAATTTTTTCCAGAATTTAAGATTCTGTAGAATTGGATATGATTCTAATGATGTAAATTCTTTTGTACTCGCAGCAGGTTGAAAATGTGCTTTTCCAATTAAAGCAGTTCTGTAACCTGCTTTAGAAAAATCTTCACCAACAGTATGTTCTGTTTCAGGAAGTTTAGTACCTAATGTCCACGCCCCATGCTGGCTTGGATATTTACCTGTAATAATAGAAGCTCTTGCTGGTGTGCAAGTTGGATTCGGACAATAAGCACGTGTAAATATTGTTCCTTGTTTTGCTAAATTGTCTAAATTAGGAGTTTTAATCTGTTTGTTAAAATACCCTAATGTATTCCAGTGTTGCTGGTCACTGGTTATAAGTAAAATATTAGGCCTTTTTTTTTTCATCTTATTTTTACAATTTTTCTTTTGTTATTTTGTTAATAATTTCATCTACATTGTGCAAACCATTTTTTTTGCAGTTTTTTCTCCATGCTTCAAGATCTAATTGGTGTAATTTTACAATTTTTTCTTTTTTTACTGCCTTAAATACTTCATCAAAAAAATTGTTCATTCTATTTTTTTCATTTTCATCAGTAATTTTAAACTGGAAAATCGGAAATTGTGCATTTCTCTGTTTTGTAATATTTAAAGTTTTTAATTTCAGAAATTTATTATTATAAACATAATTTTCAAGTCCGTATTTCTTTTCATATTCCATTAGTTTGCTTTTTAACTTATTTTTTATCCCAATAATTCCATTTGTATTTCCGGTGAGTAACAAATTTATAGTTTCATGAGGGTCTTTTTCCATATCAAATAATTCCTCGTAACCGCCACCATAATAGTAATTATATTTATATCTATTATCTCTTAAGCTAATCCATCTGTTACTTTTATTTCCATTTTCAATATATTGATAATTCCTATTTTTTATACCTTTTTCTTTTAATATAGATTCACCTGGGAGTTTATTTTCTCCAGGATATTTTATATCTGTTATATCAAGAATTGTTGGAAGTATATCAGTTAAATCAATAAAATCATTCCTTGTAGTATTTGGTTTAAATTTTTTTGGGTAACGGATAATAAATGGTATTTTTGTACAACCATCATACGGAAGCATTTTTTGGGACAAACCATAATCACCTAATAATTCTCCATGGTCACTTGTAAAAATTATGAGTGTGTTATCAAGCTCACCTATTTCTTCAAGTGTGCCAAGTATTTTCCCTATATTCTTATCAACCAAACTAATCGCACTATAATAAACTTGTCTCATTCTTTTAAGATATTTTTCATCTGGCAAATCTGCATAAAATTTGTTGCGATGTGCTAATGGTGATACTGGTGTTTTTGATATATATGGTTTAGGAATATCAACACAGTTATATAAATCTGCAAAAGTATCAGGCACATCAAATGGCGGATGTGGAGCAAGCCAGCCAGCCCATAAAAAAAATGGATGTCTCCCTTTATTAGTTTTAATGAAATCAACTGTTCTATCTCCTACCCAGGTAGAACCATGATGTTTCTCAGGAATAAGTGACCTTTGAGGCAATAAACAAAGAAGATTTCTTACACCATGTATATTTTGAATATTACCTAATCCTACATTCTTTAAATACATTGCATATTCATCTCTTTCCCTGTAAGAAACTATTTCTTCCATCAGCTCCATTTTATCAAATCCATTGTGCCTGCGTGGTGGACGAAAATGCATTTTACCGATTGCTCTTGTCTCGTACCAATTATCAGATAAAATACGCGGTATTGTAGGCAAAAGGTGTGTAAATGGCATATTGGAATTATCAGCATAACCGTGTTGTCTTGCATAAAAACCAGTTAAAACATTATGTCTCGCAGGAATACACACAGGATTTGATGTATATGCATTTGTAAATACTACTCCTTCTTTTACTAACCTATCTAAATTTGGTGTTTTCACATATGAAAACCCACAGGCATTTATAGTATCAAATCTCTGTTGGTCAGTAAATAATAACAATATATTCGGTTTCTTTTTATTCATTTTAATTTTTACTTATTTTATATATTCTATTGCACCTATGTCACGGGATTTACCTTCCATTTTCTGACCATAAAAATCTTTCAGAAATGGTCCATTAAATTCCCAATCATATAACTCTTCTATATTTGTTTCTGCTTCTTTTAATGTCCCTCGTGATACTCTCAAGAAATCCATACTGCCTTTAAAATACCCTATTTCTTCATTCCCTTTTCCTACCGTAAATTCTCCTGTATTACTTATATCATCTTTTATCATTTCTCCTGCAAAACTACCATTGCTAAGTTTACCATCTATATATATATTTATCCCGTCTTTTTTATTCCTGTCTACTTCTGAAATAATATGGTGCCATTTATTATCACTAATGACTTTTTCACTAATTCTAAAACAATTATTTGTCCCAGATTTAATCACCATTTTTATCCTGCCTTCATCTAATACCATATCATAACCTTTATCATTGTCTATTTTATTTACTATTTCACATTTTGTTGTTTTATTTTCAATTCTCAAAACAATCTCTATCAGAAAATTATTTATATCCATATCAAGTCCTTTACATTTATCTGCATCTATTTTCCAATATTTCTCTTTACCGTCAAATCTAAAGCTTCCATTTACCCAATTTTCTAATACTCCTTCTTCAAAATCTTCTTCTTTAATATCATCCCCCTGTAGATTATAACGAGGAGCACATCCTTCACGTACTTTTTCTATGTTTATCCACTCTTTATTCCAGTTAATATGTTCATCTAAATTTGTATTTATATCTGCTGGATATTTGTAAAATCCCCATTCTCCTACTACTTTATACAATCCCCATGGAACAAATACTTTCTTGGCTTTATCTATACATATAGATTTCTCTCTTAATCTAAAATCATGATTCTTTGCATCTTTTACTTGTTCCAGCTCTACTTCTTCTCCTACTTCACTTGCTATGACTTTTTGCTTTTCAAGAAATTTTTTGAACTCATCTAATGTTTTATAATCACTACCAGCAGGTAACTGCGAAAACATATTCTTATTTGTGTGCTTATTAAATACATTTCCAGCATATCCAAGTGATGTCATTTCTACATTTTCATATGGTTCCTGTGATATATATCGTTCACCTATGTCTATAAATAAATTATTTAAATAATAACATCTGTTGTGCATCTGCATACCCTTATGTATCCCTACTGCACAATTATACATTGTATTGTTAAAAATAATGTTCATAAATCCTTCTGCTTCATTAAATGCTGCTGCATTATACACAAAATCATTTTCATTATTATTGTTACCCCACAGAATGTTATTGAATACATATTGTTTAAATCCATTATCAAGATACATTGCAGGTCCCCAACAACCTGTTCTATACCAGTCTTTCTTATTTGCAAATTGCTTTTTATCTGCATATTTCATACCAATTGCATTTCCTGATATATTATTATAAACATAAGCAGGGCCACCTAACCATGATGCTATACCACCATAATCCTCACTTGCCAACATACTATTTGTGACTATATTGTTAAATATAAATGTCCGCATTAATGAGTAATCATTGCCATAGAAAAGGTGCCCGTTACCTTCCCAATAAAAACCTGGCGTAACTATAATACCCTGACCATATACATAATTTACTATATTGTGAGATACTTCTACCATCTCTGCATCTCTTATTCCTATTGCTCCATTAGGATTCCAATCTAAATTTCTTGAAGCACAATTATTAATTTTATTATTGCTAACCTGGATATGTTTTATACGGGAGTGTCCTGGAAAACATTTAACTATTTTTAATCTTCTTAAATCCCACATCCCTTCTGTTAAGTTGCAATTTATAGCATTATCTTCCATATTGCTTATTTTGTTGTGATTGATTTTGAAATTATCAAGTAATTGTACTTCTTCAACATTTGGATCAGGATAAAATGAAACACCTTGTCCTGAATACTCAATATTACATTCCAAAATTGATATGTTTGATGAATTACCTGTAATCCGAAATACTGAATTGTAATGCATTGGATTTCGTGCTTTAAATTTATCCCGGATATTCATACGATTGAAAAATTTTAAATTCAATCCCTGAACTGTTATATTACTCTTATTTTTAACATCTAAAAAACTGTAATACTTCGCTAATTCAATAATAGAATCATTGGGATCGCGTTCTCCTTTTAATCTGATATATATTCTACCTTTATGTTCACCCTCATTAACATAACACCATTCATTTTCAGTATCTAATAATTGGGGTAATCCTTCTATAAAATAACGACAATATTGCCTATCTACCATTTGCAGCAACCGTAGTGAAGCAATACAACTTATTTCATTTCTTTGTGAAGTATAGTTTTCAATAACGTCTGCTTGTAGCAGAATTGAACTTGGAATTGGTTCAGACCACATAACTCCATTTTTCCAATAATTAGAACCAGGTTGAGTTAAATGCATTTTATCTTGTAATTTTATCGTCTCATTTGGAATAACATCTAAAACACTATGTGTCTGTTTACCATTGGTTATTTTAGTATTTTTTTCAAATTCACCTTTTTTGGGTTTGCTAATATTAATTACAATAAAGTTTGTGCCTTTATCTATTATTGTATTTATTCCTTCTGTTATATTTAGTTTATCTTCTTCTTTATCTATCCACTTCCCTTTTCCCTGAACAAGTTCACCTATTTCAAAATCATCAACACTATCTAATATTAATTTTACTTCATACACCTGTCCTGTCCATTCCCACCAATGCTCTCTTGGATTATCTGCATTAGTTATTTCCCAATTAGGTGACCTCGCTATATTAAGTTTGATTGTCTCGTCTTTTTGCAATTCATACAACATCATAGGAACATAGCTAATATTAAAATCCTGATACCATGTCTTATCTACCACCTCTTTTGCAATTTCAGGGCACTCTGTCCCACTGCATTTTTTCCAACCTCCAATTATTCTTTCTGAACCAAATATATAAGCTTCTCCCTTTCCCCAATTTGGATCTATACTTAAAGTTATAGGTTTATTTGTTTCACCTGAATCCTTTGCTATTAAAGTTCCACGATATGTAATTCCTTTTTTGAAATAATACGTGTGCGATCCACTTGTTGTTTTTGCATTATCAGTAACATCAATATCCCACGGATGATGTTTAAAAGGCGCATCTTTTGTTCCTGAATTTGCATCATTACCACTTTCAAAATCAATATAATACACTTCACTATTTGCAATAAAAGGTAATAAAACAACAAAAAATAATTGAATAATTATTACTATACAAAACACGATCCAAACTTTGTTTGGGTACCCCGGTTTATTTTCAATGCTTTTACCCATAAAAACCCTCCTTACTTATTCACAGTAAAAACTTACTGAACACCGTCATTGCGAACGAAGTGAAGCAATCTGACCACCTTAAAATTATTGAGTATTTTCATTTGGAACTGGGTTCAGTGAAGACTTACAACTCACAACACAATGTTATTTTCCTAAAGATATCATAACCTCGGTAATATAAATCCCTGATTGGGGTTTCTCATTACCAGCAAATTGAAAACTAATATTTGCTATACCAACTATTTCTTCTAAAGGTGGACACAATTCATCAAAAAATAATTCTAATGGAATAAGAACTTTCTGCCAGGTATCAGGATTATTATCTATAATCTCTCCTTCTAAATATTTGTCTATTCGTATACAATTAGGATTTTTACCTGATTTGTCTTTAGGTGTATATTTTGTATTATCACGTTTAAGAAATTCAAAACAAATCTGGATTTTTTGTCCTCCCTGAAAATTCCCTGACACATTTTTCCCACCATTTATATAAAAATTTAATACGCCATTTTCCAAATAAGATTTTTTAAGCATTATTGCATTTGAAAATCCTTTAGAGTCTTTATCAAAAAAGCTTGAACCACTATAAACCTTTCCGGTCTCAGGATGAATATCAATCAGAAAAGATAAAGATGTCCCTTTTTTTACTATTTCCCTGTTTTCAGTTGTAATAGTTCCCCAGAATTTTGGGCCTGTAAATGTCCAGCCAGAAGCAAGCCCTGTTTCTCCAGAAATAATATACACATCACCCTGAGCTGATATATTTCCTGCTACAAAAAAAACTACCAGTATTCCTACTACTACTTTTACTTTTGCAGACATATAGTTCACCTCCTCGTGTAAATTTATGCGTATCTTATAGATATTCTTGGTAGTACAGGGTCTTTAGACCATGTATATCCTTTATAATATTTCATCGTTTCCTACAGACAAATTGTTTATTCATTTTTTATTTATGAATGGTCTAAAGACCATTCATTACCTGGCCCCTGAAACAAGTTCAGGGTGACAATATTGTCAAAAATCTGTTACTTCATCTATGCCATCCATAATCGCTGAAAAATTTTGTTTTCTACGCTCCTCTGGTACACTTTCTGTTATACCTATAATAAAACCATTTCCAGGAGATGCTTCTTCAATTAATTTTATAGTATTTTTTCGCACTTCTTCAACAGGTTTTAAATGCCATGCACTTGGATAATTTATCCATAATACTTTGTTTTGCCAGTATTTTTTAGCTTCTTTAACTGAAGGTCCAATTCCAGCATCATAAGCTTCTATATAATCCAATTTTGTTTTAGCCACAGCAGACATAATAAGGGTATTATCTCCATCTAAATGTGTTCCAATTAATTTTCCTTTTTTATGCAACATTTCTGCAGCCTCATTGTAATTTGGCACATAATATTTTTCAAAGTTTTCTACTCCAATAATTTGTGGTGTAACATTACCGCCGTAAGCACAAATTTCAATAGGACTATTTGCAACAATAGGATATATTTTGCGAGCTATTACTAAAAGTGCTTCATACAATTTTAGAATTTCGTCTCTGTTGTCCATCCACTCAATACAAAAAATTTCATCTTTCATATAAGAAGAACCAACTAAATTTTGCATTGGTTGTTGAGGTAGATTGTCAATTACAATAAAGTCTTCTCCTAAATCTTTAACTGATTTTTCTGCCTCGTCATAATTTGATTCTACAATAGTATCTTTGATAAAATAAAGTATTTTCTTGTAATCATCTGAACTCTTAAACATTCCTTCATGTCTCCACGTAGTAAAACCAAATGGCTCTTCTAAAGTAGTTAAATCTCCATAAGGAGTAGTATAAATAGTTAATATTAAATCTTTACCATCACTATCTTTATAATGTTTTGACTCTATTTTCACGTTTGGATGATGTATTTTATATGAACGTAAAAATCTTTCTACAATACAAAGACCTCTATTTCTCAATTCTTTTTCACTTGTAGATTGTGAAATATGATGCCCCTTATAAATAGTAAATGGAATTTTGTCTGGTTTACCACTATGCAAAGCTGTCATTACTCTTTGACGCGGAGTTATTTCTTTTGTCATAATTATTTTACCTTTCTTATTTACCTACCACATAGTCTTTTTGTAAAGAACAACACTTGACTTTGAAACAGTAGGAGTAGTGGAAAAATTGTTTCTACTACAAACTTCTTGCCACCAATCTATGTGATCTTTAGAAGTGATAAGTTGAATATAAGCATTAGCTGGCATTTCAGTTTGCATAAAAAAATTAAGTATTTTATACTTTAGTTCTTTTTGCAATTCAGAGTATTTTTTTTCGTTGTAAAGATTATTCCATTCCAAAGGATCTTTCTTTAAATCATACAGCTCACCAGTAAATGGTTTTCCTGACATTTGTGTAAATTTAGAAGATGGAAGTGTTAATTTATACCTTTTTGTTCTCACAGTTTTTGAAAATAACCATTCAGAAAATATCCCTTCTTTTCCAGATACCAAACCGCCATCTGCCAACAACATAGGCAATAAACTTTTTCCCTGAACCATTGTCACTACAAAGTTTTCCTGTCTTGTTGGATAACTTACAGGAATTGGAATGTCTACAACTTCACAAATAGTTGGAAATATATCAATGCTTTCAACTAATTGATGCCGGACCTCTCCTTTTACAAATTTTTTTGGAAATTTTAAAATCATAGGAATTTTTATTATTGCATCATAGTTAAATCTTTTTATACATTGATTGGTTGTTAGATGTTTATCCATTGATTTTCAGAAATAGAACGCAGACACGCTTCTACGATTTCTAATGCTTTAATTCCATCTTCTGGTGATATTTTGGGGTCTTTCGTTATTCCACCAACATAATTTAAAAAATGCTTTTGTTGTAGATAAAATCTGGATTCTCCCTTGCCAACTTTCACAATCGGTTTAGAGTTTGATTTAGAATTCATAAAAATCAATTCCCCTGCCCAGTTATTTTTAGAAAAATCTATATGAATAGAACCATCTGTGCCATCAATTTCAAGCACATTTGATGAATTTGGAGTAGTCCAGCTACCTTCCAATGTCCCTATTACTCCATTTTTATCACGAAGTAATATAATTAAATTTTCATCAATGTTTTTCTCATTATGTAAAGTATTTGCAATAGCAAATACACCTTTTATCTCTCCTACAATATATCTGAATAAATCTATAGAATGAGGAGAACTTTCCTGTAATACTCCACCTGCCAATTCTTTTTTGCTTTTCCATGAAAAAATTTCAGGATTATAAAACATTCCGAAACGATTACGAAACATTCTTATTTTACCTAACATTCCTTTTTTAATTATTTTTTGTGCTTCATTTACTAATTCATGAAATCTAAAACAAAAACCAGTTAGCAAGATAACTTTTTTTTCTTTTGCCAAATTAACTAATTGTTTACCGTCTTTTACATTTAATGCTAACGGTTTTTCACAAAGAACTGATATTTTTCTATTTATTGCTTCTGAAACAACTTCTTTGTGTGTATGAGGAGGAGTACATATGCTAACTGCTTTTATTGATTCTCTTTTAAACATTTCCCTAAAATCAGTATAGACTTTAACTTTAAATTGCTGGGTAGCTTGTTTTAACAAATTATCATTTGCATCTGAAACAGCAACTAATCTGCAATTTTTTAATTCAGAATAACATTTTATATGTATTTGACCTATTCCGGCCCCAATTACAGCAACAGGTATTTTTTTATTACTCATTCCTTTCCTCCTAAACTTAATATGAAATCCATGTTTCTTGAAATATCATCCATTATCCGTAAAGGGAAATATCTATAAGAAGGTATTTCAGCAACAATATAACCTTTATACTCCATTTGTTTTAATTTTTCCATAACTTCTACCCAGTTTATATCACCCTGAAGAAGTTGAGTGTATGCCTGGGGATACAATCGCACGTTACTTTTAAAATCTTTAAAATGTATACCTTTAATTTTTTTTCCTAAAATAGATATCCATTGTTGAGGATACCCATCAATCATAGCATTAGCTGTATCAAGATATAAACCAATATTGGAATATGCAATCTCTTCCAAAAATTTGTTGAATTCTAATGGGCTATGTAAAAATTTCATGCCTCCATTCTCTAGTCCAATATTTATTCCATATTTCTCAGCAATCTTTCCAAGTGAACGTAGCACATCCACAGATTGATTATATACCTCAATATAATCCGATTCTTCAGTCAGCAAACCAGGAATTAAAAGAACAGTATCTGCTTCAAGAACACTAGCTATTTCAATCATACGTTTGGCTATTTTAATGCCATATTCTCTTATTTCCTTATCACTATCGCTCAAACTATACTGCCAATGTAACCCACTAGCAACACTACTAATCTTTATTCCAATTTTGTTCGCTTTTTTAAGAAAAGCCTTCAACTGGTTATATGTTACTCCTAAAAAAATTTCTCCTTCAGTTTCAAGATTTAGTTCTACACCTTCAAAACCAGATCCTTTCGCTAAATGAAAAAATTCTTCTGTTTTTATTTTGGAAGGCAAACACCATTTATTCAAAGCTTTTTGCATTTTACTCTCCTATCAGGAATTTGTTTAAATTTACCACATTTTTCTCTCTAACGGTTTGTCATTTTTCATCAAATTTCATATTTATTCCTAATAATTATTATACTATAAAGGTATTGCTTTGTCTTTAGATAGAAAAAAGATTATTTATATAAAAGAAAGGTTTTATTTTGTTTTAGATAATTGCATAAATTGAGATGGAGTAAGTCCTTCCATTTTTTTAAACATTAAACTGAAATAGTGTATATCCTGAAATCCTACTTTAAAAGCAATTTCACTGATATTAAAAGATGTAGAACTCATTAACTTTTTGGAGTTATAAATCCTTATTTTGTTTACATACTTCATTAATGGTAAACCTGTATATTTTTTAAAAACAGTAGTTAAATATATAGGATTTAATCCTACAATTTTAGCCAATATTGTTCTGTTAAGTTTGATATTAAAATGTTGATTAATATAATTAATTAAATGTATAACGTTAGATCTTGCCTTTCCATTTTTAATTGTTTTATTTTTAGAAATTCTGAATAATAGAATCAAAAGTTCCTTTAAATAAGTATTACATATTGTTTTGTAATATATTTTTTTT
The DNA here is from genome assembly GCA_038042445.1 of Candidatus Firestoneibacteriota bacterium. Taxonomy (GTDB): domain Bacteria; phylum Oederibacteriota; class D2-FULL-39-29; order JBBTED01; family JBBTED01; genus JBBTED01. Next base: position 55,762 of record JBBTED010000048.1, read on the forward strand.
TCTTCAAATTCTGAAATTATAGTTTCAAGTAGTTCTTTAACTTTTAAAGAATTAGGTATATAGAATTTTGATATAATTTTTATATTCTCTTTAAATATAGGTGTGGCTCTAAATTGTCTTTTGTGTATATTTTTTCCATCTACTACTGAATAGATAAAATTTTCACTATCAGTTTGTTTAAAAAAATCAAAATGTACACCTAAAAATTCATAAGGCTCAGAATATGATGTTTTAACAAAATGCACTACTGTTGGATGAATAAGAACCAAATCATTTTCTTTTACATCATAACAATGAGAATCAATAGTGAAGTTTCCTTTGCCTTTGATAATATAAATAAGCTCATGGTCATAGATTTTTCGGAGTACACAATTTCCTCCAGGTATATATTTCGTTTTACCTGCCCAACGGATATACGGATCTAAATTTTCTATTAGATAGTGTTTCATATAAAATGGCAAATTTATTACATCAATTAAAATGATACACAATAAAATCTTTATTATCAATAGCAATTTTTTATTGTGTTTTCAATTTAGGATGGTATAATATCGTAACAATAATGAATCGACCTAAAATGAAAAGTTATGAATTAAAACATGCAAAAGCGGGAATTAGTGCAAAACTTCCAGATATTGAATGTTGGCAGAACCAGTTTAAAAAATACGAAATAACTATCACAATATCTGAATTTACATCTGTATGTCCAAAAACAGGGTTGCCTGATTTTGGCACAATAACAATAAAATACATTCCTGATAAATTATGTTTAGAATTAAAATCATTAAAAATGTATATGTTTTCTTATAGAAATTTAGGTATTTTTTATGAAAATGTTGTAAATAAAATATTAAATGACATTGTTAAAGCATGCAAGCCAAAATCTGCTATAGTTACTGGTGAATTCAAAACACGTGGTGGAATGAATTCAATAATTACTGCCAAATATCTTCGTTAATAATAATATATTAACGTAATTAAAATATTTTTGTGATTTTTGATTTTCTTTGTAGTCACTCACCTATGCGAGTGTTTTTTAATCGCAGGCTAAAGAGTCTGTGCCAAAAGGTGTCATTCTGAGGCGATAGCCGAAGAATCTCGCTTTAAAGTCTTTTAAAAACGAGATCCTTCACTTCGTTCAGGATGACAAAATGGGGTTTTGGCACAAGCTCTAAAGCCTGCGGCTACCTTTGGATTCTATTTTGGTTATATATCTGCAGGAAGAACACGCATAATTTCTGCCATTGTGGTTATGCCTTGTGCTACTAACTGAATTCCATTTTGTTTCATATTGGGCATATTATTTTTTTGAGAAGCTTCTCTTAAAACACTTAATTTTTCTTTTTCAAGTATTAAACTACGCATTATTTCATCAATAATTAATAACTCAAATATTCCTGTTCTCCCAGAATATCCAGTATTTCCACAATGGTCACACCCTTTAGGTCTATAAAATCTTGCTTCATCTGTTAAAGATTTTAGATTCAGATTTTCAAGAATCTTTTTAGGTGGATTATATGACTCTTTACAATGTCCACATAAAGTTCTGACTAATCTTTGTGCCAAAATACATGTAACAGAAGAAACAAGAAGATAGGGTTCAATTCCCATATTTAATATCCGTGTTATTGTACTCACTGCATCAGTAGTATGAATTGTGCTTAATATTAATCTACCAATTAAAGCAGCATTTATTGCTATTTCACAAGTTTCTTTGTCTCTGATTTCTCCAACTAAAATTATATCAGGATCCTGCCTCAAACAAGATCTTAAGGCATTTGCAAAAGTAAAATCTATTTTAGTATTAATCTGTGTTTGTATAATTCCACTTTCCTGAGTATCTCCTAAAATGAGATCGTATTCTATAGGATCTTCTAAAGTTATAATATTTTTTGATGGAGATTTAATTTTATTAACAGTTGCATATAGTGTACTGGTTTTTCCACTCCCAGTTGGTCCTGCTACTAAAATAATTCCACTGGTTGTAGTTAGCATTTCTTCATATTTTGCCTGCACAAGAGGTAAAAACCCAAGATGATGAGTGTCAAATATAAAACTACTTTTGTCAAGCACACGAATAACTATTTTTTCTCCATGTTTTGACGGTAAAGTAGAAACTCTGAAATCAATGAATCTGTTAAGGATACTCATTTGTATTTGTCCATCCTGAGGTATCCGTTTTTCGGTTATATCAATATTCGACATTACTTTAATTCTTGAAGTAAATGCAGGTTGAATGTCTTTGGGCAAAGATTCAACTGCATGCAAAATGCCATCAATTCTGAATCTAATAAAAATCGAATTTACCTGTGGTTCAATATGCACATCACTGGCATTAGAACTCACAGCTTCATACAAAATTGCGTCTACTAACTTTATTATAATAGGTGTATTTGCAATATCTTTTATATTTATTGAAGCAATATTTTCACTTGCTAATAATTGTTTAACAATTGTTTTTTTTGTGTCATTTTTTTTAAGAGAATAGAACTTTTCAATGGCTTTGCTTATACCAGATTCTAAAGCAACTAAAGGTTTTATTGCGTAACCTATAATATATTGAATAGAATCTAATGTGTTTATGTCATTTGGAGAACTTATTGCAATAGTAATTTCATTTTCTTTTAATTCTATAGGAATAGCTGTATATTTTTTAGCGATATTTTCTGGAAAAATTTTTAGCAATTTTTCATTGATTTTTATTCCATTTAAATTTATATATGGCACTTTATAATATTCTTCTAACATAGATGGAATTTCATTTTCTTCTATTATTTTCATCCGCATTAAAATTTCTTCTGTAGATTCCTTGGGATTATTTTGTTTTTTAAAAGTTATATCTGCAATCTGACTTTCAGAAATTTTTCCGGTTTTCAGAAGGATATTTATCAATTGGTTAGCCATATACCACTCACTTCGTTCGGGTATATGGTTAGAAAATGGAGTTTGTGTCATAGATTATTCCTTTTGTGCTAATAATTTTTTTATTTGGAGTGATAATTCAGGATAATCAAATGGTTTTGGTGCATATTCATCTGCTCCACATTCAAAACTCATCAAGGTATCTACATTTTGAGTTTTAGCTGTTAAAATGATAACAGGTATATCTTTTGTCTGTGGATTTTCTTTTACTTTTTTGCATACTTCCCAGCCATTTACTTCAGGCATCATTACATCAAGTATGAGAAGGTCATATTTATTAGAAGCGATTTTGTTAAGTGCCTCTTTCCCAGTAGAACTTATTTCAGCTTCATATCCATCAAGTTCTAAATATCGTTTAAGAATTCTGGCTATATCCGGTTCATCATCTGCAAGAAGTATTTTTTTAGTAGACATTTTATTTTCCTCCTATGTTTTTTTTCTTTCTTTAAGAATTTGGTCTAATTCCTCTAATAATGCTTTTACACTAAATGGCTTTATCAAATATTCTTTTGCTCCAAGTTTTGTTGCTTTTGCTCCATCTTCAGCACTTCTGGCAGTTATTACAATAATTGGAATGTTTTTTGTTTCAATATCAGCTTTTAATTCATCAATTATTTTAAATCCGTCAATTTGCGGAAGCATTAAATCAAGAATAATTATACCGGGTTTTTCTTTCTTGGCTAATGCAATTCCCTGTAAGCCATCGTAAGCACTTAAAACTGCATAATTTTTTGCATTTAACGCCATAGTCAAAAGTGCAACAATATCAGAATCATCATCAACAACTAATATTTTTTTTCTGAGCATTTCACCTTGAATTTGTTTTTCTATTTTTTTTATGCTTTCAATTAATATTTCCGGTTCAAAAGGTTTAGTTATATAATCAGAAATACCCAGACGGTATCCTTTTTCCTTTTCAAATATAACTGAAATAATTACTATTGGTATATTTTTTGTCTGTGGATTTTGTTTCAACAGTTCTGCAACAGTAAAACCGTCCATATTTGGCATAAGAACATCTAAAGTTATGAGATCAGGTTTTAGCTCTATTGCTTTTTTTATTGCTTCTATCCCTGAATTTGCAATAGTTATTTCATATCCTTCTTTTTCCAGATGTCCCTTAATAATTCTGGCAACATCTACATCATCATCAACTACTAATATTTTCTTAATTAAAAAGTTTTGTTCTGTAGTAATTTCGCTTTGTTGTTGCAAATCAAACTCTTGTTTTTCTATAATTTCTATGATTTGTTTTTCTACAGCTTTAGGTAATGTAAAAGAAAAAGTACTCCCTTTTTCAATCTCACTTTCTACCCAAATTTTGCCTTTGTGTGCCTCAATAATAGATTTGGTTATAGGTAGACCTAAACCTGTTCCTCCTGCTAAACGGGTAGATGAAGAATCTACTTGTTTGAATTTTTCAAAAATCATATCAAAATGTTCTCTTGCAATACCTATGCCTGTATCAGTAATATCCACCTGAACTGCATTTTTTATTTCAGATACTTTAATAGTTATATTGCTTTTTACGGGAGCAAACTTAATTGCATTTCCAATGAGATTTATTAAAACTTGTTTTATTTTGTCTTCATCACAAGAAACTTCTGCTAATTGCTCTGGAAAAGTAAAACTAAATAGGATTTCTTTTTTGTCTGCAAGTGTTTTAATTTCATCTATCGTAGTTTTAATTATAGCAAGAATATTATGCGGTCTAATTTCCATAGTAATTTTTCCTGATTCAATTTTTGAAAGATCCAGTAAATCACTTATCAATTTAATAAGCCGTAAAGTATTATTTTTAACAATATTTAAAAATTCCTTCTGGGAATCGGGAACTGTTCCTTCTGAACCACCTAAAATCAATTCTACTGCACCTTTTATAGATGTAAGTGGTGTGCGTAATTCATGTGACACGTTAGACACAAACTCTGATTTCATAAGGTCAATTCTTTTTTCCTGAGTAATATCACGTATTATAACACTTATACCTTCATCTTCAAGAATACTTGCAGTTACATTCACATAAATAAGTTCTTTCTTTTTTGTTATTGCTTTTGAAATAAGATTTTTTACAAATTTTTTTTCTTTTAATTCTTTTAATAACGATTCGCTTGTATCTTTGTTATTTTCTGGAAATAATATATTTATTGAATTTTCTATCATTTCTTTTTCAGTATATCCAAAAATTAATTCTGCGCCTTTATTCCAGCCTGTAATTACAAGTTTATCATCAAGTGTAATAATAGGATCGAAAGAATCACTAATAATTCTTCTGTATTTGTCTTTTGATAATGTTAATTCTTTTGTTCTTTCCTCTACTTTTTCTTCCAATGATTCTTTCGCTTTTTCCAATTCCTGATTTGCTTTTTTTAAATTTTCATTGAGCAAAATAATTGTTTTTTTTGCGTTAGAACTATCAACTGCTTTTATTACTGTATGCTGGATTTCATCTATAGTAAAAGGTTTGTTAATAAAATCAAATGCTCCATATTTTAAGCTTTGAATTGCAGTTTCTATTGTCCCAAATCCAGTAGCCATTATTACTTCAATATCAGGATTGATTTTTTTTATTTCTCCAAGAAAGGTAACACCATCCATCCCTGGCATTTTCATATCACTAATAGCTACATCAAATTTTTCTTCTTTTGCTTTTCTAATACCTTCTTCTCCATTAGAAGCTGTTACTACTTTATAACCCTGCTTTGTAAATTCAAAAGAAAGCATATCTCTTATGCCTTGTTCATCATCAACAATTAGAATTTTTGCAGGAGTTTCCATAAATATCAGGCTTTATTATTATTACTTGCTTCTTCTATTACTTTCATTATTTCATCTATATCAACAGGTTTATACAAACAACTATATGCTCCAAGTTGTTTTGCTTCTGTTTCAAAAGTGTAATTAGAATCTGAACTGCTGCTGAAGATAATTACAATTTGATTTGGATTAAGTTGTTTTATTTGTCTTAAAGCTTCAGGCCCTTTCATTTTAGGCATATGAACATCAAGGAAAATAATATCAAAATCACTATTTTTTACCATTTCAACACCTTCTACACCATCATTTGCAGTAAAAACTTCAAAATCCCTTGCTTCTAATAAAAAACGAAATAAATCTTGTATGCCTTTTTCATCATCAATAATTAGAATTTTTTTCTTCATAATTTTTTCACTTATGGTTTATGTTTTTAGGGCAAACCACAATTTTCTCCCTTTATACTGGCAATTTCATAATAAAAGTCGTTCCTTTGCCGATTTCACTTTTAACTTCAATTGTACCATTATGTTTTTGTATTATTTCATAACATAAACTTAAACCTAATCCTGTTCCTTTTCCTACTTCTTTTGTTGTGAAAAATGGTTCAAATATTCTGCTTTTTACATCTTCAGGAATTCCACTACCTGTATCACTTATAGAAATTTCAATATGCGATTGCTTCGTTTCACTCGCAATGACATTTCGTGTTGTTATCTTTATAGTTCCCCCATCTGACATTGAATCTATTGCATTATTGCATAAGTTTATTATTACCTGTTGTATTTGATTCTGATTTGTAATAATCTTGAGCAAATCATCGCCATATTCTTTTATTATTTGTACACTTTTTACTTTTGCCTGTGCTTCTACAAGCGATAATGCTTCATCAATTGCTATATTTACATTTGTCTCACTTACTTTTGTTTTTGATACCCTCGAAAATGTCAATAAATCTCCTATTAATTTTTTGCACCTTAGTGCTTCACGTTCTATTGATTTCAAAGGCATATATAAAGAATCCTCTTCTTTTATTCCTTTAACTACACTTTGAGCAAAACCTAAAATTACTCCCATTGGATTATTGATTTCATGAGCTACACCACCTGCTAACTGCCCTATTGCTGCCATTTTACTTGACTGAAGTAATTTTTCCTGTGTTTCCTTGAGTTCTTTTGTTCGTTCTTCTACTTTAAGCTCCAGGTTTTTATTGTAATCTTCAATTTTATCTCTTGATTCCTTCAAATCATGAATCATTTTGTTGAAAGTTTTTCCAAGTATTCCTATTTCATCTTTTTGAGTAATAGGTATTTCAATCGCTAAATTCCCTTTGCTTATTTCTTCCATCTTATAAATAAGGTATTTAAGTGGAGACGTGATGTACTTAGTTACATAAAGTGTTAAACCAATACTAATTAAACTGATTATAAAAAAAAGCATTATTAATTGTTTAGTGAAATTTTTAATAGTAACTAACAATTTTTTAGTTGAAAATCCTATATGGAGTGTTCCTTTTAGTAATTTATATGCAACATCATAAAATTCAGCACCTTCATTGTGAAAATATTTTATATTGTACTCATTAGTCGTACTAATCTGATTGGATTTAGCAAGATTATAGATTAAATCATTTTTTAAAGTACTGGCTATAATTTCTTCATCAGGTGCTGTTAAAAAAATATATAAAATTTTTTCATCCTGCTGTTTTGCTCTATAAATTATTAAATTAATTGTAGATAAATCAGTTATTAAAAGTGGATTCATGATGTCTTCAGCCAAATATTTAGTAATATTTTGAGAAGTATTCAGCATTTCTTTTGTAAAAATTTTTTCTACTATTATCTTACTCGAAATAAAATATCCTATTGTTGCCAAAGAAATTCCAAGTAATATACAAAACGTTATTTTTATTTGTATACCTATTTTCATAAACGTTGTTTTCTCCACTTTTTATCTATCATTGCCAACCCCACTTAAAATCCAATCGCTACACCTGCACCCCATACATTATAATCCTCTTTCGCATCATTTTGATAATCATGTCGCCTAACCTGAATTTTAATTTGTGACATCCATGGAATTATATGATAAGCTATACCGATTGTTCCTTCAGCTTCCTTATCATCTGAGTTATCAACATTTGGGTCATAGAGTTCATATCGCACATAAGGTGTAATTTTTCCTACAGTATAATACGCATCTACATAACCTGCTGAAAAATCTACATCTTTTGAACCATCTATATTCTTTGTTCCACTTATTGCGAATTCAGTTTTCACAACCAAATCTTCCATTCCCAATTCAATTCCGGGGATAATAGTAATTTGAGATTTCCACACAGGTGTTGCAGGTGTGCCGGAATTAAATTCATCCATATAGAATGATACAATCGGAGTTGCTTTAAATAAAAGTACCGGTGTAAGCATTATTCTTCCACCAACAGCTTTATGGTTGTTATCATCTACATAATCAATAAAAGTCTTACCGTTAGTATAAAAAACATCATAAGCAAAATTTAATACGTCTGAATCATAATTGCCCCCTATCCATAAACCCTGAGCATATCGTTGATAAAATATAGCATCAGACATAGGATCCGCAGTAGTACTGTATTTTTTATACACAGATTCTCTTGGAATTTTTAAATATGGAGATACAGGCAATGCATAGAAAAGCTGGTTCTGAAATCCTATGGGAGCAAAAAATTTTCCTGCCCGGACATTTAAAGATTCAATAATAGAATACTCCGCATAAGCTTTGGACAACGCAATTTCACCACTTGACCGTTTATTCAACGTTTTGCTACCATCACTACTTAAGCTAATATCAAAATAACCAGCATGTTCCCAATCAATTTGTCCTATTAACCTCATATTTTCATCAATATTTATAGTAGAAATTGTTGACAAAACAAAAGTATCAAAAGAACCATAACTGCCGGAAACTGTCGAATCTTCGTAATTTGTTCCAAAGTATCCATTCCACGTCCATTCTGCTGATTCACCAATTGCTACTGCAAAAACGAACAAAAACAAAAATGCAATTTTTACTGTTAATAAATTTTTAAACATTTTGTTTGCGCCTCCTGCACATTGTAAAACACAGGCTAAAGCCTGCGACTATAACATTTTCGTTAATAGTCTCAGATTTGTTTTTTTTACTTTTTCTCACATCTACATTTATTACTTCAATACCTTCTTCTTTATTTGTTAAATCACTATCCCAAATATACCCAATTGCCCCTTCATTCTCTGAAATATATTTTATAATATCTTTCCCTTCTCCTATAACTTTTGGAGCCACACTACCTTCAGCAAAAACTTTTTTCACCCAATAGCTTTGGTATGCATTCTCTGTGACATCAGCAAATTTTTTAAGAAATTGCAAAAATAGTTCTTTATCTTTTGAATGCACGGGAATGAATTTAACAGAGCCTTCAGATTTTGTTTTCCCAAAATATATATTTTTTAGCTTTGTAGTATCAATTTCTTTACCTGAAAGAGATTTTTTATTTACAATAATAACTATTTTTCCATTTTTTTCTGCCTGAATCATAGTAATTGCCTGAAATATTAAACAATAACCAATAAATAAAAATAATATCTTTTTCATTTTTAATCCCTCCAGTCCCTAAATCGTATTGTAAAAAGTTTTGCAATTATTTTATAATAGTCTGTAGGGCAAGGCTTCGGGGTACCCACTTTAGTGGGTCGTGCAAAAGTATGCAAACCTAAAGGTTTGCCCTACAATGAATCACAATATTGAGCCGTCACTTTTTAATGCCTGACTTCCACCACCGCATCCAATAAAAGATATTGCAAAAACCCATCCCCTACTTTTGCAAGGTTTTTTCGCTTAAAAAACCTTGATTTTATTGAATTTTCTATTTTTATTACCCATATTTTTAACAAAGTCCTGCTCCTTAATACAAATTATATGTTTTATTTGGAATAAATGTCAAGTTCAAAACTACTGAATTAAATGGCAGGAAACATAGTGGCATGGTTCTATTTCTCTTAAAGATGGTTCAGAATTGGTGCAAATTTCGTTCTTTATGTAGCAGCGAGGATGAAATCTGCATCCTTTTGGAAAGTCAAATGGGCTTGGAGGATCTCCCTGAAGTCTGATTCTATTCAACCTTGCTCCCGGTACACCTTTTGGAACTGCTGATATTAAAGCTTTTGTGTAAGGATGAAGTGCTGTTTGTGATAAATTTATACCTTCTTCAATAATTTTTCCAAGATACATAACTGCAACCCTATTACATATCTGTTCAACAATTCTTAAATCATGAGAAATAAAAAGATAGCTTAAATTAAATTTCTCTTGAAGTTCAAATAACAATTTAATTATCTGTGCCTGTATTAATACATCTAAAGAAGAAACAGGTTCATCTGCAACTATAAATTTAGGGGTTGAAGCAATAGCTCTTGCAATACAAATTCTTTGCCTTTGCCCTCCACTAAACTCATGAGGATATTTATAATAGTCTTCTTTTTGTAATCCAACTATTTCCAAAAGATGGACAACCTTTTCATAAATCATTTTGTTCTCACATAACTTATGGATTTCAAGTATTTCACCTATTGCTTCACCTATACGGATTCTTGGATTCAAAGATGCATAAGGATTTTGAAATATCATCTGCATTTGGACACGAATTTTTTTTAATTCGCGTTCAGAAATATTTAAAATATTCGTGCCTTCAAAAAATATTTCACCAGATGACGGCTCAATTAATCTTAGAATTGACTTTCCAAGTGTTGTTTTTCCGCATCCGCTTTCTCCAACTAATCCTAAAGTTTCACCATGTAATACTTTAAGACTTACTCCATCAACTGCACATAAAATATTTTTGTGTGTTTGAAATGGGTTTTGTATTTTAAAATATTTTTTTAAGTTTTTAATTTCTAACATTTTTTTACTATTTTTTCCGCAGGCTAAAGCCTGCGACTACCTTTCATTTTTTGTAAAAGCTCACTGAACACCATTCCGCTTCATTGTCATTCCCAACTCGATTGGGAATCCAGTGTCTTACTTTTAAAACGACTCTGGATTCCCGATTACTACATTCGGGAATGACACGTGTTTCAGTGAGGATTCACCCTTTTTCTTACCTAATCTTGGCATAGCTTCAAGCAATTTAATTGTATATGGGTGTTTAGGATTATTAAATATTTCCTGGACACTTGCCTGTTCTACAATTTTTCCTGCATTCATTATAGCTACAGTATCACAAATTTCTGCAACTATTCCTAAATCATGTGTTATCAAAAGAATAGAAAGTAACATTGTTTTATTCAATTCAAGTAGCAAATTCAAAATTTGCGCCTGAATTGTTACATCTAATGCTGTTGTTGGCTCATCTGCAATTAACAGTTTTGGGTTACCTGCAAGTGCCATTGCTATCATAACACGTTGGCACATACCACCACTTAAATTATGCGGATAATCCTGAATTCTTTGCCTTGGTGAAGAAATACCAACAATTGCAAGTAATTCCAAAACTTTATCTTGCACTTTTTCTTTACTAATATTCGTATGAAAACGTAAAACTTCTGCAATTTGATCGCCTATTGTAAATATAGGATTTAATGATGAAACTGGCTCTTGAAATATCATAGCTATATCTTTTCCGCGAATTTTTTGCATCTCATTTTCAGAAATAGTGCATAAATTTTTGTTTTCAAATATAATATTCCCGTTTATTATTTTTCCTGGTGGAGAAGGAACTAATCGCATAATGGATAAAGCAGTCATTGTTTTTCCACTTCCGGATTCACCAACTAACCCTAATTTTTCGCCTTTTGATATAGAAAAACTAATATCATCAACAGCTTTTATTATCCCCTGTTGTGTATAAAGATATGTTTTTAAATTTTCTACTTTAAGCATATATATTTATTTTTTAAAATTTTCTTTGTAGTGGTAGTCGCAAGCTTTAGCTTGCGGTATTGTTTTTCAGCATTTTACCGCAGGTTAAAGCCTGCGACTACCTTTATGACAAAGTCTGAATGCCCATAAATGGGCAACTACAAATTTATTTATTCAATCAAACGTGGGTCAAGGGCATCACGTAAACCATCACCAAGCAAGTTATAAGAAAGAACTGTAACAAATATTGCAATGCCTGGAAATGCTGTAAGCCACCATGCTGTTTCAATATAATCCTTTCCTGCATATAAAATATTTCCCCAGCTTGCAGATGGAGGCTGAACTCCAAGCCCAAGAAAACTCAAACCTGATTCTATAAGTATTGCACCTGCAATTCCAAAAGTTACTGACACAAAAACAGGAGCTAATGCATTTGGCAATATATGTTTAAAAATTATTCTTTTGTGACTTGCACCAATTGCATGAGCTACCTGAATATATTCTCTTTCCTTTAAACTTAAAAATTCAGCCCGAACAAGACGAGACATATCTGCCCATCCTGTTAAACCTATTACTATCATTACATTTACTATACTGGGTCCTAAAAATGTTATAAGTATAAATATTAAAAATAAAGTTGGAATTGAAAGCACTATATCTACAAACCGCATTATAATATTATCTATTGTACCACCAAAATATCCTGC
>JBBTED010000049.1:0-17507 GCA_038042445.1 Candidatus Firestoneibacteriota bacterium
GTGGTGTTCCTTTTTGATAGCATAACAAAGCAGCAGCAACTGTAATTCTTTCTGGCTCCGGTGTATGTGTTAAAAGTTGGACTTCCATATTATTTAGGACTCTCTACTTTTTGATTCATTGTTCTCAACATATTATAAACAAAAAGCAATACTGAAATACCTTCAATTATATAAGATATAATTAATAATAGCTGAAAAAAATCATTTTTCACTATTTTTGATAATGCCCACAAAACACCCATTCCAATTAATCCAATATTTGCAAGCCAAAATTGAACATCTGCCATTTTAGGAGAATAAAGAGTAGTGCCATTAAATCTTGGCAATATATGATACCCAACACCATATATCATCATACTCATCCAACCAAGTAATCCAAAATGCACATGTGCAAGCAGCAAAGCATCTATAACAAGTCCATTCCAATGCCATATTCCCATAATAACACCCAAAATTGCAGCAACTAAAAAATAAATAATTGATGCTTTTATAAATAATACTGTTGCTTTACTCATAGTTTATGACCCTCCATTTTAGTAGAACTTGTAAAAACAGAAAATTTATTATTTGTTCATTCATATTATTAAAATTTAATTCATAGTCCTACGCAATGGAAATACTATATTTATAATAGTTTTTAAAGTTAAAGTTCTAATTAAGTTAATAAGAAGGCACAGAAATCCTATCACTATACTAATGCCTCCTATCATAGCAATATTCATTTCTGTTTTAAACTCTATCCCATGATATATAGTACGTCTAAGCATTCCATTTAAACCAGCTGACCCCATAGCTATAACCATTATAAGAACTCCTGCAACCCAAAATATCAAATGAAGATTAACCAACATATGACTCTTCATTTCTCTATTTAACAAGAGCGGTATTAAAGCATAAACAATTGCAAACAATAATGGACTCAAACCCAAAAGTAACATTGTATGTCCATGTATACCAATAACCCATTGAGTATTATGCAATACAACATTCAATCCATAGTTAGCCTGTGTGATTCCTGCTACGGCCCCTAACATAAACCCAAACATAGAAACCAAAATAAATTTTAAAGCAGGTGTGAATTTTACTGGCCGTGCCAAATATATTGTCATTAAACTTGCAAAAATTGTAAGCCCAACAGTTACAATTTCCCCAGAAGTTATAAACTGACCAGAAATAAGATGCATAGCCAAAGGTTGAGGTTGATCTGCAAGTAAATGATGACTCCATACACCTAAAGATATTAACAAATCTGCAAGAATGACTGTACGAACTACACCTTCACCAAATAGTTTTCTATTAACTAACATAGGTATTAAAAGATACCATGTACCTGCTGCATACATTAGAACATTTCCATCAGCAATCATATCTAATCCCCACCAAAACCAGTTTTTATATATCAAAGCATCAATAATATGCGGATTCAATGTTCCAAACCCAAGTAAAGATGGAATAGCAAAAATAAGAATTAGAATACCACAAGTAAGAATCACAAAAGCATTAACCACAGTATCAATACTTCCTCTTGCTACGGCAACAACAAATACAGGTAATGTATCATAAAGTTTATTTTCTTCCTGTATTTCTTTTTTCTTTTTAAAAATACGGTCTAAACCAAAAGCAGATTTTAAATAGTCTCCAAAACTATAAAGTTTTGATTTTTCAGCTCCATTTACTGGCTTACGTTTAATCATAGTAGCAAATATATTGTAAGTAAAAAGTAAAATATTAACTAAAGTTATAGCTGCCCCAAGACAGAAAATAACTGCACCTAAATTAGATATCCTACTAAACCAAACAGGCAAAGGCCAGTATAAAGTATACAAAGCATTGAATTTGGTAAAAAAACCTGAACACCAAACAATAATTACACCAATAGATTGCATCCAGAAATTAAGTGGAATCAATTTCTTATTGTAAACTTGTGTCTTTAGTAAATATGGCATCAAAAAATAAAAAGCCCCCATAATTGCCATATAAGCATATCCATAAATTCCAAGTATCGGATGTACTGTCATTACTGAATAGAAATGTTCCGTTGAAAGACAATCAGGTTTGATATGTGAAATACGCATCATCATACCTTCAATTATAGTAAGAAATAGAAATCCTAATGCAGCCAATACATACCTTATTGTCCATTTTGTTTCAAAAGTTAACTCATTATTTTCCATATCAATCCTCCATTATAGATTTAGAACCCTAAAGCACCTTAATTGCATCATATACAACCATATCTGAATGTTTCGGACCTGAATATTCTGTAGATCTCACATCATAATAACCAGACTGTGAAAAATTCCATACAAATCTGTTTTTATAACCTGGTAAAACTTGTATCTGAAACACTAATGTTCCATCTTTACGAAATACTCCAAAACCATAAGTAACATCAGTAGAATTTAGAACAAATTCAACAAACTGATTTTTTTCAAAAGTAATAGGTTCTTCAGGAAACTTAAAATTATAATCTGAAACTTCAATATTATAAGTTTTTACAACTATTGGTTTAGACCATAGTCTCCATCTCTGCCATGGCACCATATTGGAAATAGTAATAATATGAGCAAGAATAATTATAGATATTAGTATTAAAAAGAATCGTAACTCTCGCTTATCTATTCCTGACTTTTTTTCATCAGTTTCTATCTGAGACACATCGGATTTTCTAATTTTGCGAATAAACCATGTAAAAAAAAGACAAACCGATATGAAATAAATTGTATAGAATATACGTATTGAATCTGTTACATACATATCAATCACCTCCTAAAAAATTAGTTTTCTAAATGATTCTATTCCCACTCTATTTACGAACATACCAAACCGTTCATCTTTTTGAGATTCCTGAATGTACAACTTTAGACATATTTCTAAAGATTGAACAACAGTATTTTCGTCAACTAAATCTAATAATTTAACTGCAAATTGTGGATGCCTTCCAAGTTTTCCTCCAATAAATACAGAATACCCACTTTTTTTAGTAACCAATGCCAAAACAGGACAAACTTTTATACAAGCAAAACATCCAACACATTTAGAATAATTAACTACAGGTTGTGATTCGTCTTTTATGATTATCGCCTTTTCTTTGCATTCTTCAATACAAAGTTTACAATTTATACATTTATCATTTACTACTTCAGGAACCACCTGCGATATAACACCAAAATCTTTTATTTGTGGCTGAGAACAGGCATTGGGGCATTCTGAAACAGCAATTCTAAATGTATGATGATAAAGAACAGGGCCATCTATTTTATCAATTAAAATATCTGTAGTTTTCATCTCTTCAAGTTTATTCTGCAATTTAACAAGCAAACTACTGGAATCCATTAAAGACAAGGGGCATAAATGTTCATCATTACATCCTGTTACTTCATATAATTTTTCTCTGGATTCCCACTTCCGTGGGAATGACATTTCTTTTACAGATTCACTATTCAAAGGTTTTTGCATTAGAGAAACTAATTTTTTTGTATCTATACCTACTTTTGAAAACATAAATTTCTTCACTTCACTCACATCATTCTCTGTCACTTTTATTCTACCTCTACAAGTAACATATTCTTCTACTTTTTTCTTAGCCAAACCTCTTACAAATATTGGTACTTTTTTAATTCTGGCTAAAGCATTAGTTTCCCATTCCATAGATTACTCTTTTTTGGAAATAGCTGCATTTATTTCATTAACAAGAGTTTCTGGTTCAATATTGTGCATCATTGCGCCAAAACTTAATGACTCTACATTTATTCCGGCACAAGTAAAACATCCTCCTCCAAAATATTTTTCAATAACACTTTTTGCCTGAGGATATTTTCTAAGCACTTCACCTATCATCGTATCTTTATCTATTTTTACAATATCAGACATAAGGCATCACCTCTCAAGATGCCCAGTCTTCTGAAAGAACATCACCTTTAATACCAATAACTATAGATTTAATTGGAATTTTACGTTTTGATGCAGCAAGACCTTCTTGTGTAAGAGCCACCAAGCCAGCACAACAAGGAACTTCCATAGTCATTACTGTAATTGTATTCACTTTTGCATCATCTATAAGCGATTTTATTTTTTCAACATAAATCTCCTGATTCTCATCCAATTTTGGACAAGCAATAGCAATACCTTTTCCTTTTAAATAATCTTTATGGAAATCTCCAAGAGCATGCGCTACACAATCTGCTGATATAAGAACATCAGCCTTTTGAAAATATGGAGCCTGTGGAGAAACTAAATGCAACTGAATAGGCCACTGCCTAAGTTGCGACGTTCTCTTTCCTGCTTCATCTTTAACTTCACTTTCCTTTTCCCTGAAGTCTTGCATATTTGACCCAGGACAACCGCAAGATGTACCCATTTTACCTTACCCCCTTTTTTGTAGTCACTCGCCTAAGCAAACGGCTACCTTTGACAATACTTTTTGTATTGCCATTTTCTAAATATTCGACAAATTTTTTGCATTTTTCCGACACTTCTTTCCCTATTTTTTTCTCTGCTTCATTAAATTTAGAAAATACTTCTCCAACCTGTGTTACTGAAAGCCCTCTATCAATCCATGGATATAATATTTCATCTTCTTTTTTTATATGTTGAGTCAAAAGTTCTTTATATTTAGTAAGATTTTCAATGATTGCATTTTTATCTTTCTTTGTAAGTGCTTCTACTATTGCTTTAACATAACCTCTGCCTGTTTTATGATCTTCAAGCATCGTATTAATAATATCAAGATTGCCTACTGCATATTTAAATAATATATCCTCTTCTTTGGCATGATGAAATTTATCTGCATAAGAACGTATAAAATCTACACTATTTATAATTAATTGTTCCCCAGATTTAGTTTTGATATCCAAATTTTTTAGCATATATGGTATAAGTACTAATAACTTTTTTATTAAAATATGCTCATCCACTAATCTTTTTATTGGTGGTGAATATTTTATCTCTTTGTTCTCTATCTTTTCAGAAACTGCTTTAATTTTAGGTTGTCTAATTTTTCTGTCTGGATAAATACTTTTTTCTATTAAATACATTAACTCTGTTTTTTGCTCAATTGGAAGATTATGTATATGGACAACATCCTTTAAAAGACAAGAACCAACACTACAAGGAACACATCCAATGTTAAATTGTTCCAATATTGTTCCAACTTTAGGAAAATTTGTA
Organism: Candidatus Firestoneibacteriota bacterium; assembly: GCA_038042445.1. Lineage (GTDB taxonomy): Bacteria > Oederibacteriota > D2-FULL-39-29 > JBBTED01 > JBBTED01 > JBBTED01. Next base: position 5,170 of record JBBTED010000049.1, read on the forward strand.
ATAACTTCTTTTATTGGTCCGTTTAAATATTTTTCCATAATGTTCACACCTTCTTTATAGTATAAATATACTATATATGGAAATATTTGTCTGTGATTTAAGTCACACTTCTAAAATTCTTCTAATTTTCTTTTGGTATCGACATTACAATAGGCAATTTTACAAGGATGTAGATGTGTACCGCAAATTGTAGGATAGCATCTAATTTATTACTATTTATGCAAAGACTAAACGATGCCCTTTTGAATCAGGAATTTGCCGTCCTAATTCTTTAGCAGTTTCTAACCATTCCTGAATTATTACTTCTGCATTAGATAAAGCTTCTTGATATGTTGTACCATCTGCCATACAACCCATAAGCTCTGGAACTTCAGCAATAAATGCATTATCTTCTTCACTCCAATAGATAATTATTTCGTATTTATTCATATTATCCTCCAAGTTTATACTTCAAAATTACATTACGTACCTGTTTGACTTGGTATGGTTTAGCTTTTGAATTTTTAGACTGTAAGTTCAAAATTTCCTCAATATCATCTTTGCTAAAAATACAGTGACTTCTTTTTATTCGTTCATCAAAACCTAAATTTTCAATAACTGACACATTTCTGCAAATGAAATATTAGCATCAGAATAACCACTTAGAACTTTAATTAATATTTTTCGCCATGACATTTTATGGTAACTATTTTGTATCAGACTTTTTTATTATTGTCAAGTATGTGTTTTTAATTGACTGGTTTATAACAAAAAACACTTGGAAAAATATGGATTTTATAATATAACTGAATTATGCACAAAAGAATAGCTGGGATTTGTGTGTTTTTTGTGTCGTTGTTTTTTTATTTGCATACACTTTGTCCTTCTGTTTATGTAGGGGATAGTGGGGAATTAATAGCTGCTACATATAGTTTGGGGATTGCTCATCCGCCTGGATATCCACTTTTTTGTTTTTTAGCAAAAATCATAACACTAATTTTTTCTTTTGGAGCTTTTGCATTTCAGGTAAATTTTGCAACTTCTGTATTTGCTGCTTTAACTGTAATGGTATTATATTTTTTTATTTTTGAAATTGCAAAAAGATATGGCAGTGAAAATACCAAAGAATATTTACTTATAATTATAAGTGTTACTGGGAGTTTGTGTTTCGCTTTTTCAAAAACTTTTTGGTCGCAGTGTACTATGGCTGAAGTTTACACTTTAACTTCTTTATCTGTAATAGCCACACTTTTTCTTTTAACATCGTATGGGCGTATAGTAGAAAATGGAGATATAAATAGAGCAAAGAAAATATTGTATATATTTTCTTTGGTTTATGGGATTGCTTTTGCAAATCACAATACTCTAATGTACCTTTTTCCATTTTATACAGGATACATAATATATACAGGAAAAGGGAAATTGAAATTTGATGTTTTCATTATTGCTATTGCATTGATGTTTTTGGGGCTGACTTTTTATATGTATATGCCACTTCGGTCTTTGGCAAATCCTGCGATGGATTGGGGTAATCCTGAAACACTTGATAATTTTATAAGGCAGATTTTACGAACACAATATGGTAGACTTGCAAAAGTTCCCAGATCTATTCCCAGACTTTTTGAACAGTCATTTGTATTTTTGAAATCACTTTTGTATCAATTTACGCCATATCTATTGAGTTTGTCTATTTTAGGACTTATATTAAATTTTAAACGGAAAATTGTTATGTTTACTGTTTTGATTTTTGTTGCATTCAGTTTTGGAATAATTTTTTTGATGAATTTTAATATTACACCTAAGGAATTAGATTCTGTAGAAGTTTTTTATATTCCTGCATATCTTATAACAACAATATGGATGAGTTTAGGTGTATTAGCAATTTGCCAAATTATTTTGCTCAAAAATACTGTAATTTTAGGTTTATTATGTTTAGTTTTGCCAGTAGCTCCTCTTTTGTCAAATTATTTTGCTGAGGATAACAGTCGCTATTTCATAGCTTATGACTATGGTTTTAATTTGTTAAAAACTCCTACAAGCAATTCAGTATTATTTATATCACAGGATAATGAGGTTTTTACATTGGCATATTTAGTAATGGTGGAAAAATTAAGACAGGATTTGACAATATATGATGAATTAGGTGCTGTTTTCCCTAATATTTATGGAGATGATTTTTTTAAAATATCAGTACCTGAGCATTCCAAGAGGTTGACTTCAGTTGAATTAGATGTTATTGCAAAAGAAACAAGACCTGTTTATTTTAATCTTGGAAGTAATTTGAAGCGTTTAGAAACAGTGAAGGCAAAACAATTAGGCTTACTTTTTAGAGCAATAAAGGGCAGTGTGGCAAATATCAATGAAAAATATTTCTGGGATATTTATAAGATGCGGGGAATAGATGATGATACAGTTCATAAGGATTATCTTACTAAAGATGCAATTGCACAATATTATTTTATTCAGGGAGAAAATTATGCATCAGTTGGAAAATTAAAAGAGGCAGGTTTGTATTATAATTTAGCTTCTAAATCTGGTGAGGGGGTTGACTGGTTACAAAGTAATATTGCCAATGCTTATATAAAGAGAGGGTTCAAAGAGGAAGCAATGCTTGAATATAAAAAAGCTGTTGAGCTTTTTCCAAAAAAAGCATCTGCACATTATAATTTAGGTGTAGGATATGCAAAAGTAGGGATGGATACTGAAGCAATTGCTGAATACAAACGTACAATTGAACTTGATTCTTCTTATGTTGATGCATATAACAATCTTGCAAATGCATATAGAAGGAGAGGGTTACTGAATGATGCAGTTGTAACTCTTGAAAAAGCAGTTAAAATAGCTTCTGATAAAGCAGAGCTGCATTTTAATTTAGGAACAACTTATGAGGATATTGGACAACAGACACGTGCTTTAGAAGAATATAAATTAACAATACAAATAGATGCTAAACATACTTCTGCGCGAAACAATTTGGCTAATATTTATATTGCAACAAGGATGCTTGATTTAGCAATAAATGAATATTTAAAAATATTTGAAATAGCTCCTGATTTTGCAGATGCGCATCATAATTTGGGTGTAGCATACGCGATGAAAGGGGACATTCAAAAAGCAATAGAGCAATGGAAAATAACATTAAAAATAATGCCTAATCACATAGGTGCTGCCGAAAACCTTAACAGGGCTAGTAAAATGCTGGTTAAATAATAAATATTTACTGAAGATCATTTTGTTTTTGTCATTCCTGCGAAAGCAGGAATCCAGAGTTTTGTTTTATCAATGTTTTAAAGACACTGGATTCTCGCTTACTACATGCGGGAATGACACGTATTTATTACTTAATTAGTTTGTTTGCGAAGTTGACCCAGGATTCATCAACAGTTTTTAATGTTGAAACTGCTTCTGAAAGTGGTGCTGCAATAACTTCATTTCCTTTCAAACATGCCATTTTGCCAAAGTTTTTTTCCTGTATGAGTTCTACTGCTTTAACACCTACACGTGTTCCAAGTATTCTGTCAAATAGTGTTGGTGAGCCACCTCTTTGAATGTGTCCTATAGCAGCAGTTCTTGTTTCTATTCCTGTTTTCTTTTCTATTTCTTCTGCAATTGCTTCTCCTATACCACGTTTTTTTAATATCATATGTCCGAATGCATCAAGTTCTTCTTTTTCTGCATTTGCACTTGGAAGTTGTACACCTTCTGATACTACCACAATCGCATATTTTTTTCTTGCATGTGCTTTTTTTAAGTGTTCACACATCTTATCTACTTCTACAGATTTTTCAGGTATAAGTATCCAGTCTGCACCGCCACCAATACCTGTGTATAATGCAACCCATCCTGCATGTCTTCCCATAACCTCAAATACCATAACTCTTCTGTGGGAGCGGGCAGTGTCTCTTAGACGTTCTAGTGCGTCTATTGCAATTGTGACAGACGTATCAAAACCAAATGTAAAATCTGTGCAGGATAAATCATTATCCATTGTTTTTGGAACACCAACAACAGGCAAACCTTTTTGATGCAATTTATTTGCTACTCCAAGTGTGTCTTCTCCACCAATGGCAATTAGTGCGTCAAGATTCATAGCCTTGAAATTTTCAAATACTTTTTGCATATCTTCTTCTTTTTTAGTTGGATTTGTTCTTGAAGTGCCAAGAATTGTACCGCCTTTTGAAATTATTTCTTCAACTTCTTCTAATGTCAGAGTTTTTGACGTGTTTTTTATCAAACCTTTCCATCCTTCAAAAATGCCAACAACTTCATAATTGAAATCTATTGCTCTAAATACTATTCCTCTTATTGCCGGGTTTAAACCAGGACAATCTCCACCACCAGTTAAAACACCAATTCTCATAATAAATCTCCTTCTCTTATGTTAAATTTAACCCTCTCTATCTCCCCCTTATCAGGGGGAGGAGGATTTTATTAAATTATTCAGCGTGTTTTATTTCGGATTTAACTAATCCAGATACTACAGGACCAGTTATTATTCCTTTTCCACAAGCTCCAAATACTCTTATATATTCTCGTACTTTTTCTTTTACTGCTAATTTTCCAGGGAGTAAAATTTTTCGCATATCAGTTTCTTCCGGATTTATTGCTAAAGCGTCTGCACAACCTTTTATAAAGGACATACTTAATTGTGTAGCAACATTTACTTTGCAAATACCATTTGCAATAGCTTCTTGAATACTATCTAATGCAACACCGGAACTGCCATGTAGAACCAAAGGAGTATCCACTGCTTGTCTGATTTTTTTTAATCTTTCAATATCTAATCTTGCTGCTCTTGTTTTCATTGCATGAACACTTCCAATTGCCACTGCTAATGAATCGCACTTAGTTAATTCTATGAATTTTTTTGATTCTTCTGGTTTTGTCATAACAGCTTCTATTTGTTCCTGAGTAAGTTTGTCTTTTGACTGAACAACTTTTCCGAGTTCTGCTTCTATAGGTATGTTGCAGCAATGTGCGATTTCTGCGATTTTTGCAGTAGTTTTTACATTTTCGTCAAAAGGTAAAGCAGAACCATCAAACATAAGAGATGTGAAACCTGCTCGTAGACATTTTACATTTTGATTAAAATCTGTTCCGTGATCTAAATGCAAAATTACAGGTATAGAAGCAAGTTCTGCAGCTGTTCTTACCATAGCAGTTGCCATTTCTAATCCGGCATATTTTATTGCACCCTGACTTATTTGTAAAAAAACAGGTGCTTTTTCTTCTTCTGCTGTTTCGATTACTGCTTCAATAAACTCCATATTATTTGCATTAAATGCACCTATTGCAAATTTTTCCTTCTGTGCTTTTTTAAGCCATTCTGTACTCGTTACTAAAGGCATAATTGCCCCCCTTTCTTAATTTGAAAATGTGATTTATAACATTTAAAATTTAACATCAAAATAATAATATGTCAATTACTATTTTCACTTGACAAAATGCTAATATAATAGTATAATACTATATTAGTATGACAAAGAACAAAAAATACCTACTCTATGAAGTTTTAGGCAAAAAATTAATTCAGGATATTGAAAATAAAATTTTTCTACCGGGACAGAAATTGCCTCCTGAAAAAGAATTGTGTAAAAAATACAAGGTTTCTCATTTAACTATTCGTAGAGCATTGTCATTTCTTGTGGAAAAAAAATATGCTGTTCGCAAAAAAAGTGTGGGAACATTTGTGGCTGATTTTGATAATCGGTATAACAATATTGCAGATGATTTCATTGTTGTAATACTTACCAATATTTGTTTGTCTTTTTCTTCTGAAATAATAAATGCAATTGAAATTGAAGCAAACAATAATGGAAAGTCCATAATTTTATGCAATTCTAATGCAAATTTTGCTAAAGAAACTTCTTATTTGCAGCAACATATAAAAAAAGGAATAAAAAGATTTATTATATGTCCTATTGGTAATAATACATCATTTTATGAAAATTTAAAAAAAGAACATAAATTAAAAATTGTATTTGTGGATATTTCACCGCTTTCTGCTAATGGAGTAATTCCAGCCATTAAAACAGATGATATTAAAGGTGCATACGAGGCGACAAAATATTTAATGAGTATTGGACACTCTAAAATAGTTTATATTGCAGGACCAAAAGATTTTTCATCTTCAAGAGATAGAATTAAAGGATATGTGCAAGCTATAGGCAAAGAAAATAGTGTTGTTTTAGATGAATCATATTCTGTAAATGGCAGTTATAATGCAACATTTAGGTTTTTTAGTAACAACAAAAAAACTGTGTTTTCTGCTATATTTGCATTCAATGATATAGCAGCAATATCTGCAAAAAATGCGTTAGAAGATTTAGGATATAAAATTCCTGATGATATTTCTATTTTTGGGTATGGCAATTTTGATATAGGAAAACACTATAAATTATCTACTGTTAATCAGCAAACAGATTTAATAGGTAAATTGTGTGTAGAAACGCTTGAGGACCATTTTTGTTATGACATAAAAAATTTGCAAAAAAGACTTATTGTAGAACCAGAACTCATAATTAGAAATTCCTGCAAGGAAATAAGATAGAAAATTTTTATGTCTAACAGGAAAATTTTAGAAAAAGGAGGAAGTTTATGATTTATACAGGTAAGAATGTTAGGGAAATTGCTTTTCCGCTTGGTGGAATAGGGACAGGTTCAATATCTTTAGGTGGTTGGGGGCAGCTTAGAGAGTGGGAAATAATGAATAAGCCAAACAAATTAAACGAGAGGAATAAGTATTTTTATGATGTGCCAAAACATACATTTTTTACAGTTAAGATAAAGCAGGAAAATAAGAATGATATAATCAAAGTTTTGCAAGGGAATTGTGAAGGGGATTTTATTGGATATGGTGGTTCAGGTCCAATGCATTCAGGCGAAGGTTTGCCACATTTTCGTAAAACAAAATTTGTTGGGAATTATCCTTTTGCAAAGGTTATTTTGCAAGATGTTGATGTTCCAGTAGATGTTACATTAGAAGCTTTCAATCCTTTTATTCCACTTAATGCAAAGGATTCAGGGATACCTGCTGCAATTTTACTTTATCATTTTAAAAATACGAGCAATAAAACAATTGAAGGAACAATATATGGAAATTTAAGAAATATAATTGGAGATCCTGAAAAAGAAGGTAAAATCAATAAGATAAAAAAGTCATCTAATCTTACAGGATTATATTTAACAACAGACAAATTTAAAAATGATTCTCCTAAATACGGTTCTATTGCATTATCTACAATATCTAAAAATGTAAAAATTTTACCAAAATGGAAGGATGATAGATTATCAAAATTCTGGCAAATGTTAGAATTAGATAAATTGCCAGAGGACAAAGGTGTTGCAGAAATTGGGACAGTGGCTATAGATTTTAAAATAAAAGCTAAAGAAACAATAGCTATTCCTTTCTTTATAACATGGTGTTTTCCAAATTTTGAAAAGTATTGGGATGCTTCATCTAATTGTTGTGGTAGTTCATCTGTCAATGAGATATGGAAAAATTATTATGCAACTATATGGGAAAATGCATGGGATGTAGCGAAATATACAGCAGATAATTTTGACAGGCTTTATAATGAAACAAAGCTATTTGCTGATACTTTGTTTTCTTCAACTTTACCTGATTATGTGTTGGATGCTATAAGTTCACAAGTATCAATATTAAAAACAACGACTTGTATAAGATTAGAAGATGGAACATTTTATGGATTTGAAGGTTGTCATAACACAGGGGGTTGTTGTGAGGGTTCATGTGCACATGTATGGAATTATGTTCAGGCAGTTGCGTATCTTTTTCCAGAACTTCAACGTTCAATGAGAGAAGCTGATTATAAATATAGTATGGCTAAAGATGGATTTATACAATTTAGATTACCATTGCCACTTGGTAAAAAGCCAGATTTTGAAATGCAACCGGCAGCAGATGGACAAATGGGTGGTATTATGCAAGTGTATAGAGAATGGCTTATAACTGGAGATGATAAGTGGCTAAAAGGAATATGGCAATCAGCTAAAAAAGCATTAGAGTTTGCATGGAAGTATTGGGATAAAGATAAAGATGGTGTAATGGAAGGAATGCAGCATAATACTTATGATTGTGAACTTTATGGTCCAAATACAATGATGGGTAGTTTATATTTAGGAGCACTTCGTGCAGGGGAGGAAATTGCAAGATATTTAGGAGAAATCGATAATGCAAATGAATATAGAAAGTTATTTGAGAAGGGTTCAAAATGGACGGATAAAAATTTATTTAATGGAGAATACTATGAACAAAAAGTTAATCCAGAGGCGCATAAAATCTGGCCAAAGAAATACTGGCCAGAAAATATGAAATTGGCATGGAGGAAAGATGGCAAAGATGATAAATTTCCATCCTGGCCAAGATGGCAGTATGGAAAAGGTTGTTTGTCTGACCAGATTATTGGTCAATGGTATGCTGAGATGTTAGGATTGAGATATTTTTATAGTAAAAAAAATACTCAAAAAACCTTAAAGTCCATATATAAATATAATTGGAAAAAAGATTTATCGGGTCATGCTAATTTTCTTCGGACATACGCATTAAATAATGAATCAGGACTGTTAATTTGTACTTGGCCTAAAGGAGAAAGACCCGGATATTCTTTAGTGGATTATCCAGAAGAAATATGGACAGGAATAGAATATCAGGTAGCAAGCCATTTGATATATGAAGGATTTATTAAAGAAGGGTTAAAGATATGTAAAGGAGTAAGAAGCAGATATAATGGAGAAAAGCGTAATCCTTGGGATGAAATAGAATGCGGGCATCATTATGCAAGGGCTATGTCAAGTTATGCACTTTTATTAGCTCTTTCAGGATTTTCATATTCTGCACCGCAAAAGAAAATCGGATTTTCACCGCGAATAAACAAAAGTAATTTTGGAACTTTTTTTTCAGTTGGTTCAGGATGGGGATATTACAAACAAAAAATTAAAAACAACAAAGGTATTTTAGAATTAGAAATAAAATATGGCAAATTAAAATTACAGGAAATTGCGATAAATATAAAAGCTAAAAAATGTTTTGCAAAACTTGGCGATAAACAAATTGCAACTGAAATTAAATATGGAAAAGAAAAGACGTATATAATTTTTGACAATGTATTAACAATTGATAAAGATAAATCCTTAAAGTTGTATTTCAGCTAAAAAACGGTAAAAGATAATATAGGGCATAATTGGGGATATCCGCAATTTTTGCCCGGAACTTCGCAAAAGAGAGATTGCTTCGCTTCTATTGGTCGCTCGCAATGGTAAAATGGGAGTTATGAGATATCTTATTATATAACCCCATATTTTTTGTAATGGGTCAGTCTTTTACGGTTTGTTATGCCCTAGTGTATTAATCGGGCATTCAGAGTCTTGTTTTATCAATATTTTAAAGACACTGGATTCCCGCTTACTACTGCGGGAATGACATCTCTGCCATTAACTGACCCATTACTATTTTTTCACCAAAAAACTTGACAAAATCGAGGTTTTGTGCTATACTTATATGTAGTTGAAAACAATAGCCTTTAAAAGGGCTTTTTTTAGATATACTTATCTCATACTTGAGATAAGTATAATAATACAATGCTAAATTTATCAAATAACAAATTAAATATTTTGAATTTTGTAAGAGAAAAAGAGGCAATTTCAAAAACTGAAATTGCAAAGGATACAAAATTGGGTTGGGGAACAGTAATAAAATTTGTTGATAGCCTTATAACAGAAAATATCTTAGAAGAAATTGGATATGCTGATTCTACAGGTGGACGTAAAGCTAACTTGATAAAATTAAATAAAGAAGCTGGGTTCTTAGTTGGGGTGGATTTGGGTGCATCAACTACAAAAATAATAATAACAGATTTTGGATGTAACATATTGCATAAAAGAGAAACATATAGCCATCCGTATGAAGAAAAAGATAAAATTTTTCAGGAACTATTTAAATCTATTGATGAAACAATTGTGTTGTCAGGAGTTGATAGAAAAAAAATCAAAGGTATTGGATTGTCAATTTCAGGAAATATAGATACTGAAAAAGGGTTAATAATAACTGCTGGTAATTTAGGAATAAGAGAAATGCCACCTATTCCTATAAAGGAAATGTTGGAGGAATATTTTAAAATACCATCTTTAGCTGTTGGGACTCGGGCAGCTGTTACAATTGGCGAAAAATTTTTTGGTTTGGGTAAAGGAATAAATGATTTGGTATGTGTGAATATTGGAATCGGTATAGGCTCAGGTGTGATTTCGCATGGAGAATTAGTTAAATCTACTTTTGAAAAGCAGGTAGGTTATATAGGTCATATACTTGTTGAGAAAACCGGTCCGCAATGTGGATGTGGTGGTTATGGATGTTTGGAATCTTTTGCAGGTGGAAGAGCAATTGCAAATCAGATGAAAGAATTGTTGTCTAAAGGAGAAAATTCTTTAGTAAAAGAACTTGTCTATGGAGAATTTGATAAAATTACAGCTGCGATTATAACTGAAGCAGCTAAAAAAGGAGATGAATTATCATGTAAAATTTTAAAAAAAGCAGGGCAATATATAGATATTGGGATAAGTAATATGATTCAATTGTATCATCCGGATAAAGTAATTTTAGGTGGTGGTTTAATACAATCCAATGAACTTTTATTGAAATTTATAAAAGAAGCAATAAGTGATGCAATACCACAGGAAAGATTTGATATAAATAAAATAGTTATTTCCAAATTAGAAAATTATGCAGGACCTTTAGGAGCGATACAACTAATATGGGAAGAAGTGTTGAAATAAAAGGAGGAATGGGAAATGAATAGAAAGATGGAAATATCAAAGGGGAAATTTGTTGAACAAGCACGGAAATTAGATGTTCTGGCAGATGCGGATGTGGTAGTGCTTGGTGGTGGACCTGGGGGACTTCCTGCTGCTGTTGCTGCTGCGCGTGCTGGATACAAGACTATTATTATAGAGCGTTATGGTGTGCTTGGTGGACTTGCCACAACATGTTTGATGGGACCGTTTTTTGGTTATGCACCTGTTGAAGGACGTTATGCTCCTAATAAAAAGAATCATGTTGACAGCAAGGAACATCTGATTCTTGGGGGAATTCCTATGGAATTGGTAAGGCGGCTTCAAAAAATCGGAGGTGCGTTTAATGACAAGATTATTGAGTGGGACGCGATACGTTTTGATCCGGAGTTATTCAAAATCGTTTGTGATGAAATATGTAACGAGTCCGGTGTAAAAACAATTTTGCATGCATGGGCTGTAGGAACCATTGTTAAGGATAATCAAATCAAAGCTGTTATAATTGAGAGTAAGTCTGGAAGACAAGTTGTGACTGGCAAGATATTTATTGATGGCACTGGTGATGCAGACATAGCATGGTTTAGTGGCGCTCCTTACAAAAAAGGCAGGAAGTCCGATGGATTGACCCAATCTATGGGGACTCGTTTTCGTATAGGAAATGTTAGGCCACGTACTAAAGCTGAAATTGCAAAAGGAAATGAACTTGTTTCTGAGGCAATCAGGCAGGGATTGATTCATCCTCGTAGCACTGGTTGGGTTGACGAGGTTGGGTCTACTGTTAGGGAAAACGAAATGACTCCAGATACTACACGTGCTGCTGGTGATGGCACCAATGTTATGCATTTGACAAGGGCTGAATTCAAAATCCGAAAAGATACTATGGCTATGATGAAATTTCTGAAGGAAAAGGTGCCGGGTTTTGAAAATGCATACCTGATTGATTTACCATTTACTGTTGGAGTTCGTGAAACTCGTCAGATTGTTGGAGAATATTGTTTGAGTGATGACGATGTTCTTGAAACCAGAAAGCATAAGGATACGTCCATAGCGAAAGGATGTTGGTGGATTGACATACATTGTCCGCTTGGCAATTCAACTCCATGGTCTGCTCAAACATCTCTCTGCTCAGAAATGTGCCGTGTAGATGAGTTTCAGAAACGTAAATGCATTATGAAGGCAAAATGCAAAGAACAGCTTCCACCAGCTTCGTTCATTCGTGAGAACGACCATTATGATATTCCTTATGGTTGTCTGGTTCCAAAGAAAATCGACAATCTTCTGGTGTCCGGACGCTGTGTTTCCGCTACTCATATTGCAATGGCTTCTATCAGAGTCATAGGCACTTGTTTCGCATTGGGAGAGGCAGCAGGAACAGCAGCAGCTCTTTCTCTAAAAACAAAATTAATACCGCGTGCTATAAATGTTGTGCAACTACGTAATACATTATCCAAAAATGGCGCGATTGTTTAATATTTTAATGTGTTTCCCCTCTTTTTTTAAAGAGGGGTTAGGGGAGTTTGAAAGGAGAAAAATAAATTGATAACTTCAAAAGA
>JBBTED010000050.1:0-34694 GCA_038042445.1 Candidatus Firestoneibacteriota bacterium
GATACAGTTACCCATTGACCACCAGTTATGATAGTTTCAGCAGCAAATTGTAATGGTTCGCTATGCGCAAAATTTTCAAATCTGCCATATCTTGCAATACAACCATCAACAGGAAAATTATATTTAGGAAATACATCTTCATAAGTTCCAATACCCCAGCCAATTAACATTTTATCCTTAATCATCTCAATTGTGCTTTTCCAGATGCTAATTCTACCATACGCAAAAGGGTCTGTATTCATTCTATTTAAAAGCTGTGGAATAACAATTGCAGAAAAAACTACAAAACAAATTAAAATTATGAGCAATATTTTTCTCTTTTGTTTCACCAACAACATTCCAGCTAATGTTATAAGTAATACTATAAATAATGCTAAAAAACCTCCGCGTGATTTTGTCAAAAACAAAGCAGGCAAAGACACTATCAGTAATACAATAGCAATCAATTTCTCGCTTTTCTTTGTTTTATCATTATATAGCAAAAAGTTTATTGCTAATCCAATTGCAGAAACTATATATCCTGCTAATAAATTTGGATTTGGAAAACAAGCACTTATCCTGACTTTATTAAAAAATAAAAATTCGGATATGCCCCATATAGACACAATTACAGATGAACCAATAATAACATAAAACAAATTTACTGTAGTTGCTGATTTATCAGCTATTTTTTTTGCCGATAAATCGGCAACTACAAATGATGAATTTATTATTACATAATAAAATAATACATATATATATATCTGGACAATTTGTGCCAAACTGGCATATTTATGGACAGAATAAAATGCAGAAAAACTCACCCATACAAGAAAAACCAATAAAGGCAAACTAATTGAAGAAATTTTAATCTCCTCTTTTGTTTTCAAAACAAGATATGCAAGTAACAGGATAGATAAATTTATAATAGTAAGTGCCAATGGCGTTTTCCCGCCTTGCAAAAAAGGAGCAAAGAACAAAAGAAAATACAATAAAAAATTCAGCAACCAGTCTTTTTTCAATTTCAAATTAAAAGAATTAGATAAAGATTTTAAACCGGATATTGGGTATATTATCGCCATCATTACCCACCATATAAAACTTAATTCCCACAAATATGCATCAAAATCAAAAAAATTATGAACCAAAAAACCAAAACATGCAGAAATAAGTGCAATATAATGTTGTGGCAAAGACACTGTGTTTAACCTTTTAATGGCTTTGAATATTGCATATACTGCAAATACAATAAATGAAAACATACCTAAAATTCCAACTTCTGCTCCAAGTTGAAGATAAAAATTATGTGCATATTGCGCATAAAATATTTTTTCGGATTTTAAATTCAAAAACTCAGCACCATAAGTGCCAAGTCCTTTTCCTAAAAAAGGGCTATCCATCATAAGTACAAGTGCAGATTTCCAGTAATGCAAACGTGCTATTACTGAATTAGCAGGGCTATGTATATCCTTGAAAACATCTATACGCTCTTTTAATATAAAAATACCACCTACCAAAAAAATTATACTTATTATTAAAAGAAATAATGGTTTTATTTTCCCTGTTTTGCCATACAAATTATTCAGCAAAATAAAAAATATTATTGTGCAAAAAAAAGCAAACCATCCTGCAACTGAATGTGTAAGATATAAAGCAAAAACAAAAATTGCAGTAAGGATTATATAAAAAACTTTTAAATAAGAATGTTTTTCAGTCAAAACACTGCTTATAGCAATTGGAATTATCATAATAAAATATCCTGCAAGTGAATTTGGATAAAGAAATGTTGAAAAAATTCTCTTTGCTATTAAATTCTTCTGTATTTCACCGACATCAGAAATACTTTTCCAATCAATAGATTTTAGAGTATCCGCAAATCCATAAAAATATTGGTATAATCCATATAGTGCAACAAATATACCGGTAAAAATTATTATAAAATTTATACGTTTAACACTATTAAAGTCATTAAACAAATCCGAAACTATTACATATATTAAAAAATAATATAATATTTTTTTTACCTCATAAAATGTTGTATTCAAATAAGAAGACACAAATATTGAAATAATTGACATAGATACAAAAACTATCAATGCTTTATCCGGGATGGAGAATTTTTGTGCAAAAAACTTTCTGGATAACAGCCATAAAAGCGATGCACATAAAATTAATATTTGAATCAGGTTTAAAGAACTTAAAAAAAGTCTTTCACTGATTAATGGAGTTAAAAATAATATTGCAAGAAGAATTTTTCTAATTAACTCATTAAACGTAAAGCTTGTGCTGGTAAATGTATTTTTCAACATCTGAATGGACCAAACATTTTATATTCTTTCCTGTTTTTATACGCACTCTGATTTCTGTAGAAGAAATATTGGTATGTGTCACTTTCATAAAATGAACTTTTTCTGTTGAATCCAAATACTTCGCAATTTTCTTTTTTAAATGTAGAGTGTCATATCCCGGCCTGCTTACTACTATAAAGTGACATATATCAACTAACTCATTAAAATTTTTCCATGTATGTATTTCCTGCATTGCATCTACACCAAGTATAAAAAAAATATGCGCTTTGTTTTTATATAATTTTTGTATATATTTTACAGTGTCTATAGAATATGATTTGCCTTTTCTATTTAATTCAACAGGAGAAATTTTAAAATTGGGATTTTTAGATATTGCAAGTTTAACCATTTTATATCTATGTTTAGCATTTGTATCTTTAATTACTTTATGTGGTGGTAAATAAGAGGGGATGAAAATTATTTTGTCTAATTTAAATTTACAAAGGACATCATCTGCAACTATCAAATGACCCAGATGAATAGGATTAAATGTTCCTCCAAATATTCCTATTTTAGAAGGCATGGCCTATAGCAATATAATAAACTTCTCCTATAGATGAATCTGTGCGCTTTGCTATATCAAAACGCAATATAACCGGCATAGATTCAAGTAAAAAGGTATGTAACCGTAAACCAACACCAACACTATTTTTAAAATTGCTCCATGAAAATTGAGAACCATCCATCCATGCAATACCATTATCCGTAAATACAGCAGCTTTTAATTTTTTTATTAAAAGCCAGTTGTATGGCCAGAGCAAAAAATCTATTTTTTTAAATAATACAAATCTAAATTCACCATTTAAAAGGAGCAATTTCTCACCGTTAATCTCTCCATTTTTATATCCCCTTAAATCACTTCCACCGCCCGTAACAAACACTCCACGGTCTGTATCTGTACTTATTCCAAAAAATGGTCTGAATGCAAACACATTTTCTTTTGCAACATTCCAATAATATTGATGCTCTGTAAATACATTAGTAAATCTTTTATTAGCTGACAACCAATTATCTGCACGTAGGACAGTAATATTTTGTGCTGAATTATCAATTGGCTCATCTATATTCCAGCTCATTTTATCACGAACAAATGATACTCCAACACTATTCACACGGTCAGTACTACTGCTATCCCCGTCAAAATGTTCTTCTATACGGTTATATGCTGAAAAACTCAAGTCTACACGGTAATACCTGTCTAAAGGATAACGTGTAATCAAACTAACACCTTCATCCTGAACAAAATATTTTGTAATATAATTGTCGTCATTATCATAACCTTTAACATAAGTTCTCCACCTGAAAACACTTGCACCAAAATTAATTCTCCATTTGTAGCACAAATAATTAATCTGATATCCAAAATGATAGTCTTTTAAATAATCCCCCATTAACTCTATTGAATGATCCCCAAATAAATCACTTAGAGATGTATAAACCCCTCCAAATAAACCACTTGCAGTATCATACGAAAATAACAAATATATCAAATCAAATGACAAACCAAATTCATAAGGTCTACTTGGGGATTTTGAATATTTCCTGTATGCCCCTTCTTCATTTTGAGATCCTTCGCTTCGCTCAGGATGACCCTTTGGGTCATTCTCATTTTGCGATATTTCTATTTTGTCTTTTTTAAACTCTGGAGTATCCATTATATAAATATTACTGCATCCATTTTCAAAAGAACTAAAAATTATTCGCTTTCCATCATAAGAAAATTTTGGAGTTAAAACCCCTATTCGCACATCAGTCACCTGCATAATCGCATGGTCTGTAATATCTATAATATATAGATTGTATTTTCCGTTTCTATCAGATGAAAAAATTATATGTTTGTTATCAGAATTCCAAAAAGGAGATATATTTTCAAAATTATCTGCAACAAGTGGCGAAATATTATTATTATCCAAATTTATAAGATAAATACCTCTGCCTCTGTTTCTCTCTGAAACATACGCAATTGTTTTACCATCAAAAGAACAAACAGGATAATCATCATCATATCTATCATTTGTCAGTTGTTTTATTTCTTTAGTTTTTAAATTTGCTATGTATATATCGCTTATACCATTTTTTGTTCCCACAAAAGTAATTCTCTCGTTATCAGACAACCAAGATGGCGAACTTACAAAATCACAACCCCAATTTTCCTCATACTCAATAGAAGAATTTTCAATGTTATATATATAAATATAATATTTGCCATTTGCTTTTGCTGAAAAAACAAGATATTTGCCATTTGGAGAGTATGAAACTGCATTTCCGAAACTTGAAATACTCTCAAATTTTTGTCTGAATAAAGGTTTTGTAGAAAAATTCGTTAAATCCACAGTATATATATCAAGATAATTATCCATGTCAGAAAGAAATACTGCCTTTTCTCCATCAGGTGAAAATGAAGGTTTAATATTAAATGTAAGATTGTCTTTTGTGTCAAGAGTAACAGCATTTCCATAAAATTCTGCATCTTTTTTACCCTGAACCTGCCCCCAGTATTTTTCTTTCATATAAAAAAGCCATTTCCTGTTTAATTCATCAACCCCTATACCTATAGTATTTGTAAATGCCTGATTTAATGTCATATATGGCTTTTGATACTCTCTCATAAACTGGCCTATTTTATCTTCTCCATAATTTTGTGCTATATAATCAAATATACTTTGTGCTTCTTTATACATCAATACCACTTCTCTCCCATCAAAATGATTAAAACTTTCTAATTGTATTATTGGCTGTAATCTTTCAGAAATTGCAGCATCACGCAGTATCATCTCAGTATAACTTTTATCAGAATCTTCGGCATAATACTCAGCCATTCCTTCCATAACCCATAATGGAATAAAAGGAGAGCGTAAAAGTCTGTAGGATTTTGCAAGCCCCCCATAAAGCACTTCAAATTGAATTCTGTGCACGAATTCATGTGTGATAACTTCTTCAACACGTCTTGGAGAACTTACAAGTGGAAGAGAAATTCTATCTTTTAAAGCTTCTGTAAATCCACCTGTTCCTTCACCAATATATCCAGAAATAATATTGGTCTGCTCAAATTCAGGATGATTACGATATAGAAATAATAACACTGGTGCATCAGGATAAACCTGTATACTTTTTGTAACTTTTTTATAAGCTCTTTCAGCCATAAATGCAGCTTCTCTTACAACATCTTCTTCTTCAGGATAAAAATACAATTCAAAATTATCAGTTTCAAGGATTTGCCAGTCAAATGTACGATATGTAACTTTATTCTGGCCAAAAGGTAATATTGCAAAAGCCAAAGATGGAAATAAAAAAATAAAAGTTAATATTTTTAACATATATGTCTATAAAAAATTATGGTTTGGTGAAAGAAGACAAACCATAGTCAAAAAATAAATAGCGGCGCAGGGACTCGAACCCCGGACAAGCGGATTATGATTCCGCTGCTCTAACCAGCTGAGCTACGCCGCCGTATTAGGAAATTATAGCAGAATCAAATAGTTTTTGTCTATTTGATTTTTTCATTTTTGGAAATATGATGATTATGAATATGAAATAGAGCAAATACATTATAAATATATCAATATTTTATACTACAAATAATTCTGTTGCCTATAGGGTCAAAACTAAACAGTAAGCTTGATGTTTTAGTTGTTTCGTAAGACAAAGAAATATCTACTACTTCAATAATTTTTGTTATTGCAAATGCTCCAACACCTATATACCAAAGAACAGGTTTATTTTCTTTTTCCCAAGCAATAACTGGAAAAAGCATGGCACTTTCAAGCCCTAAATAAATCCACCCTTTATGGACCTGTCCTGTATAAAAGTGCCCTCCCCCAGGAATTATAATTGATAATATACTACTTGTTAATGTTGAATTTGCTGTTTGTGTAGGACATTGTTCGCTTGTATTTTCCCATAGATGTGTCAATGCCAATCCAAATAATCCTCCAGTTACTCCTGATGATACATCTTTCCAATCAAAACTTCCACCTGAATTACTATCATATATTTCTTTTCCCAAATTACTCGCAATAACTGTACCTATAGGAAATAGATGATATTTATCATTCCACCCCCATTTTTTTTCAAATTGGGTTATACTTGCAGACAAAGAAAAAGATACACTAAAATGCAACCACTTGTCATAATCTATTTCTAAAAATTGGTCTTTTGCAAAACCTATACCTGACGCAATAGTTACCAATAACAATATTGCAATCACTAAATTTTGAAAATGTATTTTTCTCATATTTTTTTGTTATTTAATTATACATATTATAAAAAATAAAATCAAAATAAAAAATTATGCTCCTTGTTTCACAGTATAACATAATAAGTATATTGATTTTTGCTTTAAATATTACTATAATTTATAATTAATAATGAATAGACATACAAAAAGAATAATTTATGTTTTTGTTTTTTTGCATTTTATTTTGTTTTTAAGAATTCCTTCTATATATGGATACAATAATCCAAAACCAGAAGAAGGATTGAGTGCTTATTTTAACTTTAGAACGCAAACCATTGACAAAATAGACGTTCTGGATTGTTATGCTTCTCCTATAACTTCTGCTGAAGCAAATGTTCCCTTGAAATATTTCTCTGAAATTTTGGAGGATTTTGGACTTTACATATCAGCAGATTTTTATGGTTCTATAGTACGGATAATAGGAACACCTTTTTCAGAAAGCTATTCATTGCATTTAAAACATCATTTTTATAAATCAGAATCATTTAATACCACTTTGTTTACTGGAATTGCTTATAATAACAACATCTTAGATAATTCTGGTGGACTTTCCTTGGACACAGGAATTATTTTGGGCTACGATGTATTTGACTGGATAAGATTATATTCTCCTTTAACATTATCATTTTATTCAGATGGTTTTGCTTTTAATACACAAGTAGGAATTAGACCTTATGCTTTTTTTATGGTAACAGGTTTAGATATTTCTATTGGATGGAAAATTATTTCAAAATATAGCTTTTCAAGAACAGACAATTTCGTATACTCCAAATTGGGGTTAGGTTTTGGATTTTAAGATGAAAAATATAATCCTGCTTACAGTAGCAATATTTATTATCATAGGATGTTCAAAAGCTCCGTTTGATATTATTCCTGTATCTTCTGATTATATAATTCCTAAATTTGCGAACAAAGACTTTGTAGATATTGATAAAATTATGGAAATAAGCAAATTCAGATCCTCTACAGGACATGATTATTCAGACAGTTTTGAAAGCAACCGTTCTATGAAGCATTATTATTATCCTTATGATAAATATAAAGGTGATGATAATACAATAAAAATTTATTCTCCGGTTGATGGTTTTATTAATAGAACTTCCTTAGAGAGTGCTAACCAAGCTAACGATGAACAAGTACATATTAATCCTTATGGACATCCTTATATGACTATTATTTTGTTTCATATTAATTGTCTTATTAATCCAGGAGAAAAAGTAACCGCAGGACAGCATATTGGATATGCTAGTCTTTCTCCAAAAAATGGAATTGTTATTGGAGGATTTGATATAGCTATTAAAATAAGCACAAAAAAAGGCAGTAAACTTATCTCATATTTTGACATAATGACTGATGAATTGTTTGCTATCTATCAAATAAAAGGTATTCCAAATCGCGAAACATTAATAATAAGTAAAGAATGGCGTGATAATAATTCTGCTAATTTTTCTGGCAGGGATGAAAATAATTTTGTAAGATTTACAGAAATCTCTTACTGAATTAATACCCGGTTTTTCTTATTTGTTTCTCATCAAGACCAAAATAATGTGCAAATTCATGAATTACTACTTCTTTCACTGTATTATCTACATCCTCTTCTGAATTACACAATGACTCTATGTTATTTTTAAATATAGTAATCTTGTCTGGAAGTACATTATTATACCAAAATCCTCTTTCTGAAATAGGAACTCCCTGATATAACCCCAGCATTATCCCTTTATTTTTTTTTGTTTTTTTAGGATAATCTTCTATTACTATATCAATATTTTCTAATTTGACTTTGAATTCATCAGGTAAAGTTTCAATACACTGAATAACTAATGATTCTATTTTTTCTCTGGTAATTTCCATCATTCATTTATCTGAATCTTTCAGTCTGTTGCAATGACTGTTTTAAGTGATAGATTTGTTAGCCAAATTATCCCTATGCTGTTTAATTTAATGCTAACATTATATTCGCTGTATTCTCCTGAATTAAATTTGTTTTCAAAATAATGCCACTTATTATCAAGGACAGTTTCTATTTTGGATATTATTGTTCTTGGCATTGTTTCAAAAAAAGGAGTTGCCAAAATAGCAATTGATGATTTAGTTGTTCCTGTATCAACCTTATACCAGCCTGAAAAAATATAGTCAGCATTTTCATCAAGAATTGGTTTCTGAACTATTAAAACATACGCGCTTTGGTATTTGGAACAATTTAATTTGCCACTGTATTTAACTTTACTATCCGGAGTATCTATATCCTGTATAAATTCGCCTGTATTCTTTGACTGGTCAAAAACCCAATTGCTTAGTTTACCAGCTACAAGCACCGACATATCTCCATTGCTCAAAAATTCCTGTATTTTTTCACACCAAGAATTTGTAAACCAAAGAAATATAATTAAAAAAGGGGAATACAGCAACATTGTATTCCCCCTTGAAAAAATCTTACACATTAAACTTATTCAGCCAACAAAAGATTTAATATTTCTTCATCAGAAGCTCCAGATGAAGCAGAATTACCTTGTGGAGCACCTTGTTGTGAACCTTGTTGAAGATTTTTTCTTTCACCTTCAAAATTACCCTGAGGACCTTTTTTGTCACCCTCAAAATTACCTTGTGGCTTTTGCTTGTCACCTTCAAATCCTGGCTTTGGACCTCTCATTTCACCTTCAGGACTACCCATTTTTCCAGAATGCATTCCACCAGACATTCCACGCTCAGATTTATTACCAACCTTTAAAGCCATAAGTTTAAATATCTCTTTATATGTCTTTTTTTGATCAGGTGTAAGAATTTTCTGAATATCTATCAAACAGGCAAAATTATTTTTTTGAACACTTGCACTTATTTCTGCAGCTTTATCAATTTTCTTTGAAATTTCTTTCTGGTCAAGTTCATCTTTAGCAAGTAACGATTGCAATTCCATTTGCGATATTTCCAAATCAGCAGATAACTGAATGTTTTTCTTGTCTGCCTCTAAAGTTAATTTATCTATTTGCGTTTTCTGATCATCTGTGAGCTGAAGCTTTGTACTTAACATCATTGATAAATGGCTAAGTTTACCACCACCTTTTCCACTAGGCATCTCACATACGCCTACAGAACTAAAAACAAGCAAATTCAACAAAGCAATACTTGCTACAATACATTTTTTATACATAATTTTCACCTCCATAAGAAAATTATTGTTGTTAAATCTCCCCTCACCCCTCTTTTCAAAAGAGGGGGAAAAGTTGAGAACTAAAGCTTAAAACTCATATGACTATTAGACGAAAGATTTAAATAAAAGTTTACAGGTAGCCGCAAGCTAAAGCTTGCGGTATTTTTTTCGCAGGCTAAAGTCTGCGACTACCTTCTGCCCCATTACGTGCTACGCCACTTTTAACAGCAGCTTTTGCAACTGCTAAAGATACCGCCTTAACTACTCTTTTATCAAATGGCGAAGGTATTATATAATCATTTCTTATTTTTTTTGCAGGTATTAAATTTGCTATTGCGTATATTGCAGAAATTTTCATTTCTTCATTTATTTCACTAGCACGCACATCAAGAGCCCCACGAAATATTCCCGGAAAACCAAGAACATTATTTACCTGATTTGGATAATCTGAACGGCCTGTAGCAACTATAGCTGCACCTGAGCTTCTCGCATCATCAGGTGTAATTTCAGGATCAGGATTTGCTAATGCAAAGATTATTGAATCGTTATTCATCTGCTTTACATCTTCCTTTTTTAATACATTTGCCGCAGAAACACCTATAAAAACATCTGCATTAGTTAAAGCATCTTGTAATTTGCCTTTTATTTTTCTGGGATTTGTATATTTTGATGCTTGCTCTTTTGCAAAATTCATTCCTTCTTTTCTATCTGCATAAATTATACCATGCGTATCGCATAGAATTATTTCTTTTACTTTAAGTTTATTTGAAATCTTTGCAATTGCTATTCCTGCAGCACCAGCACCATTTATTACAATTTTAATTTTTTCTAATTTTTTGCCAACAAATTTAAGTGCATTCAATAATCCTGCAAGTACTACCACTGCTGTGCCATGTTGATCATCATGAAAAACAGGTATATTCATTTCTTTTTTAAGACGTTCTTCTATATAAAAACATTTTGGACCTGAAATATCTTCCAAATTTATACCGCCAAACACAGGCTCTAAAAGTTTCACTGTATTAACTATTTCATCTTTATCCTGCGTATTCAAACAAATCGGAAATGCATCAATCCCAGCAAATTTCTTAAATAAAATAGCTTTCCCTTCCATTACAGGTAATGCAGCAAAAGGACCAATATTACCAAGCCCAAGAACAGCACTACCGTCACTTACAACAGCCACCATATTAGATTTTGAAGTATAGGTATAGATTTTACTTTTATCTTTTGCAATTTCCCTGCAAGGCTCTGCAACACCCGGAGAATATGCCAAACTCAAATCGCGAGCATTTCTGATTTTAACTTTTGAAAGGACAGAAATTTTTCCTTTGTTTTTTTTATGCAATAATAAAGCTTCTTTATATATATTCATAGTTTTAAAAAGTTTTTAAGCAACTGTTTTCCATATTTTGTAAGTATAGATTCAGGATGAAATTGCACACCTTCCAAAGGAAATTTTTTATGCCGTATTCCCATTATTTCTTTTTCTTTTGTCCATGCAGAAACAACAAAACAATCCGGCAAAGTATTAGGTTTAACAATTAATGAATGATACCGAGTCGCTTCAAATGGATTTTCTATTCCTTTATAAATTCTTTTACCATCATTATAAATCATTGATGTTTTCCCATGCATTAAACGTGGAGCTCTCACAACTTCTGCACCAAAGCTATACGCAATACACTGATGCCCAAGACAAACACCCAGTATAGGAATTGAGCTGGAAAATTTGGATATTATTTCATTTGAAATACCTGCTTCATTTGGAGTTTTTGGACCAGGAGAAATAACAATTTTATCCGGTTTAAGGTTGATTACATCATCAATTGTAACTTTATCATTACGGTAAACAACTAATTTTCCACCAAGTTCGCCCAAATATTGGACTAAATTATAAGTAAATGAATCATAATTATCTATCATTAATATCATATCAAACCTCTCTCCGCCATTTCAATAGCACGTATTAACCCTTTTGCTTTGTTTAATGTTTCCTCATATTCTTTAGATGGCACAGAATCTGCAACTATACCTGCACCAGCCTGCACGTAAGCAATTTTACCTGAAACAACTATTGTTCTTATTGTAATACAGGTATCTAAATTCCCTGAAAAACTAAAATATCCAATAGCTCCCGCATAAGGACCTCTTTTAGTTGGCTCAAGTTCGTCTATTATTTCCATTGCACGTATTTTAGGAGCACCTGAAACTGTTCCAGCAGGAAAACAAGCTCTTAATACATCAAACTGATTTTTTCCTTTTTTGAGAACTCCCTGCACATTAGAACTTATATGCATTACATGAGAATACCTTTCCACAGACATAAACTCATCTACAACTACAGTTCCATATTTACAAACCCTGCCCAAATCATTTCTTGCAAGGTCAACCAACATTATATGTTCAGCTTTTTCTTTTGGATCTGCCAAAAGTTCTTTTTCTAATTTTTTATCCTGCTTTTCATTTATACCTCTTGGCCTTGTGCCTGCAATTGGCCTTGAAATTACAGTTTTATCTTCAACTTTTACCAAGATTTCAGGAGAAGACCCTATAAGTTTAATATCACCAAATTTTAAATAAAACATATATGGTGATGGATTAACAATACGCAATGCCCTATATATATCAAATGGATCAGCTTCAATTTTAACCTGCCACCTCTGTGAAGGAACCATTTGAATTATATCACCTGCTTTTATATATTCTTTTGCACATGAAACTATTCCTTCAAAATCTTTTTTCTTAAAGTTAGACTTCATTTTAAAATTATGGAATTTCTTTTTGTTCAAAGTTTTTCTAATCACTTGTTTGTTCAATTTTTGAACTATGTTTTCTATTTTTTTAATTGCCGTTTTATATGCTTTGGCAGAATTATTGTCAACATAAGCATTTGATACAATTTTAATTGTATGCTTTAAATGATCAAATATTAAAATTGTATCAGTAACACCGAATATTAAATCCGGCAAATTCAAATCGTCTGGATTTTTATCCGGCAAATTTTCAAAAAACCGCACTGTATCATAATTTATATATCCAACAGCACCTCCAACAAATGGAGGCAAACCTTCAATTAAAACAGGTTTATACTTTTTCATAATATCAGAAAGTAATTCCAGAGGGTCTTTCTCAAAAGCCAATTTTTTGCATTTTCCAGCACTGTATAAAACCGCATCTCTATCCTTTGTCTTTAAAAGTACAGATGGTGAGGTGCCAAGAAAAGAAAATCTTCCTACTCTTTCTCCACCTTCCACACTTTCCAACAAAAAAGCATTATCGTCATTATTAAGCTTTAAGAATGCAGAAACAGGAGTTTCTGTATCTGCAAGCATTTCTCTATATACAGGAATTAAATTTCCCAATTTCGCCTTGTTTTTAAATTCTTCGTAAGTCGGCTTATACACCGTAAACCTCTTTCGGATTAAACATTTTTTTGCCTGTGATTTTAACGAATTTACTGTGATTTTTTTGCACTGGACTAAAAAGTTTTGAAATATTTTTAGCTGTCACCTTAGAAATATGAAATTTTCTATAAAAACAAGATCTGTAACCTGTATGACAAGCAGCTTTATTTGTAAATTTTACTTTAATAAGAATAACGTCTGCATCGCAATCAGTATAAATTTCTCTAACCAGTAAAATATTGCCGGATGTTTCACCTTTTTGCCAAAGTTTTTTTCTGCTTCTACTATAAAAGTATACTTTGCCTGTATTTATTGTTTTAATTATTGCTTCTTTATTCATATATGCAAGCATTAAAACATCAGAATTATTTATATCCTGTATTATTGCCGGTATTAAACCATCTTTATCAAATTTAAACATTTGTTACTTCTCCGCAAATGTCATCCTGAACTCGTTTCAGGATCTAAAAGAGATGCTGAAATAAATTCAGCATGACAAATCTGTTATTTCTCCTGCACCATCTTCAGCAGTACAAACATATATCTCAGGTTCAATATTAAATGTATTGTAATATCCTTGAGTGACTATCTTTTGAAAATCTTCTATAGCATTTGATTTAACTACGCTTATAGTGCACCCTCCAAAACCTCCACCAGTCATCCTGGAACCAAAAGTTCCTTGTATACCTTGCGCAAGTTGGACAAGTTTATTTAGCTCAGGACAACTTATTTCATAAAGATTAGCCATACTTTCATGAGATGCATTTAATAACTTTCCAAATTCTTCCAAATCATTTTTTTCTAAAGCATTAATTGCAGATATTACTCTTTCATCTTCATAAATTACATGCTCACATCTTTTTTTTATAACTGTTGGAATATTATCTTTGTATTTTTCGAAATCAGCTTTTGTAACATCACGCAATAGCGTTATTCCCGGTAAAAACTTCTCAAGTATACGGACTCCAGTTTCACACTCCTGCCTGCGTTGATTATACGAAGAATCTCCAAGCGCTCTTCTTTTTTTTGTATCGCAAATTATGATCTTCGCATCTGCCAAATTTAAAGGTATATGTTTATAATCTAAAGTTTTGCAATCTATAAATAATGCATTATTCTTTTTGCCTAATCCTGATATAAATTGGTCCATTATACCACAATTAACACCAACAAATTTGTTTTCTGCACGTTGACAAAGCTTTATAACATTTATCATATTTATATCTAATTTATTTAGTAATTTTGCTGTTATGCAAAATACTATTTCCAAAGCAGCAGATGAACTAAGTCCTGAACCTACAGGCACATCACCGGCAAAACATGCTTCAAAACCAGATAATTTAAATCCTTCTTCTTGCAGAAAATGCAAAACACCTGCAGGATAATTACTCCATTTTTTTTCAGAATTATATTTTAAAGCATCAAGTGTCCACTCCGCTTTCTGATTAAAATCCATTGAATACAAAACACATTTGTTATCAGACCGATTTCTTGCTACTACAACTACTTCTCTGTCAATAGCAGCAGGCAAAACAAAACCACCATTATAATCTGTATGTTCCCCAATAAGATTTACTCTTCCTGGTGCTTTAAAAATTCTAGTTTCATTAAGTGAACCAAAATTTTCCTTAAATTTTTCTTGGACAATCCCTATATTTACCATTTTATTTTCCGTAATTCTTTAGCTTTTTCTTCTGCCATTGTATCATTTATGAATGTTCCTGCACCTGATTCACAACCTGCAAGAAACTTTATTTTATTTTTTGTCCTATATGGAGGATAAAACTCTATGTGCCAGTGATAATTATTGTATTTTTTGCCATCTGTTGGCTTTTGATGCATTACCATTATATATGGAAAAGACATTTCAAAAAGATTATCATATTTTTTCATTATCACTTTTAAAATTTTTGCCAGATTCAAACATTCTTTTTCTGTAAAATCTGAAATAGCCTGAATATGGCGATTAGCATAAATATGAACTTCATAAGGATACCTTGCAAAAAATGGTATAAATGCCGTAAAAGATTTATTTGTATAAACTATTCGTTTCTTAAATTTAATTTCCTTATCTAAAATATCGCAGAATAAACATTTTTTCAGCTTATTCATATATTTTTGACTTGATAGTAATTCTTTTTGTATTTTTGGAGGAATATAAGAAAACGAATATATCTGACCATGAGGATGATGCAATGTTACTCCAATTACTTCGCCTTTATTTTCAAATATGAAAACATATTTTATGAACTTGTGACTGCCTAATTCCTCATATCTATCTTTCCACACATATACTAATTTATGAATTTGTTCTACTGACTGATCAGCCAAAGTAGTATTGTGTTCAGGGGTATAAACAATAACTTCACAAATACCTCTTGATTTTTTTACCTTGTATAATTCATCACCTAAAATTGCAGGAACAGACGCATTTCTATTAAATGATGGAAATTTATTTTCAAAAACAACTATGTCATAATTCTCAGAAGGAATTTCTGTTTCAAATTTCCCTTTTTTAGTTGGACAAATCGGACAAAAATCCGGTGGCGGGAAAAACGTCCTATCCTGTCTATGTGTAGCAGTTACAACCCATTCTTCTAAAACCGGATTCCACCTTAATTCAGACATTACTTTTTCTCCTTCTAACTCCCCTTTGATTCCCCTCTTTAGTAAAGAGGGGAACTTTGTTTTTTTTTACAGATTTATCCTCTTCGTAATAAACCAAATATCTGCCATCTGCTTTTATAATTTTTGTCTTTTTGATTTTCATATGATTCTTTCCCTTATGGTTGATATTTTTTCCACCAGACCATAATTTATGGTTTTACTATAACCTTGAGTGATTCACCTTTTTCTACAAAATTTATTCCTTCTAAAAGTCTCTCTAAATTTATCCGATGTGTTATATATTTTTTTACAGAAATTTTTCCGCTTGCAATAAGCCCAATTGCTATTTCATTATGTTTTGGTGATGAACCATGTGTTCCAACTACGGAAAATTCTTTGTAGTGCAATAAATTACTATCAAAATTTATTACTGACTTGTCTTTCGGCAAACCTCCAAAGAAATTAACATTTCCTCTTTTGGCAACTATTTGCAACGCCTGCTCCTGAGCTTTTCCTGAAGCACACGCAGTTATCACAACATCCGCACCTCTGCCATTTGTCTCTGATAAAACTCTTTTAATAACATCTTCTTTTGACGAATTGATAAAAATATCAGCGTTTGAAATTTTAGCCATTTCAAGTCTTAAATCTGACATTTCAGTAATAATTACTTTAGAAGCACCTTTGGCTTTCGCAAGGTCAACGTGAATACAACCAAGTGGCCCGGAACCTATTATTACTACAGTATCTCCAGATTTTACTCCTGAAAGTTCCTGACCATTTATAGCACAAGCAAGTGGCTCTGCTAAACTTGCTTCTTCATAAGAAATATTGTCTGGCAATTTGTTTGCACATCCATTTTTGATTGCAATTGCAGGAACTTCCATATACTCTGCAAAACCACCATCATAATGGAAACCTATTGCAGTTAAATTATCACACATACCCTGAAAACCACGCTGGCAATAATAACACTCACCACAAGGAACTGCAGGGGCTACTGCAATTCTATCTCCTTTTTTAAAAATTTTTACATCTTTCCCTATTTCAATAATTGTCCCCGCAACTTCATGACCTGTAACTCGCGGCAAAACCATCAATCTATGACCATAGTGATAAACCTTTATATCAGTTCCACATATAGCGCAAGCTTCTACTTTCATTACAAAAGTATCAGTCTTAACAATTGGAACAGGTATATCCTTATATACTATTTTACCTATTTCCTCCAAAACACATGCTTTCATAATTTTTTATTTTTTAGGAACTTTAGCCCAATCTTCCAAAAATTTCTTGATACCTGCATCTGTCAATGGATGTTTTACCATACTCTCTATTACACTTGGCGGAATAGTTGCTACATGTGCACCAGCAAGTGCAGCATCAATAACATGTTGTAGATTTCGGACACTTGCTACTATCACTTGTGTTTTAAATCCATAATTATTATAAATAACAACTATATCCCTTATTAAATCCATACCAATATTTGAAATATCATCCAATCTTCCAACAAACGGACTAACATAAGTTGCTCCAGCTTTAGCTGCAAGTAATGCCTGAGTAGCTGAAAATATCAACGTAACATTGGTTTTTATTCCCTCAGATGATAATACTTTAACTGCTTTCAAACCTTCTTTTAACATAGGAATTTTTATAACTATATTTTTGTGTATCTTGATAAGCTCATGTGCTTCCTTTATCATTCCTTCTGCTTGCAAACTTATAACTTCTGCATTTATAGGGCCATCTACTATAGATGCTATTTCCTTTATTGTTTCAACAAAATCTCTTCCCTCTTTTGCAATAAGTGAAGGATTAGTTGTAACTCCATCCACTATGCCAAGACTATTTGCCTCTTTTATGTCTTTTACATTAGCAGTATCTATAAATATCTTCATTTCTTTCCCCCTTTTATAACCCTCTCTATCTCCCCCTTATCAGGGGGAGGAAGGATTTATTATATAATAAAACTACTGTAATTTCATAGAATAAATTTTCCTACTTCATTACAACTTCTTCAGAAAACGCACTTTCATTTAAAAGTTCTGAAACTGTTAAAAATTGATAGCCCTGTGATTTTAATGTTTTAAGAATATCAGGAAGCGCAGTAATTGTTGCCTCAACTCCAGAATGCATCAATATTATATCTCCATTATATGCATAATCCAAAACATTGTGTTTCACTTCTTCAGCAGAATTTGAACCGAAATCTCTTGAAAAAACTGACCACATAGTAATAAGATAACCTTTTTTCAAAACAATTTTTTCTACATTTGAATCTATTCTTCCTGAAGGAGGCCTGAATAAATGAACAGTTTTGCCTGTAACTTTTCGTATAGCTTCACTTGTATTTTCAAGTTCTAAAACTATCTGATCCGAATCAAGTGATGTAAGTATTGCATGAGAATAAGTATGATTGCCAATCTCATTCCCAGCAGTATATTCAGACATCACAAGTTCCGGATGTAATTCAACCATTTTACCAACCACAAAAAAAGTGGCTTTAGCATTATATTTTGCAAGTATATCTAAAATCCTTGGCGTATACGCAAGATGTGGACCATCATCAAAAGTTAAAGCAACTGCTTTTACAAATCTACTACCACATAGAACCTTAGAATCTGGAGATTTTACACGCGCAAACTGATTATCAGAAAGCCCGGTTACCATTAATAAAGTAACCACCAAAATTGCTATAAATATACTATTCGTCCGCATTATCATTAGATAAATTCCCTATAATTATTTTGTATAAACATTGAAATGTTTTTTCAGGTTCTAATGACAATATTCCTTCTTTTGTTTTTAAGTCAGCATCTTGACCTTTTGTGGAAGGAAGCCCATACCAGGGTTCTATACAAACATACGGAGCATTCGGCATTGTCCAGATGCCCAAATAAGGAAATCCTGCAAACATAACACTAACATTTTTTTTACATTTCTTACTCTTTAAAGTAATTTTATTTGATTTTAATTTTTTTAAAATTATAGCTGATTTTTCAAAAAGTTTAGCTGACAATTTTATTTCTTTTTCATTATTTAAAAAACTCTCTTCTCCGTTTGTCATAAGACAAAGACCACCGTCAAGCAAAAGCCGATTAACAGTTTCATTATGTTCAAATATCAATGAATAATCATCAAAGCTTTCATTTTTATCCAGCGGACAATTAAAACCTGGATGTGCACCAATAGAAAACCATATCATTTTATTATCAACATTTTTAACTTCAAAACTAACTGCAAGTTCTTTTTTTTCTAATTTATATTTAATCCCCAATTCAAACTTATAAGGATATTTTTTAAGTGTTTCACTATTGCTACACAATTTATAAGTCAGTGAATTATTTAATTTCTCTGTTAAAATGAATTCAGAATTCATTGCAAAACCATGTATCCCTAACTCATATTCTTTATCATCTATTTTGTATTTATTATTCTCAACCCTTCCTACAATAGGGAATAAAATTGGAGATTGCCCAGTCCAATATTTAACATCACCCTGCCACAAATACTCACAATTATCAGAAATAGTTTTTAAACTCGTCAATTCAGCACCCAAACTCTTCACTTTAATTTCCAAACTTTCATTTCTTATTGTTACAAAATCTTCATTTATCTGTTTCATTTTATCCCCCTTTAATTTTGCATTTTACACTTTTAAATATTTGAGATCCTTCGCTTTCGCTCAGGATGACCCTACGGGTCATTTTTATTACAGCCATCCACTTTCCCTTGCACTAGAATATCCTTTACTTCCAATAATAATATGGTCATGAACTGATATATTAATTGAAGTAACTGCTTTTCTTAAATTTTCAGTTAATTTACGGTCTGCATCCGACGGAGTTGGATCACCACTTGGATGATTATGAACAAATATTAAAGCAGTAGCATTATGTTTTAAAGCATTTTTAACTAATTCACGTGGATAAACTGCTGATTGATCCACAGTTCCCTCATAAAGAATTTCATCATCAATAATTTCATTTCTTGAGCTCAAATATATCACCTGAAATTTTTCTTTCTTCGCACCGGAAAGTGCATAATTGCAATAATTAAGCACATCTTTAACAGAACTTAAAATATTTTTCTTTTTAATCTGCTCTTTCAAATAAACACTTGCACTTTCTTTCACAAACTTAATAAATACAGCAGTATATTTTCCAATACCATCAGTTGCAACAAGTTCATTTAAATCAGCATCAAATATCCCTCTAATTCCGCCAAATTTATCAATAAGAGCCTTTGCTATTGGCTTTACATTTTTTCTTGCAATTGTAAAAGTCAAAAGCAATTCTATAATTTCATAGTCATTAAAAGCATTAATACCAGCCCTCATAAATTTTTTTCTTAACCTTTCCCTATGCCCTTTTGTAGTTTCCTGATTACTATAACCAACCATATTTTTTATACCAACTAACAGTCCT
Organism: Candidatus Firestoneibacteriota bacterium; assembly: GCA_038042445.1. GTDB lineage: Bacteria > Oederibacteriota > D2-FULL-39-29 > JBBTED01 > JBBTED01 > JBBTED01. Next base: position 20,160 of record JBBTED010000050.1, read on the forward strand.
TTCAATGCCTTCTTTAATTGAATATTGTGTATGAAATTTTAATTCATTTTTTGCTTTGGAAACATCACATATCCAACATCTTTGCAACATTTCTTTTGCTTTATCTCTGTTAAAAATTGGAGATTTATTACTTAATTTACCTGTAAGCTCACTAATTAGAGCAGCCATTTTTGTAATTGTAGAAGGCATTTTAATCTCAAATGCATGGACATTTAAAACTTTGCTTATTTCATCTAAAAATTCACATAATTTATATGGCTTTTCATCAGCCATAAAATAAATCTTCCCTGTAGAAATATCGCTTTCAGCTGCAATGATTATACCACGTACAAGATCATCTATATAAATTACGTTTACTGTAGTATCACATATTATTGGCTTAATTCTACGTTTAACAGCCTTAAAAAAGAAAAACATATCTTCATCTCTTGGACCATAAACTGATGGAGGACGAATAATTACTACAGGAATATGTGGCATATATTTTTTTAGTGTTTCTTCCCCTTTAAGCTTGCTTTTACCATAATATGAAATTGGGTTACAAAATGAATCTTCATTTACTGGTTTATCATCACAATTTGGTCCAACTGCTGCCTGACTACTTAAAAACACAAATTTTTTTATATTCTTTCCATATTTTGAACATGCATCAATTAAATTCAAAGTTCCCTTATAATTTATATCGTAATATGTTTTTTCATATTTAGCAGTTTTAACTGCAGCAATATGAAAAATGTAGTTCACACCCTCAATAGCAGCTGGTAACGTTTCAGGAAATATAATATCACCTTGTACAAAATCAAGATTTAGATGTTTAAGCCACCTTAAATTACTGGTTTTTCTTGTTAAACATCTTACTTTATAGCCTTTATTTAATAATTCCTGAGCTAAATGACTACCTACAAAACCCGTAGCACCTGTAATCAAAACGGCTTTATCCCTTGACATAACTACAAACATTATCATATAATACTGGCACTTTCAATAACAAATTCAGACCATAGACTATAGACTTCTAATAACTACAGTCTGTAGTCTGTTTTTAGGGAGGTAAATATAAATGGAAAGTACAGATTTTAAAGAAAAAACCAATCAGTTAAAACAAAAAACCAAAGAAGTATCAAATATCATTAAGCTAAAAATGATGAAAGCTATTGAATGGGGCAAACGTGACACAGAAAAAAACTCATCTGTTATAAGCACACCAAAAACATTAGAAGAAACTGTTGATTTATTTGATAAATGCAAAAATTTCAATGTAGCCAAAAAAGTTATGGCAGCAGGTGTATATCCCTATTTTAGGGCAATAGAATCAGGACAAGACACTGAAGTGGTATATAAAGGCAAAAAACTTATAATGATTGGCTCAAATAATTATTTAGGTTTGACATCTCATCCAAAAGTAAAAGAAGCTGCAATTGAAGCCATAAAAAAATATGGCTCTGGTTGCACAGGTTCCAGATTTTTAAATGGAACATTAGATATACATGAAGAACTTGAAAAAAGATTGGCAAAATTTATGAATAAAGAAGCAGCACTTTTATATTCTACAGGATTTCAGACAAATCTTGGTGCAATTTCTGCATTGGCTGGTAAAGACGACATAATAATATGTGACAGAGCAAATCATGCAAGTATTTTTGATGGATGCAGACTGTCATTTGGAAAAACTATTAAATTTAAGCATAATGATATGGAAGATTTAGAAAGAATACTAACAAATATTAAAAATGACAAAGGAAAACTAATAGTAGTAGATGGAGTATTTAGTATGGAAGGAGATTTATGCAATCTTCCTGAAATAGTAAAATTAAGCAAAAAATATAACACCAGAATAATGGTAGATGATGCACATTCAATGGGTGTATTTGGAAAAAATGGCAGAGGCACTGCAGAACACTTTGACGTGGAAAATGATGTAGATGTTATTATGGGCACATTCAGCAAATCATTTGCATCTATTGGAGGATTTGTAGCTGCAAACGAAGAAGTTATACATTATTTAAAACACCATTCACGTGCTCTTATTTTTTCAGCAAGTATGCCACCTGCTGCTGTTGCTACTGTTCTTGCTGCATTAGATATAATTGAATCTGAACCTGAGCGAAGAGAAAAACTATGGAAAATAACTAAAAAAATGGTTAAAGGATTTACAGATTTAGGTTATAATCTTGGCACTACTGAATCACCTATAATACCAATACTCATAGGTGACGATATGCAAACATTTAAATTGGGAAAACTTCTTGAAGATGAAGGGGTTTTTGTCAATCCAGTAGTAAGCCCTGCTGTTCCACCAGGATATGCATTAATTCGCACAAGTTATACAGCCACACACACAGAAGAAGAAATGGATTTTGTATTGGAAAAATTCAAGAAGATCGGGAAACAACTCGGAATAATTTAATTGATATCCCTGCTAAAACTACCCCTGATATCACATCTATAACATAGTGATATCTTAAATACACAGTTGAAAAAATCATTGCTATAACAATAGGTAATAATATATAAAATATCTTCCGTTCATATTTATAGCTAAAATACAAAACCACCAATGGAACTGCAGTATGCCCGCTTGGAAAAACATCTCTATGAATACCTTCCAAATTAGACAATCCATCTCTAATTAAAGATGTAAAAAAAATACCTGTCAAAGGAAATGATTGCAAATGATTTAATGTATAACGTGGACCTATAGCAGGAAAAATTATGTATAATATATAATTAAAATAAAAGGCACATAATATACTGGAAAGCACTCTATGAAATTCAGTATGTTTCCCTTTTGACAATAGTATTACTCCAAAAAATATTGGCAGAAAAAAATAGGTGCAATATATTATTTGCAAAATTTCGGTAAGTATTGGAAATGTAATTTTTTCAAGCCATACAGTTGGATTAACACCGAATATAAAATAGTCCAATTTTATAAGCGTATTATCTATATCCTGCGGATTAATATATTGTATAACCTTTCCAAGCACAAAAAATGAAATAAGCAATACAGCAATAGAATACCAGTGTCTTACCGAATTCAGGATTGGATCTTTATGGTCACAAGAAATTAATCTGACTAATGAAACCATTACAGTTATTGCCAAAGTAATAGATAAATATATTTCGAAATTTGGAATTTTAAAACGAAACAAAAATATCAGCCACGCTATTATAAGCTGATAAATAATAGTTATGATTTCTTCGTTGATTTTAGAATTTGAATTTTGCATTTTCAAAAAAGATAAGCAGTCCTGTACCATATGATACAGGACTGCTTATCTTATAACTTCAAACAAATTTAAATTATAATATGCTGTCTTTCAATACCTTAGCAACTCTAAATCTTATTACTTTTTTTGCAGGAATATTTATTGATTCTCCTGTTTTTGGATTCCGACCTACTCTTGCTGGTCTGTCTTTCACTCTTAAAATACCCAATCCTGCAATAGCAACTTTCTGACCTGCTTTCAAGTCATCTGTAATTGCCTGCACAAGTGCATCTAAAGCTCTTCCTGCATCTGCTTTTGTAGTCTTTGCTGCATCTGCCATCTTCTGCACTAATTCTGTTTTTGTCATTTCTTCCCTCCTTTTATTCTCAAAAAGTCATAGTTTCATCTAAGCTTTTTGAGTAATTAAATTTTTCTATTGTTTTTACTATACAAATTGTTCTATTTCCTATCAATATATAATTTATATACAAAAATTAAAAAAGTCAAGCATTTTCCTGCACTTTTTACTACTATTACTTCTTTTCATCCTTATTTAGAAAACTAAATTTTTGTTTAATACTCTCTTCTATTTCATTAGAAATTTCAGGACGATCTTTTAAAAATGCTTTTACATTATCTCTGCCCTGTCCTATACGTTCTCCTTTATATGAAAACCATGCACCACTTCTTTCAACGATATTCTGTGTAATTGCAACATCTAATATATCACTCTCTTTAGAAATTCCCTGACCAAAAAATATATCGAATTCTGCATCTTTAAATGGCGGTGCAACCTTATTTTTAACAACTCTGACTCTTATATGATTACCTATAGTCTCAGTTCCTGTTTTTATGGATTCAATTCTTCTCATATCAAGTCTGACTGATGAATAAAATTTTAATGCTCTACCACCAGGAGTTGTTTCAGGACTTCCAAACATAACACCAATTTTTTCACGTAACTGATTTATAAATACAACACAGCTCTTTGATTTACTTATAACTGCAGTTAATTTCCGCAATGCCTGAGACATAAGCCTTGCCTGAAGCCCCATATGTGAATCACCCATTTCACCTTCTATTTCCGCTTTTGGCACTAATGCAGCAACTGAATCTATAACTACTATATCAATAGCACCACTTCTAACAAGAGTTTCACATATTTCTAATCCCTGCTCACCTGTATCAGGCTGAGAAACAAGAAGTGCATCAACATCAACACCAAGTTTTTTAGCATATTCAGAATCCATTGCATGTTCTGCATCTATAAATGCTGCAACTCCGCCTGCTTTTTGTGCAGAAGCAATTATATGTAATGCTAATGTGGTTTTACCACAGGATTCAGGACCAAATATTTCTATAACTCTGCCACGTGGAACACCACCAATACCAATTGCAATATCCAATGCAAAAGAACCTGTAGATATTGCATTTGCATCACTAATTTTTGGAGCCTCGCCAAGCCTCATTATAGAACCTTTACCGAATTGTTTTTCTATCTGTGATAACGCTAAATCTATAGCCTTAACTTTTTCTTTATCCACTGCCACTTTATTCCCCTTTCTTTATTGAATATTAATTTGGATTAATCTCCAATCCACAATTATCTATTTATATTGTATATTACTGATATATTTTGTCAACATATTTTCAAATCCAAAAACAGAAATTTTGTGAAGGTATTATCTTTTTATCATTATACAATTCAGGAATAAACATTGCATAATAATGTGGAAAAAATACCACTTTCTTGTTTTTATATCTTATAATATCTTTTATATCATTATTTAATACTACGGCCATTTCAGTCTCAGGATATTTATCTATAAAATTTTTTATTCCTGATGGCACCTCACGACCAAATATTTTTGATTTAACCTCAATTGGAATGGGTATTCTATCCTGAACCAAAATAAAATCTACTTCAAACTTTTCTCGTGTTCTCCAATAATATATTTCCTGAGATATTTTAATGTTTTTCTGTATTTCATGCAAAACAAAGGATTCTTGTAAAACACCTTTGTCCCGCCTATTATTTAAGTCACTAAAATCACTTAAAATAGCATTTCGTATTCCACTATCAAAATAATATATCTTGTTTGTTTGTTTTAATTCTCTACTATGATTTGTAAAAAATGGCTTTAATACATCCAGTATAAACATTTGGCTTAAAATAGCGATGTCTTTTCTTACTTGACGCAAAGAATAATTTAGTGTTTGCGAAATACTGTTTTCACTTAGAAGTCCTCCCTCTTGTCCTGCCAATAAATTTATTAATCTATTAAAAGAAAGAATATCCTCTTCTCTTAACAAAGCTTTAATATCTTTTTGAATATATGTAGAAACTAAATCAATAAGAAGTCTTTTCCTGTTTTCTTTATTTCTTTCATGAACAAGTCCAGGCATCCCGCCATAAATAATATATTCATTAAGATATTTCTTAAAAATATTATGTGATTGTGTACTAACATTAGAATGAATATCTTTTGGTAATTTAATATTTGATTTTTTGCTCGGCAACCACTCAGAAAAAGATAAGGAATACACTCTATAAACAAGTCTGCGTCCAGCAAGACTTTCTTTTAAATGTTTATGCATTTCAATTGCCGAAGATCCAGAAGCATATATTTTTATACCTTTAAAACTATCGTAAACTGATTTAAATAATTTAGTGGCATTTGGCAAATAATGAAATTCATCTATTAAAACCACTTTATTTTTGTTTGATATATCAGTTAAAATATCTTGAGTACTTCTTCCAAAATAATTTGCATCTGCAGGAGTTTCAAGATTAAAATATTTATACTTTATCTTTTGCTTTTTGCAATATGTTTCCACTTCTTTAAGAAGTGTTGTTTTTCCTACTTGACGCGGACCTACAATAATCCCAATTTCTTTACGACGCAATTCATAAATAATCTTATTACATAAAATACGTTTTAAATTCATAACGACATTCTATACGATACCGTATAATTTGTCAAAATATTTTTCCTGTTGTTGTGTGAATTTAAAAATTTGCATACTACATCAATTCCTAAAAACTATGATTGAAAGAATTTCACCTATGCGAATGACAGAAAAAACCAAACACCTCCTCATTTTCGATTTGAACAACAATATTTATAGAAAATATTGTTGTAATATGCGATAATATTTTTATGCTTAATATTTGTGGGATATTAATATTTTTCACTAATTTTTTCGTTTATCTAAAAACATTAACACCTACAGTATATGTAGGAGACAGCGGAGAACTCATTGCAGCAGCTGCAAGTTTAGGTATTCCACATCCACCGGGATATCCATTATTTGTCTATTTAGGCAAATTATTCTGTCTTATATTTCCGTTTGGTTCTATAGCATTTAGATTAAATTTAATGTCTGCTTTTTTCGCAGCAGCTGCTGCTGCACTTGTATATTTTTCAAGTGTCAATTTTTTAAAAATTGCATCATCATTTTCACAAAACAACCCACAAAAAAAGCAAAAAACAAAAATTATTGCTGAATTAAATCAACCTGTAACATCTAACACTGAAATCAATTGGATAATCTTAATACCTTCAGTTTTCTCTTCATTAATTTTGGCTTTCTCAAGATTATATTGGTCACACGCTGTTTTCGCTGAAGTATTTGCCTTAAATGCATTTATGGCAAGTCTAACTCTTTTTTTACTCATAAAAATAGGTATTTCTAAAAGCATTTCCCTCCCTGATAAGGGAGGGTTAGGGTGGGTTAATAAAGCCTCAAATGATAACCGTATACTATATTTGTTGATTTTTACTTATGGACTAAGTTTATGTAATCACCACACTATACTTCTTGTATTACCAGCTTATCTTTATTTGCTATGGATATACAAAAAGAAACTTCATCCAAACTGGAATATCTCATATTTATTATGCATATTAGTTTTTTTTCTTGGATTAGCATTATATATTCATCTACCAATAGCCGCAAAAAATAATAACCTTATAAACTGGGGAAACCCTAGTAATTGGGAAAGATTTTTTAGAACAATAACAAGAGCAGACTATGGGGGAACATTTTCTATTAATCCGGTAATTAATTCTATAACAAATATAAAATTTTTCATAGACAGACTCTGGATATATATATTCACTCTTTCAAAAGAATTTATTTTTATAGGATTTATTTTTGGATTACTTGGTTTTTGGTTTGACCGCACAAGATTTTTACTTCTTTTATTTATATGCACAGGCTTAAGTTTCCCACTATTACTTACTACACCCGTATACCCAAGCCAACAAATTTTAATTGAAAGATTTTATATTATATCAATGCCGTTTTTTGCAATAAGTATGAGCTATGGAATCAGCAATTTGTTCACAAAGTTCAAACAAAAAATTCGGATTTTCAGTGTTTTAATTTTACTCATAATTGTAGTCTTTCAATTAAGTTCTAATTATTTTAAAAATGATAGAAGCAAAAATACTTTAGTATTTGATTACGGAATGAATATATTAAAATCATTGCCTCATAATGCTATTTTATTTTTAAGTGAAGGTGATGCAATTGTTAATTCATTAGTTTATTTAAACCTAATAGAAAGCATCAGGCCAGATGTAAACATCTATGAAGCAGAAGTAAGAATATTCAAAAATATTTATGGTAATGACTACATAGGTCTATCTAAACCACAAAGAAATTTAAGACGTGAAATGGTATATAAACAATTTATCTCAGAATCCAAAAGACCTATATATTTTTCAACACAGGGAAGAACAACTATTGAAGGTATTGAATTAGAACCTTATGGTATAACTTTTAGGTCAAAATTTAAAACTGACTTGAAGAGTCATTCCTTCACTTCGTTCAGGACAGGCTCTGAGCAAAGCGAAAGATCTCAGGCTAATACTGATATGATATGGCAAATGTATAGATTTGAAAGGGTTTATGACTCAGATATTCCAAAAGACTATAGAGCACGTACTTTAGTTGCAAATTATCATTATTATTTAGCAGAATCTTATTTTGCAAAAGGTAAAACAGAAGAAGGTATCATAGAATTTAAAGAAACTACCAAAATTGCTTATGATATGGAATGGATACTAAATAACATCGGAAATATCTATGGCAAATTGAACTTGCCAGAAGAAGAAATCAAAGCGTATGAATATTCAATTAAGATAAATCCCTACATGCCAGAAGCACATTACAACTTAGGAATATCTTATGATAAAAAAGGTGAATACAATCATGCAATTATTCAGTATGAAAATGCTATAGAAATAAAACCAGATTATACAAAAGCAATATGGAATTTAGCAAGATTATATTATATGCGATTCATAAATCAGCATATTGAACAAGACAGAATTTCAGCAATTAATTTATTTGAAAAATATATCAGATATTCGCCCTATGATCAGGAAGGAATAAAACAAGCAAAAAATATAATTTATTCACTAAGTGGACACTAAAAAAAATATTTAAAATGCAAAATGCAGAACCAAAAATGACCCAAAGGGTCATCCTGAACTTGCTTCAGGATCTAAAAGAGATGCTGAAATAAATTCAGCATGACAATATGGTCATTCTGAGCGAAGCGAAAAATCTCAAAATGCAAAACGTAAAATTGAAAACTGTAACAGGTATTTTAATTTTCTTTATTAGTTTATTTGTTTACTTAATAACTCTATGCCCTACTGTATATGTGGGCGACTGCGGAGAACTTACAACATCTGTTTATCAACTTGGTATAGCACATCCACCGGGATATCCTATTTACTGTATTCTTGGAAAAATATTCTGTGCTATTCCTTTTAGTAATATTGCATACCGTGTAAATTTTATGTCTGCGTTTTTTGCAGCAGCAAGTATAGTTTTATTATTTCTTTCACTTTTAAAAATACAAGGATTTCAAAATACCATTTTAGACTATTTTATTGCAGGCTCTGTTTCACTTATGTTTACATTTTCCAACACTTTCTGGTCCCAATCTGTTTTTGCAGAAGTCTACACTTTAAATATATTTTTTGTTGCACTCACATTTTATCTAATATTATCACTAAAAAATACTATTGGTTTATATGTCTTTTCATTAATTTATGGTATTGGTTTAGCAAATCATAATACTTTAATGCTACTTGGGCCAATTTATATATTGTACATAATATTTCATACAAAAACTCTGTCTTTAAAACCGAGAAATTTTATAATTTCATTATCTTTGGCTTTTCTTGGAATGTGTTTTTATTTCTATCTTCCAATACGCTCACTTGCAAACCCTCTTGCAGATTGGGGAAATCCAGAAAATTTTAAAAATATTTTAGCGCATGTTTTAAGACAACAATATGGTTCACTTTCTGCAATTGAAAGATCATTTGCATTAACCATTAAACAACTTATTGCTTATTTAAAAATTTTAAACAATGAATTTACTGTATTACCATTAATTCTATCATTAATTGGATTGGCTATATCTATCGTTAAAATTATACAAAAAAAAGAAGATGCAAAATTTACAGGTCTTATCACTTTATTGTTTTTATCTACAAGTATTGGTATGATTCTTTTATTGAATTTTAAGGTAACAACACATGAGATAAATTCAGTAAAAGAATTTTTAATACCTTCATATTTTTTCGCTGCCATATTCATAGGAATAGCCATAAAATATATAATTTCAGTTGTAAAATCAAAATTTTCTTCCCTCCCTGATAAGGGATGGTTAGGGTGGGTTGCTATTGCCTTATGCACTACCGTAGTTATTACACCAATTCTTTCAAATTACAAAATAAATGATTTAAGTAAAAATTATATTGCTTATGATTATGGTATAAACACATTAAACACTTTAGACAATAGCACTATTTTATTTTCTGCAGGTGATAGTGCCACATTTGTATTAATGTATCTTCAAATGGTAGAAAAACTAAGACAGGACTTATCCATTTACGACGATACAGGAGTAACATTCAAAAATATTTATGGTGAACGTTATTTAAAAATGTCTATACAAGAACACCAAATTCAAATGAATACAATTCAGCAACAAATATTAAATGCAAATCAAAAATCTGTGACTGAAAAGAATGGTGGAACCATATATTTCATTCTTGGAAGTAATTTACACAATATGCTTGGACTTTTGGCAAAACCAATAGGAATAGTTTATAAAGTAGTGTCTAAAAATACACAACTAACGGACACACAAAATATATGGCAATTATACAAATTAAGAGGAATATATGATTCTACTTCAGACAAAGATTATTTAACAAAAGACTTAATTGCACAATATCATATTGCACTTGGAGAAAATTATTTTGATGCAGGTGATACAAATAATGCTAAATTAGAATATAAAAAAGCAAGTCAAATAGGTAAAGATATTGACGCAGTTCAAAGTGCAATAGCAAGTATTTTCACTAAAAAAGGCTTAATTGAGGAAGCTTTTGAAGGAAGCAAACTTGCTGTAGAAAGAAATCAATGGGATCCTGATTTGCACAATAATTTAGCAACTGCATATTTAGGTAAAGGAATGTTGGATGAAGCAATAAAAGAATACAAAAAAGCTTTAGAACTTAACCCTAAACTTTCAGAAGTATATAATAATCTTGGAATTACATATCTTCAAAAAGGTGATTACGAAAATGCGAAACTCTCACTTTCTAAAGCTTGTATGCTCTCTCCAGCAGATGCACAAGTATATAATAATTTAGGTATGACTTATGCTAAACTTAATAATTTACCTCTTGCAGTTTCTGCTTATAAAAAAGCTTTAAGTATAAAACCAAATTATGTTGATGCTCATTTTAACCTTGGAAATATATATTTACGTAGTGGTGAAAATGATTTGGCACTACAAGAATACAAATATGCAATATCATTAGCACCTACCAAAGCAGAAATATACAATAATACAGGTGTTGCTTATGGCAATAAAAAAGATTTTGACAATGCAATAGAGTTTTATAAAAAAGCAATAGACGTAAATCCTAAATATGCAGAAGCATACAATAATCTTGCCGGCGCATATTACAACAAAGGTGATTTTAAAAAAGCAAAGCTCTTTTGGGAGAATACACTTAAATTAGACTCAACACATAAAGCAGCAAAAGAATATTTAATACAACTTGGAAATATTAGAAATTAATAATTTCAGCAATTCTATTCCATCTTCTAAAGTATCCAAATCTACTATACCAACTATAAATTTACCTGAAATACTTATCAGTATATTTTTATGATATGGATCTGATGCACCTATAGTTTTATCACCTAAATTTATAATTTCTTTTATTACAGATTTATTTTTAATTAAATATTCTTTATAATCTTCAAAAGACTTACTTGCACCTTCAGGTTGATTGTATGAAACAAACACTTTACAATCTTTCTCTTTTATCTGATATTCAGCTTCCACACCTTTACCTAAAAACTTATGGCCTAATAATGCCTCTGGCACATAGTGAATACTATGTTCTTTTAATCCTTGTTTTATCAGGTAATTTAATTCCTTTGGATATGCAATATCTCCTTTTAACTGTTTTGTAAAAATTTCAGAAAATCTAAGTAAAGTTTTTTCTGGTTCAAGGACATTCTCAGAATCAGCTTCAATTTTTACAAAATATTTTCCTTTGATAAAATATAAAACTGGAGCTTCTAAATACCCTTCTGTTCCAATTTTTAAAAACTCTCCGCTTTTCCCTATATAATATGAATAAATTCCAAAAGCATTTATAGAAGTCCCCATATCATATATATCAATAGTTACATCCTGATTCTTTTTAGCTAAATTTCTATATATAGTAGTATTTAATTTTTTAAAACCATAACCTATATACATTTCCGCTTCGCCATCTATATATTTATGCAAATCTTTAGAAGCATACAAAACAGGTTTCTTTAACTGCTTCCAATTATCAAACTTAACAGGAAACAAATTTTCGTTTGCCCCTACCCAATTAGCTACACATATAAGAATTATTACAAAACTAAATATCTTATATTTCATATTTTTTTGTGCATCAAATTACGGGAATGCAATTTAGCTTTATCTGTATCAATATAATCGGTATATTGAGCTTTTTTAATTTGACTTTGTATTATTTTATCAAATTTATCCCATTCACTATCTGTTATAATAGATTCATCCCCAGAATGTTTCACTATCAAATGTCGTAATATGATTCTATCTTTTTCAGGTTTAAATTCCACTAAATCTCCAGAATGTATATTTGCTACTCTTCTTATCGATTCAGGTATAGCAACTGTTCCTCTTTAATAGCAAGCATACTTACTGCTGAGCTAATATTTCCAGTTTCACCAATAAATAATGTCTTCATTGTTAATTATCATCCCCTTATCTTAATATTTTCCATATTTTTCACAAACTTCTAATAGTTTAAAAATATTTTCATCAGGTGTATCACGGCCACATTGATCTCCTGTGGAAAGAATATACCCACCTCCATTCATAGCGTCATCTAAACACTTACGAGCTTTTTGTTCAATATCTCCAGCAGATAATTTCAACATTTCTATGGTATTAAGACCGCCCTTAAGAGCTATTTTCTTTCCAAATTTTTCTTTGAGTTCTTTAAGCTCACAATCTCCCATTGGATGCATCTCAAGTGGATCAATACAATTAAGATCCGTTTCATTTGCTGCAAGTTCAACAAGAACACGTTCCTTACCACAACAATGAAGTGAAGTAATTATACCTGCGTCTTTTAATATTTTGGTTAGCCGTTTAAGCGTAGGAAAAGACAATTCTTTCATTATGTTTTCCGATTGCATTGTTATCAATCCTGAGGTTGAAAAAAACACAAAATCTGGATGCACATTTTGGTCAATAATTGCCTGCGCAATATTAATAAGATAATTTTCATGTAATTCAGTGATTTCAGTCAGCAAATCATGGTTATCATAATAATCAAAAAATGCAGCTTCTACAGGCTCACGAACCCCGGATAATAATCTAGGCAAAGGAATAGAAAGCCCTACTACCCCTTTATCTCCCATATCTTCTTTGATTTTTTTATAAGTAGTAAAATGTATATTTTTAACATCACGAAAAAGCAAATATTTTAAGCATTCAAATTGTTTTTCAAAATTTGTTATAAATCTTTTTAATTCTGCAGGTGGATTATCATTAAAATATACTGTTTCATTAGTTAACTCTCCCGCTGGACATTTGAATGTGTTGCGTACAACAATTCGTTCTTCAGTTTGATTTATAATTTCGTCTTTTGTTTCTGTATTTGGATTTGGTGGTATATCACAAATACCATGATGAGAAAATCCATCTATGCCAAAATATTGCACACATTCATTATATGCTTTCCATAGTGAAGGATTTTTGTAATAGAATATTTCCCAGAAAGGCTTTCCTGTCATCCTGGCAGGAATCATAAAATTCGTATCAGGAGCACAAGGCACCCTATCCGGAATACCACCTTTCATTGCTATCAACATTCTTTCACGTTTTGTTAAAACCTTGTTAATTTCCAGCATTTTCCCTTCCTCCTCTTCATCGTTAATTTACTCTACCAACGCATATATGCGTACGGATTATCACGTAATTTCCGTGTATCCAGATAATGATTAACAAGATACCTCTTTGCCATAGGTACTTCTATATTAACAGGTCCTACAAAACCTGCATCCATTAAATTGTTATTTATACGAATTGTCAAAATATTCTCTTCTTTGCCGAATTTTAATAGCCCATCAGAAATACTGTAATGCCTTTCAGCCGCCCACCAACCAACTGTTGATTTACTAGTCTCGCCTATTTTCTCTCCATTTAACCATGCTTCATCTGTATCATCTATTGCTCCTGCAAGAAATTCAAGTGGCACATTTTTGTATTTTTCCGCAACTTTAAATCGTAATCTATACCACACATCTCCTATATATCCATTCCAATCAGGTTGTATTTCTCCCCACATTCCCGGCACTTTCATATCACTCCACTCTTTACTTCTCTCATCTGTTTCTGCTTTCATCCATCCTTCTTTTGCTCCTACACCATTTTTGTCCTGTCTCACACGCCATATCCCATGAAGCGATATATCATTCATACCTCCTTCTGTAACTGAAAAACAGGGCAACCACGATACCCCACTTTTTATTCCACAATTTGTCATAACCTGTGATATAAGCCGACTTGTATTTACTTTTGTAAATATTAAATCTGGCCTGTATTCAGGATTAAAATCTGACGGTGAAACTGATACCCATATCAATTCACCTTTTAATATAGACACTTGTGCTAATACTCCTGTATCTGTTTTCCATCCACCTACAGAAACATCCGCAATTACAGGTATTGTTTTGCGTTGTTTCCAATGAA
>JBBTED010000051.1:0-1045 GCA_038042445.1 Candidatus Firestoneibacteriota bacterium
TGATTTTATGGAAAGGATTGAAACAGATTTGATATTTTAAAAGATTTCCTGAAAAAGATTGAAAATCTAGCGGGGCAATTTTGAATAATGAAGGTTTGACTCTTTCCTTCTGCTTAGAAATCAGTGGCTGGTGCCCGCAGAGCGAAGCGGCGCGGGTAACAGTCCACTGAATTGTTTTGTTATAGGTTTAATTTTTTCTCGGTTTATATGTATTTTTAAGATGAACATATTTATCTTCGGTTAATCCCATCTTTTCAAATAGATAATGAAAGGCTAAGCATTTATAATTTCGAGTGGCATCGGGAGTCATTAAAACCCCTGTATTACCCTCTAAGTCGGAAAGCAATCCAAAGTAGGCATCAAATATTTTTTTATCGATATCTAACGAAATAGTTACCCAGGCAGCTTTTGCCCTATGCTCAGTTTCTGCCTGTTTTGCAAATTCATAACAATCTTTCCCCAGTTTATACCTACTATTTAATCTTCCAGTGTTTTCAAATTTATTTCTTGTTTTTACGCTAATAACATACGCTTGATTTCCATGTTCTGCAAATATATCAGCATACTTGTTGTTATTTTTTGTTGTCTTGTTTAAGTTTTTTACATTTTTAAAGCCATTTTTTTTAAGTAATTTTTCAGCTAAGGATTCCCCCAAATCTCCAATTTTTTTAAACCTATCTGTTACACCCTTATCTAATGCGGAATATTGCCACGCATGTTTTTCTATATTCTTCATTTATACTCCTATAACGCTGGCGGTCACCGGACGACCATAGGGAGTTCCGGTGCACCGTGTTGTTAAACGTATTACGTTTTGAACTTGCTTTCGAATGGCCTTAGACCACAAAAAAGCCTGATTTTTGAGTGCAATTTATTCGCTACACCATGTATCAATTTGTATGGCGGAAACCGGTAAAAACCGATTTCGGTGTACTCTAGCAGCTTAGCTTTATAGAAAACATTGAGTAGTTTTATTGCTTTTATCTCTCTTTGGGTAAGCTTGACTATATTACCTAACTTTCTACGACGAGATTCGCTCAACAAT
>JBBTED010000052.1:0-4495 GCA_038042445.1 Candidatus Firestoneibacteriota bacterium
CGGCAATAGCGTTCACAATGGTGTAGGTGTGCAATTTACCGCCAAAAGCCTGCGCAGTGGTCTTAAAATCGGGACGACCACCGGAAGAAGCGTTCACGGCAAAGATCGGCGTGCCGGTAAAACCGAAGAGATGGTAGCATTTAAACGCTTTGGTTATAACGGTGTGCATTTCTCCAAACTGCGAACGGTGGCATTCATCAAAAATCAGCACAATATGGCCGTCAAAAATAGTATGCTCTTTGTTGCGGTCGATGAACCGGTCGAGTTTTTGAATAGTGGTGATAATAATGCGCGCGTTTGCGTCTTCCAACTGGTGTTTTAATATTGCCGTACTGGTATTGCTGTTAGCCGCGCCTTTCTCAAACTTGTCGTATTCGCGCATGGTCTGATAATCAAGGTCTTTGCGGTCAACGACAAAAAGCACTTTGTCAACATAGGGCAATTTACTCACCAGTTGGGCGGTCTTGAAACTGGTTAAGGTTTTGCCCGAGCCGGTAGTGTGCCAGATGTACCCGCCAGCATCCACGGTACCGAGTTTTTTATAATTGGTGCTAACTTCAATTCTACTTAGTATTTTCTCGGTCGCTACGATCTGATAAGTCCGCATTGCCAAAAGCTGTTTGTCAGTGGTAAACACGCAGTAGCGGGTGAGGATATTGAGAAGCGTACGCTTAGCAAAAAAGGTTTTGGCAAAATCCACGAGATCCGCAATCGGCCTGTTAGCCTCATCCGCCCACCAGCTGGTAAACTCAAAGCTGTTGCTGGAGCGTTTCCCTTTTTTAACGGCGCCTTCGATAGATTCTTTGATATGTTCCGAGCGTATGGTATTGCTGTAATATTTGGTATGCGTGCCGTTAGAGATCACAAATATCTGCACATACTCAAAAAGCCCGGAGCCAGCCCAAAAACTCTCGCACTGATAGCGGTTGATTTGATTGAACGCTTCCTGAATCGCCACCCCACGCCGCTTAAGTTCAATATGCACAAGCGGCAAACCGTTGACCAGCACTGTTACATCGTAGCGGTTGGCTCTTTGACCTTCTTCGGTAGTGTATTGGTTAATTACCTGCAAACTGTTTTCATGGATCTTATCTTTGCGGAGCAGATAGATATTTTTAACCGTTCCGTCATCTCGCTTTAAATTTTTGATGTAGTCTTCCTGAATAATAGCGGTTTTTTCAGCAATGCTTTGATTGGGGTTAGCGATCTCTCCAGTAAAAAACGACTCCCATTCTGCATCGGTAAATTTGAAGCCGTTCAGCTTTTCCAATTGTTGACGCAAGTTAAGCACCAAATCAGCTTCAGAGATAATGGAAAGATACTCATACGCCTGAGATTTTAACTGCTCAATAAAGGCGCTCTCCAGTTCCGCCTCGCTCTGATACGCCTTGGCGGCACGATACTCGGCCGCGTATTCGGCCACTACCGTGCTTTGGGGATTTTCCGCCACCAAATTGTATTGGTTAGCTTTTGTCATATTTTTTTATTCTTTTTGAACTGTTCGGAAATTCCGAACAGTTGCTTCCGAGGTTAATTCTTTCTCTGTATAAATATTTTTAATATGCTCGCTTACATTAGCTTTACTTGATTGAAAAAGCTCAACCAGTTGCGCTTGTGTAAGCCATACGGTTTCACCTTCAAAACGCACCTCTATGCAAGACTGTCCGTCATCTCTTTCGTATATGATTATCTGATTTTGATTTATTTTTTTCATATAGATTTAAAAGTTAAAAGTTTCCCTCGGTAATATTCATATTGTTGCCTGCGAGCTTTAAGTTCGGCAGGCAAGCCGATTGAAATATCATTCACCAACGCGTCAAATTTATCGAGAATGGCAACGATGCTCTCTTGTTCGGCAAGGGGCGGGATGGGGATTTTTATTTTATAAACATCATTCCTATTTAAACCAGGAACTCCTCCATCCTGTTTATCTATTGCGAGATTTAACGTCTGAAATTTATAGAATAAATATTTCAATAAAATTTTATCATTCTGATCCTTAACAAAGAAAGTTGTGTCTATTGGATAACAGTTACTCTCTTCCCAAACCACTACACCTGCGCTCCCTTTTCTACCTATAATTATACAAGGTCCTTTTATCAGATATGAACTATGGAATCCAACTCTTCCATTTGACCCCAAAACTGGGAAACTGCCTCCGTCTCTCTCACTTCCTTTCAAAGGTTTGCCATATTCCAGTGTTATCAACTCCCCCAACGTCTTCCACCACACATCCCTCACCAAAGTCAACAGCTCCTCTCGATAATACTCATACTGCTTCTTCCTTGCTTCTAGCTCTGCTTCTAGCTCTGCTTCTAGCTCTGTAAAGGTGTCCAGAATTTTTACGATCTCTTGTTGAATGGGAAGAGGCAGGATGGGGATGAGGAAATTCTCAAGCATGGGCATTGTAATATACGGGATAGACCCCTTTCTTGAGTTTTCAAAGATATATTTCCTCAAATATCCTCTTAGATAGTGCAGTATGTATTTAACATCTACGCATTTAAAATCTGAAATCACATAAGTTCTCTGATACGCATTAAATTTACCATGATAATAATTTATATGCCCAACCTGACTACCATTTCCTGATACGATAATTGCTTCTACATCAAAAGCAAACGTATTAATTTTAAACGGATTCGCATCACATGTAAAAAAAGGATATGCTCCATTCTCTGCTTGTGCATTTGCATTGAGTTTGCCTGTCGTAATGCTTTTAGCTACATCCTTTAACTCCTTAAACTCGACTCCCTCGAGGCAGAGCTCGGCGATCAATTTCTCAATCTTATTCATTCTTTTAGACATTATTTTGGCTACCATATGAAATAGTGTCCCTGTCAAAAAGTATTACCTTCTTATTAGTAAAAATCTCACTCGCCCTGTTGTAGTCATTCTTCATGTTGCTCTCTTTACTAGCGATATAAATAGTATCTATTTTACTTTTGTTGATATTATCAAATATATGTTTGTCGTTATCAGACAACGCACTTCCAATAATAACCATCGAACCTGATAAAGTTAATAATTTAGCTAAAGCATTCTTTAAATATTCACTCTTATTTATTTCATCAATTTTGTTTTCAGATTGAAAAACACAAACAATATCTCTGTCCTCGTTATTTAATATCTCTTCTATCCTATCGTAAAGTGCTTTATCAGATGTCTGCGTGATTTTCTTCTCCATTTTCCCATCTCTATAAATATGAAAAGCCCCATGTAAAAAAAATAAATTTTGGGTTTCAAGATTAACATTGAAGACGAACTCAGTCATGCCCTCAAAGGTCATTTGTTTGCTCCCATCATTAACTACAGATAAAACTTGATTCTTCTTTTCTTCTTCTAATATTTTCTTTATAACTTTTTCAATACCCGTTGGTTTCCACCCTTTATTTTGACCTTTTGAATAAAGCTCAATGGCACTCACAAAATGTTTCCTATTCATCTTGCCCATAGATTTTGAAGTAGCAACTGAATTTTCTCCAGCGTTTATATTAACAGTTCCAACCTCTCTTGCTCTCTTAATCTTACTATAGATATTATTCTGCGCTTCATTCATATCCTTTTCTATAAATTTTAGAGAAGGTTGCATAGCAATGGCTTTGCACTCAATATCACTATCTTTTAGTTTAAAATTTAGAAGCAGCAAATAGAGAAGTGGATCATAATTCAGGGTAAAATAGTTTGTAAATTTTTGAAAAAGTATAAATACGCCTTCATTTTTCTCGGCATAAATATTTTTAATCTCATTTTTTACAATTTCATATGTAGCCTTCATAAAGTCGTATTTCACTTTATTGGCTACATATTTCTTTAAAAAAGTATTATTTACATTTATATCCTTCTCAAGCATTCCAATAAACTTCTCTAAATCATGCCCACATTGGGCAACAACACCTTTCATCTCTTTGTATATCCCATAATCATTCTCTGTCATTCTTCCAAATATAGCTTCATAACTCGTATTTACCCCGAGACCTCGATTAAAGCCATTACCAAGTAATAGATGGCTATTATGGGTATCTAATAACTCTAAAACTTCACGATATGTTTTAAATTCTATTTTATTCATTGTGTTAACCACCATGTTGTTTTGTGCCTTCAATACCTCTCACAATTTCATCAATTGCGATACGCAGTTCGTTTTGCCTTGTGACAGTTTTTGATTGTTCATTTATCATAGTTTTCATTTAATCATAAAAATCGTAGTTCAAGATCTCGCTTTCTTTTCTATCTTTTTTTGTACGGTTTTGATTGTATCTAAATACACCTTTTCAACCTCACTTAGGGTTTTGGCCTGATATTTTTTATATTCTAACTCAGCCTTATCAACCGCTTTTTTGTGGCTCACGCTTCCGGCATCGGATAATAACTTCTCGCCGGTTGCTGACAAAATACTATCTAACTGTTTTATATAATCCTTCATATACATCGGCTTGTTCTTCATTGCCTGAATTTCCGCAAAATCAAAATATCCTGAAACTAAATTATTCAA
>JBBTED010000052.1:4505-14803 GCA_038042445.1 Candidatus Firestoneibacteriota bacterium
CGCAATATCTTTTTTAGCCACTCCGCCTTTTGAAAAAGTCAGTAATCCCATAAATGGTTTGCCGGCATCCGCACGCTCGGCAATCACTTCAGCGGCGGTATAACCATGAGTCGCGTAATGAAGTTTATTTTGTACAATCTTGAAAAATTCTATTGATTCGGTGGATTTTGGATCATAATCTTGACTGGTCGCATACAAATCAAGCACTTGGCGATATAAAACCTTTTCACTACTACGGATATCACGAATACGATCGAGCAGTTCATGCCAATATTTACCCCCTCCGCTCTCTTTGAGAAAATCGTCATTCATTGTAAAACCTTTGCGAATATACTCATTCAAACGCTGAGTTGCCCAAATACGAAAATTCGTAGCAATGCGGGATTTAATACGGTATCCAAGTGAAATAATCATATCAAGATTGTACAGGTTCACGCCTATTGTCTGGGTTTTTCCCTCTATCGCACCGTGCTTAGTGGTTGTTCGGAATTTCCGAACAACCACTTTCTCATCCAATTCACCGTCGGAGAATATATGTTTAATGTGTCCGCTAATATTGGCTTTACTGGATTGATACAAATCCACCAGCTGTGACTGGGTAAGCCAGACTGTATCATCTTCCAAACGAACATCAATTTTTACCGCATTGGCTTCGTTTTGATAAATTATAATTTCACTATTTGGTTGGTTATTTTTCATATAATTTATTTAGATTCAATATCCTCAACAATCTCGTCAATCGCCGCACGGAGTTCGCTTTGCCGTGCGACTATTTTGGCGATTTTTGCATTGAGCGTAGTGATATCTACCACTTCGCGCGTATCTTCTGCCACGACATAACTTGAAACGGCGATGTTGTAATCGTTCTCGGCAATGGTTTTATTATCAACAAGCTTGGCAAAGTATTCGGCGTTTTTGCGGGCTTTGAATGCTTCCAAAATCTTGAGGCGGTTTGTCTCACTCAATTTATTTTTATTGCCACCACGAACAAACTCAGCCGAAGCATCAATAAAAAAAGTTTTGTTATCTTTCTTGCTTTTCTTAAGAACAATGACGCAGGTGGCAATAGTCGTCCCAAAAAAGAGATCAGGCGGAAGTTGGATCACAGTATCAATGTAGTTGTTATCTACCAGATATTTACGGATCTTCTGCTCCGCGCCGCCGCGATAAAGCACTCCGGGAAATTCAACAATCGCCGCCGTGCCGCTGGTGGAAAGCCATGAAAGCATGTGCATAGTAAAAGCAAGATCAGCCTTGCTCTTGGGTGCCAAAACTCCTGCTGGTGAAAAGCGCGGGTCGTTGATGAGAAGCGGATTACTGTCGCCTTCCCACTTGATGGAATACGGCGGATTGGAAACTATCGCGTCAAAAGGCTCATCATCCCAGTGCTTTGGATCGGTTAGCGTATCACCGTGGGCGATATCAAAATGATTGTAATTAATATCATGCAAGAACATGTTTATACGACAAAGATTATAGATAGTGAGGTTGATTTCCTGTCCAAAGAACCCTTGCCGCACATTTTCTTTGCCGAGGACTTTAACGAATTTTAGGAGCAAAGAACCAGAACCGCAAGCTGGATCGTAAACCTTGTTCACTTCTTTTTTGCCAACCGTGGTGATCTCAGCAAGAAGTTCGCTGACTTCCTGCGGGGTGAAAAATTCCCCGCCTGACTTTCCTGCATTTGCGGCATACATAGTCATCAAAAATTCATATGCATCACCAAAAGCGTCTATCGTATTATCGTAGTAATTTCCAAGTTTGAGGCCGCCGATAGATTCAAAAAGCTTGGCGAGTCTCTGATTGCGTTTTTCTACCGTTTGTCCCAGTTTATTGGAATTTACATCAAGATCATCAAACAAACCCTTAATATCATCTTCACTGTCTGCGCCTTTGGCAGAATTTTCAATATTACTAAAAACGGCAGTAAGGGTTTCATTAAGGTTGGCGTCGTTGCGGGCATTTTTTTGAACATTCACAAAAAGATGGCTTGGTAAAATATAAAAACCTTTTTCTTTTACGGTATCGGCTCGACCGAATTCAGCTTCTTTATTAGAAAGCGTGACATAGTCAAAATCTTTTTTACCCGCACGGCGTTCATCAGCATTGATATAATTGGTCAAATTTTCACTAATGAAACGATAAAAGAGTATCCCGAGCACATACTGCTTGAAATCCCAGCCGTCCACACTACCGCGCAGATCATTGGCGATCTGCCAGATGGCGCGGTGCAGTTCAGCACGTTCCTGCTCTTTGGTTGTGTTGTGATTATTTGCCATAGTTTATGCTCGCACCTTTTATTTATTCTTTTTCTTTTGCCAGTCTTTTATATCACGATCAATCAGATTCCGAATAATCGAGATGATAGAGGCGTTTTTATTCTGCTTTTGCAACTCCAAAGCTTTCTCTTTTAAGAAAAAATATTGCTCCTCACTGATTTCTATTGTGGTTTTTTTCATCTTTGGCTCACCTTTAATCTGGTTCATAAAGATAGCTCCTTTGCCTTTATTCCCATAAATATAGCAATATAGCAGGCAAAAGTCAATTATCTTATGAATATTGGGTTTGAAACGAGTATACTGCCGTCACTTATAGCATCAAATCTATAGTAATTTAGACCATTATTTAAAGGATTGTTATCTGTGTAATTTATTTCTTCGCCTGTAATAGTATTAAACGTTTTAATTACTTCACCATTTTTAAACAAACGAATCTCAATCGGGTAATTCATATCAGATGTTATTTTTATTTTTATCAATGGCGATTTGCTCACAGTAATTTCTTCGCCCATATTGGCTTTATTTTCACCATCATTCACAGAAAAATGGACAAGGTCAAGATATACTATGTTTTTTTGGAAAGCATACATAGAACCAGATTTTAATGCCTGCAATACTCCATCTTTAGTTTTTTCTTTCGCAAATAGAATTGTAAAAATTGAACCTATAGAATTTCCACCTTCATATTCTAATTCACCTATTGCCCATACAGGCTTTTTTCTCTCACCACGGCAATATTCTAAAAGTATCTTATCCCAAATACCTTTAGGCTGACAAATAATTTTATAGCCCATTGAAAGCGCAGAAAAACCTGTCCATCCATCTGTAGCAAGTAAATAATCTGTATATTTTGGAGTAAGTATTTTAAGCCATCCAATATTAACCAAATAATCTGCTTCAGGATGTGCCCAAAAAATTAGCCCTCCTTTTTCAGATACGTAATTTATTAAATTCTGATATGGAGATTCTCTTTTGTCTTTGTGATACTGATCAAATTCAAAATGTTTATACGGATAATTATTTATTGCAAAAATTAAACTTATTACAATTACTACACCTCCTAATGGTCTGATAAAATGTCTTTCAACAATAAAAGCGCGGTCTTTATATGTTATATGTTTGACTTTTGGCAATAAAAAAATCCAGATTCCAAGCACTAAAAAAAATATTGGAGAAAATTTTAGCAAACTGTACAAATCATACCTGCCTGCATTCCTGTTTGAAACAAGCGGTAAATTCCTATAATCCACTGAATTGTCTAACCCTAAAACTAATAAATGTTTATTCCATTCATCAACTGATAGATTTCTTTTAAAAAACGAGCCTTCCCAATAATAAAATGGCGATGATTCAGCACCTGCAATTATTATTACATCACTATATTTTTGGCGAACTTCATTAATATCCTCAAGATATTTAGCTGGACCATATTTAAGTATAGAGCCTTTCTCCACTGTTTTTTTAAATACATTTCTAAAAGGCAAAATACCATATTCCCATTTCATAATGTCATGGTCAGTAAAAAATACTACATCTATATTTTTTTCTCTTGCAAGTTTAGCAATATAATCAAAAGAATTGGCTTTGTCAGAACTTACAGATGAATGAACATGAATAATTGCTTTTAATTTTATTGGTGTATTTACAGACTCAACTATTGAATAATTTATAAATAGAAAAATGAAGAACCCTGCGTAAACAAGAATCCAGATGGTTTTGTTTTTCCTGGATTCCCACTCCCTGTTTAAAGCATACAGGGACAAGCTTCGTGGGAATGACTTGACAATTCCCTGTAACACGCTACAGGGAATTATCAAGTCAATTAGAATAAGTAAATAAAGAATCATAAAGCTCCTCTGTTTTTTTTACCATTTTATCTATGCTAAAATTTTCCGACCAAATCAACGCATTCTTTGACATAAATGTATAGAGTTTTTCATCAGTTAATAACTTAATAATTGCATCTGACAAAGCTAAAGAATTTTTAGGCTCTACCAATATACCTGTTTCACCATCTTTTACTACTTCGGGAATACCTCCCACCCTTGTTGCTACTACAGGCAAACCACACGCTTGAGCTTCCAGTAAAACAAGCCCCATCCCTTCATTTAATGAAGAGAGCACAGCTATTTTACATTCCGATAAAATTTGTAAAACATCATCACGTTCCCCTAAAAAAATTATATTAGAAGACATATTAAGTTCTTTAACTTTCAATTCCAGTGTTTGTCTTAAATAACCATCTCCAACAATAATTGCCTGTGTCTCTGGAACCTTTTTAATAATTTCTCTCATCGCCTCAAAAAAATAAATATGCCCTTTTATCGAAACTAAACGCCCAACAAAAACAATATTTTTTGTAGCGGGCGAATTACTATTCGCCTTTTGCATCCTAAATCGCTCAAGATTTATTCCGTTTGGTATTATTACAAATTTATCATCAGTTCCTATATTAAGTTTTAAATGATCTTTTTTTTCAAGCTCTGTAAATACAATTATTTTAGTACTAAATTTAGATGCAAATCTTTCTAAAACAATAAAAAGCTGTGATTTTAAATAGTTAAAATATCCGTAAAACATATGTCCATGTGGGGTATGAACTATTTTAGGAATTTTTGCTAATCTAGATGCAAATCTCCCAAGAAATCCTGTTTTAGAAGTATGTGTATGAACTATCTGAAATTTTTCGCGCTTGAAAATTTTATACAACTTCCACAATACTATCATATCCTTAACAGGATTAATTTCTCTGGTTAATTCAGGAACATATATTATTTTAATTTTGTGTAATAATGCAATTTCTTCTATTTTCTCCTTTGTCTTGGCAAATGGGGCAAGAATTAAAGTGATTTGATATTTTTCTTTATTTAATTTTGATATAAGCGCCACCAAAATATCATAAGTACCACCCGGCTCAATTCTTGTTATTACCTGTGCTATTTTAATCATTAGTATCTATAGAATTCTGTACACTTGGGGCAAATAGGAAACATACATTCTTTTTTTAGTGTCCTGCGAAATGCAATAAAATCTTTAGAATTCCAGATATCAGTAAATTTATTCTGCTGAATATTCCCTACAGAATAACCCAGTGTAAGGCAAGGCCATACTTCACCATTTGGATATATATAAGCAGTAACCCATGGACTCATACATTTTTTTGAATAACCTTTTGATATAAAATCGGGGTTTGCATAATATTCTTTTATTTCATCGCCTGTAAAATTTGGATAAAAATTAACCACGACTTTTTTCTTCCTGCTATTTATTAGATTTATTTTCTCTAACAATTCTTTCGCATTAATTTCAGTTAAACTTTTAAAAGCAAATCCCGACCAATCCAAAGACGAAGCACCAAAACACTTTTGGAACATTTCATTGTGCTTTTTCACTGTGTTTTCATCAGTAAATATCAAATGATGAAAATTAAGTGTATGAGCTTTAAATTTTTCAGCAACATCAATCATTTCATCCAGATATTTAATATTAGCATTAGATATCACACAGACAATATTTATTATGGGAAACTTACTTTTATTTTGTATTTTTAACTTATTTAATTTATCCATTCCTTCAGATATTCGTGAAAATGTTCCATTTACTCCTCTTACCACATCATGTATTTTTTCTGGTCCATCAATTGATATAGATAATTCATCTAATTGATTTTCTACAAACACCTGGGCATATTTAGAAATCATAGTTCCATTTGTTATTATACAACAATGCAAATTTCTTTTTTTAATGCCTATAATTAATTTTTCCACCTCAGAATAAAGCAATGGCTCTCCACCAAATAATGTTATATTAGGTTTAAAACCTGAAACATCATTCAACAGTTTTTCAAGCAATTCAATACTTAATTCTTCTTTAATCACCTGAGATGAATATTTTTTTGATGAGCCCATTTCTCCCCACTGACCGCACATCTGGCAACGCAAATTGCATTTATATGTCAGAAAAAGTGTCAAACTTTCAGGCAAAGTACTTTTTCCAGAATAAAAATTGTAAGCAAGGTATGATTTAAAACGCCGATAAAAAGCTTTGCACGCATAAGCTGGTTCAAACAACGCCTTCTGCAGATTTCTTATAATATTTCTTCTTGGAATCATAATAATATATTATCCTTTTTCTTTACTAAAAAATTTGAATAACACATTTTTCATTCGTTTAATTGTATTTTTTCTTATAAGCGGATGCACAGGCAAAGTTATCAACCTATCTGCAAGATATGCAGCATTTGGAAATGGTTCTTTATCTTTGCGATAGCCTAACTCAAAAATATGATGTAATGGCTTAAAATACATTATAGAAGATTCTATTCCTTCATAAAACAATAATCGCATTAATTGTTCTCTTAAACCCTGATGTTTTATAATTATTGGAAATCTATTAAAAGCAGGAACACTATCAGACAAAATTTTTGGCAAAATGATTTCTTTTATATCTGACAATTCAGACAAAATTTCAACACCGTTTCTAAATCTTTGATTGGTAAAAACTTCAATTTTTTTAAGTATAGAAAGCCCAATTGCAGATTGCCAGTTAGTATATTTATAAATTTTGAAATCCTGATGTGGTCTATCACTTTTAAACTTAGATAATACTGGATAAAAAATACTGTAAAAAAATGGTCGCACTGCAAATGAAACTGCAAATAACTCCACAGCTAAAATTCTTTGCATATTAGCAGACATTCTATGGATTTCTTTTAATTCTTCTAAAATTGGCTCTATTAATTCCTCATTATTTACTATTATACATCCACCATTATAAGTAGAAATATTTTTGCCGCGTCCAAAACTTGTAATTCCTACATCTCCAAAATTTCCAAGTCTTTTGCCACTAAAAATTGATCCCATTGCCTGAGCAGAATCATCTATAACAAAAACATTGTGTTTTTTTGTTATTTTTTCTATTTGAACTAAATCCAATGGAATTCCGAACATATTCACAGCAATTACACAAAGAGTATTTTGGGTAATCAGCGATTTTAGCTGATTTATATCCATATTAAACGTTTCAAGTTCAATATCGCATAAAACAGGTTCTAAATTTGCATCTTTTATGGCAAGCATTATTCCAGGAGCTGTATATGCAGGTATTATAACTTCACGTCTATCAGGTGAAATTTTTGCAATAGATTTTAATATTATGTATAAACCTGCAGTTCCAGTGTTAATAGTAAAACATTTTTTTGCATCGAAAAATTTTTGCAATTCATTTTCAAAATCAAAAAGATATCTATCTTCTTGGACAAATAAACTTCTAACTCCACTCAATAGATTATCTAACCCTACTGGAATACCAGCCATTGGAACTTTTATAAATTTCATTAGATAAATATTATACTTAAAAATTCATTGATATAAAAGCATATTCGATGCTTCAAAGTCAGTAGGGGCTGGCTTGCCAGCCCTTAATTATTGGGCGGATAAATCCGCCCCTACGCGATATAACGGAAAAAACCCCAAAGACTGCCCCCATTATTATTTAGCTCTATTTTGTGGATCAGTTCTCTTAATTATTTGTCTGTATATCGTTCTAACAATATTATATAATCCTGTTTTTCTTAATAATAAACAATATATCCATTCTATTATTGATTTAATTTTAAATGGTGTAATAGGTAAATATTTTCTTAACATTTCCAAACGTCTAAGATAAACCAATATCTCATTATAATCATTTTTATAAATTTTACTGGTTCTATCTGGGATAAAAATACTTTTTATTTTTTCATTTCCATTTGCGAATTTAAACCCGTTTTTATGCAAAAGATTTGTTAAAGTAGTTAAAGAAAAATGGTATGTATGCGGAAGCTGAAAATAATAAAGCAAATTCATATCATTATGTATATAAACCATATTCCTAATTCCCGGAACTTCTATATAAAGAATTCCTTTAGGATTCATAATAGACAAAATTCGTGATAATTCTTGGTCCGGCTTCAAAAGATGTTCCAAAGCATGAGAAAATATCACTATATCAGGAGACTTTTCTAATGGACATTCAATTAAAGAAGATATAGAAAGATTAAGGTTATAATTTTTTTTACCAAAAAGAATGTATTCCTCATCTAAATCTATTCCAAAAACCTTACAACCCTGATCACGAAAATAAGCTAAAATTCCACCAGTACCACAACCTATTTCTACAACAAATGATTCGTTGCAATTTATAGAAGAATTTTTTTTAATATACTGGTAAATTTTTTGGCCATGATAATATTCATCAAAAAATACTTCATTTGTAGGTTTCTCTTTCCCCAAAAGAAGTTTTCTGTGTTCTAATTTGTAAAATTCATTATATGCATCCTGATTCATCCGTGGATTGGTTTGTAATAATCCACAATTGCGACATATAACTACAGACATAGGAAGACCAAAACGATCTTTTTCAGAAATTTGTTCAAAATTTTTGTTTTCACAAATAATACACTGAACCTCTTCTGTCTTATAATGTTCCTGTTTTATTTTAGATTCAATCTGAATTTTAGTTTGTTCCTGAATAGAATTTAATTTTATTATTGATTTATTATCATATTTATATCTTGCATTTAACATATTTTGAAATTTTTAAATATTTTTCAATCTATCATATACAAATTGAGCAATCATTTTTGAAACTCCCCTAACCCCTCTTTTTAAAAGAGGGGGATTAAAAAATACTTTATCAAACATTTCTTTTCTCTGGTTATGGAACTCTTCTGGATGTTCAAGAGAATATTCTATAGATTCCAACATACTTGGTGTATCCCTGACGATTCTGCCACACTTCCATGCAGAATAAATATTTTTTTCACTTTTTGTATTAAAAAATAAAACGGGCTTGTCAAAATACAACCATTCAAACACAGCGCTACTTACATCAGTAATATAAATATCAGCAATTGCCATATAATCCAGATTAATTTTAGGTCTATTAATAACTGCTACATTTGGAATTTCTTTAGCCAAATTTATCAACTCTGGATATTTTCTGGACAAATCCGGATGTGGCATAAGGATAATATTATATTTACCAGTGTTAGACAATGACTGAAGTAATTCCATACCTTTATCAAAAAAAGAACTGGAGCTTTTTTCAAAATGAGGATTATACATTATAATTGGCTTTGAATCTTTAAATAAATTTAGTGGTTTAGTTTTATGATATATAAAATAATCCAATTTAGAATAACCAATAATTACATAATTATTTAAAACACCTATTTTTTTCTCCAATTCCTCAACATCCCTTCGTCCTGGAAAAATAACTAAATCATAATCTTTTATATGTAAATTGGATGAATAATACCCTCTATTCTCAGGACCATGACCAACAAAAACCCAAAAAGTTTTTAAACGTAGCTGTCTAAAAACATTGTCAAAATAATCAGTAACTATTACTGCTTTAGGTTTATGCATATGCAATCTGCACAATAAAACAAATAAGTTTATATTAAAATTTATTTTGTTATATCCAAAATGACGCAGTGAAACAAATTTGATATTATTAGGAATGGAAGACAACTCTTCTTTTATAATATCTGATGCTTCTTTGCTTGTGCTAAAAATCACCACTTCATATTCTTTTTGTATATTTGAAAGTTCAATGGCAATAAAAATTGAATGGTAAATATGATGTATAGATTGATTATAACAAAAATATATTCTCGGAGGTATAGGCTTAAATTTTCTATAAACGTTTAAAAAAAAATCAAGGATTACAGCTCCAACATAAATAATTGTTTTTTTTAGAGATAAATTCTTCACTTTTCTAAAAATGATTATACACAAACAATTAAATTATTTCAACAGGTATCATATGTGTGTCAAGCCAAAGTAGAAATGTCCGCTTTTTAAGTTCCTGACATGACCAAATTACTCTCCTTTTCTGCTTTTTCCTGTGCTAATTTTCTAGCTGTTTCATAATCAAGCCTTCTTTCATACATCTGTTTTTTAAACGGATGATCCATAGGAGGTCTATGTATTAATCGCAACTTGATAGGCTTTTTTATTTCCTTTTTTGTTGCCG
>JBBTED010000053.1:0-1605 GCA_038042445.1 Candidatus Firestoneibacteriota bacterium
TTCTAAAATATCACCCGCGCCATTCATTGGCTTAACAATGTTTTTGTAAGCGTCCAATATTTGCTTTTTATATAAATCAACAAGAGAAACTTCATCGCCAACTAAACCATATCGAATTTTTAGAATCGAGACAATTTCGGGAAGAGAGGGGCCATTTAGTTCTTCAAACTCTTCTTTTGTTCCTCTTTTATTAAACTCGTTTAGAAAGTCTAAATAAACCTGATACATTGCCGGAATACTGTCCGCAAGAGTACCGTCAAGGTCAAAAAATATCCAATTGTATTTTTTATTCCCATTTGTCATAATTACAACCACCAATGAAATCGATAACAAAATCTGCGCGGTCGAAAATCACCAAGTTTGATCCATATAGATTGGACGACATAATTATCCGCACTGCATCCAAAAACCACATAAGAAAAATCTTGTTTTTTAAATAATTCAAGACCTTTTATTAAAGTCAGTTCATACGCTCTACTGCCACGAGCAGAAGGAGAAACGCCACTATACGCAATCTCCGCCACTAAATTCTTGTTAAAATGCCTATTTATTTCTTGATGAGGATTTATCGTGGAAAACGCAATTATGTCCTCATTTTTCTTGATTACTAGCACTTGTCCGTTATTCGCTAGATGCTCTTTTATATAAGCCGAATAAACTTCTGAGCTTATATTTTCCTCAAAATGGCTGTCAGCATGATAATGGCTACGATAGGTTGAGTAACTCTGTTTAACATATTCTATAAGTAATTCTTTTTCTTCCGGTTGATAAAAGAAAACCTTTTCTAATAATTTATCTGATAAATTTGCTTCATTTATTTTACTTAATTGGCATACCCAGGTATAATTCCCGCCATATACCTTGGCTCCAATTTCCTGAAATGCCTCCAATAAATCATATTGATCAAAATCAATTAGAGTGGTTATCATATCAAATGATATTTGCCAATTTTTATGACATTCATGCAATAATTGTGAAATGAGCATTTTCCTTTCCAAAGATGGTAGCGTTCTGTCTATAGTCAAAAATTCAATAGAACCAATCCTTTTTTTAAATATATTGGAATCTTCCTCTTTGTGAACAACTATAGCTAAGGCAGCTAAACGATCATTTTTAACTACTGCGATTGGAAAAGAATCTTTCTTTTCTAGCAAACGCAAACCGACTTTTTTGGCATAATCAATTGAGTCTTTAGAAGATAATATTCTTAAGCGATAATAACTATTATCTAATTCATGCAAAGCATATTTTTCGAAAAGAGGTAATAGTTCGCCTTTAGAATTCATTTTATTAATTCCTCCATACTTACATTTAACGCCTTGGCTATTTTTGCTATTGTCTGAACCGAAGGCTTTTTGACAACATTGGATTCTATCTTCGTTAAGGTGGTATAAGGGATGTCGGCCTTCCTTGCAAGTCCATCTTGTGTTAACCCTGCTTTTTTTCGTATTTTCTTTATATTATCACCGATCATATTTGCCTCTTGACATTGTTTCCAACATTTGATAGTATTATTTGAGTATCTCTCTTTGACACTCAATATTATACTAAATGCAAAATAGTTTTGCAATTAAAATTTTGAACAGTTGGTATCAATGGGCAAAT
>JBBTED010000054.1:0-1775 GCA_038042445.1 Candidatus Firestoneibacteriota bacterium
AAGGTCTTTAGGGTGGCAGGCAACCCGCAAAAAAGAATAACGTTTCCTTTTTCGTGACATTGTTGATAAAGGTATTTGTCTTTTCTCATTGGGCTATTAGCAAGGTTCTTTCAAAATCATAATGTACACTTATCCCATAATCCATCAAGACATTTATCATCTTAATCATCTTATTTAGTCCTACGATGCGTTCTTGTATATATTTTTTGTTCACGTTGCTAAAAAAGCCGTCATGATGTTTATAGGCATAATTCTGATTTAGCCAAACACTGCCTAAAGGAATTCTCATCGTTCTTACATTACCGAACCCGGCATCCTTCAAAAGCTTCACGTTTGATTCAACACTTCCATAACGCTTGATTGAAGAGTCTATGTCATAAGGAAGAAACCTATATAACGGCTTTTCGATTATGTCATTCATATCAGGTATATAGGTGCAAAATATTCCTTCTGCCCGCAAACGTTTGCGTATTGTTTTAAAGAAAATGAGTTTGTTGTTAATTGAGGGTAAGACCTCTTTACAATAAATTAGATCAAAGGTACCTATCCTGGACGGAATTGTTTCGCCTGCGCAATAAAGGCACTGGATTTTTTGATTTGCTATTTTACTCCTCATCCTGGATTTTTCAGTGCCAATAATTTCAGCACGAAAAGAAAGATATTGTCCCAATGTCCCGGTACCGCAACCTATATCCAGCACCTTTGAATTCAGAGTAGATTTAATGGTATTCATGAGTGCATTGAGAAATAATAAATTCCCCCCATTTTCTTCTAAATATCTGTTCCGATAATAAGAACTGCTTTTTAATGTTTGTATCATTCTATATCCAACTCTTTACTGAAAATTATTCTTACCAATATTTCAGGTATGTTTAACAACATATCTACTAGTTCATCAAGATGAGTCCTTTTAAATGCACAATTTTTTCCAAGACATAATTCAACAGTTCCGGCCAATTCCTGAAATGCATGGACTTCAATAGTTTTAACGGAATACCAATGAAAAATAGATATGTGTTTAATTTCGTTGCCATCAGTGTATTTCCCATTTTCCAGGTATTTTATTGCATTTACTAGTTTCCCATGATATTTGTCTATATCTTTTTTATAAATAATTTTGTCTCCTGATTTTACTTGAACTGCGATAAAAGAATTTACTCCATCAGGGGAAGAAAACATCGCCACAAAATCAATGGCCTCGAAATTTTTAGGCAGGTCAAAGATCTTATAATTTCGGAGCTTATATAACTGCATGATCAATCTTTCAAATTTTCTCCCTTTTTCATCGGTTGTATCTTTAGCTATTTCCTGTATTCGTCTTCTTAGCTCAGTACGCCAATCAACGTAATAAAAATCGATAAATTCTTTTCCAGGAATAAGCTCTTTTGCTTTTGCCAAAATGGGATTTAATTCTTGAGATTGCGATAAACCCATTGCATGTAGTAATATCTGATAACGAAAAACATAGTGTTGGAAATCCTTTTCTGTGTTTTTTAGATATTCACTTGGCGCCTGCAGGAGGAGAATGAACGCCCGAATAAGAAGATGTGTCTTAAACTGTAATTGCGCTGCATTTAAAAGAAATTCATTGGCATAAGTAACAACCTTTTCCCATTTCTTTTGTAAAGCCAAATGTTCTGCATATATAATTTTGATGTGAGCAGCCGGATGTAAAAAACAATTTCGTTCAGTTTCAGCCATCTTTATGGCCTCTTCAAAGG
The DNA here is from genome assembly GCA_038042445.1 of Candidatus Firestoneibacteriota bacterium. Lineage (GTDB taxonomy): Bacteria > Oederibacteriota > D2-FULL-39-29 > JBBTED01 > JBBTED01 > JBBTED01. The sequence goes on from JBBTED010000054.1 coordinate 1,722, forward strand.
GGTGTGACCCCGATATTATGTTTGCTGGCTAAGCTGCAACCGGAAATCCAAATC
>JBBTED010000055.1:0-5885 GCA_038042445.1 Candidatus Firestoneibacteriota bacterium
AAAAGAAATAAAAAAGGTTTCTCCTAAAGAAATACTGGATAAAATTAAGCAAATAGTTAAAAATAATTATTTAGATATTATTTCCGTTGGTAGTAAAAATGATTTTAAAAACAATGAATTTGTTCATCCTGAACTTCACCTACCAGATGCTGAATCCATAATTTCAATAGGAATAACTGTATTACCAGACACTAAAACAGATGAAGAATTTCAAAGAATAATCCGTAGGAGAATTGACTTCACAACATTTGAAATAACGCATTACCTTGACATCCTTGGATATTCAGCTACTACCAATACTCATATTCCAAATGAACTTGTTGCACAACAATTAGGTATATACAGTGAAAATGTATACTATGCCACTATTCTTACAAGTGCAAAATTACAGAGTTTTTCTTATCAGATAAAAGCTAAAAAAGAAAAAATTAAAAAAATAGATGTAATAAAACTTTGTGAAAAACAAGGTGCTGATATGACTGGATTTTTTTCAAATAAACGATATGAAAAATTTCAAAAAATGCAGGGCAAATTCTGCCAGATAATAAATACTTCTTTGTAAAAGACAAAGGTTACATATATGGTCCATATGTTCCAACTATAACAAAAAAATCTTTTAAAATTAAAAACCTTGAGCAATATTTACCAAGTGCAAAATCAGTTATTGTGCTTGGAATGCATTTTCCTGATTCTGCTGTAGATACTGCAAAAGTAACTCCAGCGGAGACAGTAGGTCCCTATGCATTTGTACAATATGAAAGTCTATGGTTATTAGGTGACATAGCTTTAAACATTGTAAAATATTTGGAACAAAGAGGATATAATGCCAGCATAACTTATGATTTAGGCGAGCTTTCTTCTTGCGTTAAAAGTTCCAGAGGAATGCTACCTGATTTACAATCTAATAGATTTGCTGCAGTTTTAGCGGGATTAGGATATATAGGTAGTAATGGAATTCCTTTAACCAGCAAATTTGGACCAAGGCAGAGATTTATAGCAATAGTTACAGATTATTCATTTAAAGATGACCCCCTCTATAGTGAAAAAATTGTCTGTGAAAAATGTGATAAAACCTGCATTAATTCCTGCCCAACTAATGCAATTGCAGGAAAAAATTTATCATTTTCTGTTGATGGAAAAACTTTTAATTTACCTAAAATAGACCAATTAAAATGCGATTGGGCTAAAAGATATGGACTTGTATCTAAAGATGGCCCGGAATATTATGCAGTAAAAACAGATGTTCCATATCCTAAAAATATCACCCCTGAGAAATTAGCGAAAGCAATAAGTAAAATTAAATGGGGCGTTCAAAAAAGACATATAAATATATGTGAAGAATGTTTAAGAACTTGTACATTTAAAGGAAACAAATAGAAAAAAGGAGATTACTGTGGAAAGTTTAACTGATAAATTAAAAGAATATGCAAAAGAATGCAGAGTTGATTTAGTCGGAATAGCTAATATAGAAAGATTTAAAGATATTCCACAAAAAAACAATCCTTCTGCAATATTTCCAGAAACTAAATCAGTAATTGTAATCGGAAAAAGAATAACAAGAGGAACATTAAGAGGAATTGAAGAAGGCACACAATTTAACACATATAACCTATATGGTTATAACTGGCTGGAAGATAGATTTCTTTCTATAACTGCACTCAAAGTATCAGAATTTCTGGAAGATAACAAATGGGAAGCAGTTCCCCTTTTAAATCTACCTGTGCAAATGCCTGCAATGGGCATACCTGTCAAAGAAAATCTACCTGCTCCAAATGTTTTAATTGATTTTGATGATGCTGCTGTTCGCACAGGACTTGGAGAAATTGGATATATAAGAGTTTTTTTAACCCCTGAGTTTGGTCCAAGACAAAGATTTTTTTTAATATTAACAGACGCCCCACTTGAACCCACTCCTATTAGCAAAGAAAATATCTGTGACAGGTCAAAAGATTATAAAAAATACTGCCCTCTCAAAGCTATAGATACTGACAAAGAAGAAATTTTGGAAATATGCGAGAAAAAAATGAAAGTAGCAACTATAGATTATAGTAAATGTATGAACTGTCAAAATGGTGCCTTTAAGAACAACCGTCATCCTTTAGGAACACCTGACAGATTAGGCGCTATTTGTGTGCGTTCATATCTTGTGCATTTAGAAAAAAACAACAGGTTAAAAAATACTTTTATTAACCAATTCAGAAAAAGACCTACATGGCAAATTTTAGATAATAAATCAATTATAGAAGAAGGAAGTGAAATAGAATGAAAAATCTTACAAAAGAAAAAATTAAAGAATTTGCTTTATCTAATGGATTGGATTTATTTGGTGTTGCCAATATAGAAAGATTTAAAGATGCACCAAGAAAAATGCATCCAGCAAGCATATTCCCTGAAGCACGTTCAGTTATTGTTGTTGGCAAAAGAATTTTAAGAGGAAATTGGCGTGGGATTGAAGAAGGAACATATTGGCCAAATTATACATATTTTGGTTATCACGGATTATTAAACAGTTATTTTATACATTCACCTCTTTATGAAATGGCTTGCTTCATTGAAGATTCTGGCTGGGAAGCAGTTCCATACTATCCCGGAGTGCCTGATTATGAAGTAATAGCAGAACCTTTAAGGAAAAATGGCGTTGCGCCTGATGTAAACCTTGCAATAAGAATAGCAGGAACTGCCGCTGGTATTGGTGAAATCGGATGGTCTAAAGTATTTATGACAAAAAAATTTGGGCCAAGAGTGAGACTTGCTGCCATAATAACAGATATGCCTCTTGAACCTGATCCACTTGTAGAACCCGGTAGTATATGTGACAAATGTATGCAATGTGTAAAAGGGTGTCCTGCAAATGCTATACCATCTATTAAAGAAAACAAAACAATAAAAATTCAAATTGAAAATAAAGTTTATGAATGGAGTGATGTTCATATGGGAAGGTGTACATTAAGCTATCATGGCGCTGATTCGCGGGTTTCACCTTTTATTCACAAATCTTTCCCTGGATGGAATATTGATATCACTCAACAGGATATGTCTGAAGAATCTGCTTATAAATTTTGCTGGACACTTTCACAAGGTAACTGGAGAAAAACAAAGGAATCTCCATCAGGATATATTATAGAAGGTCATAGATATTTGCATATCTGGGGTGAAGCAGGCAGTTATGGTGTGGAAGCATCACGAGGTTGTATGAGAAGCTGTTTTAACCATCTTGAGAAAAAAGGAACCATTGACCAAACATTCAAAAATGGAGAATTTATAAAACGTGACCGTTGGCTTTTACCTGAAAAAGTTAAACTCTAACACATTTACCTGTTGCAAATGCTATTAATGTTCCATCTGAAGTTTTGGCATCTGCTTTGGTATTGATTATTTTTTGGTTTATATCACCGACTATCTCTCCTGTAAAAAAAAGTGTTTCTCCGATTTTTGCAGGTTTTTTAAATCTAACAGTCATTTGGGCACTAGCTACTGGAACATTTAATAATTTCCACGGAAGAGTTACCATTGTCTCATCTAAAAACACACCAATAATTCCACCATGAACTATATCTGCATATCCCTGATATTTCTTCTCTGGTGTCCATTGAGTAGTTATTGTTTTGTTATCATTTATTTTAAAATCAAGTTTGAATCCATCAGGATTTTTCTTTCCACACACAAAACACATTCCATCATCTACCCATTTCATAATTTATTTGATAGCCCATTTATTGGGCGAGTAAACTCGCCCCTACTTTATTTAAAATATTTATTGCTTTGTCTATTTCTTTTTTAGTTACAATAAGTGGTGGTAAAAACCTTATAATTTTTTCTCCTATAAGATTAATAATTAATCCTTCTTTCATACATTCTTCCACTATTTTCTCTCCACTGCTATTTAATTCTACAGCAATCATTAAACCTAACCCTCGAACATCTACAATTTTGTTATATTTAGCTTTTAAATTTTGCAATTTACTTAAAAAATATTCGCCCATTTCTTTTGCATTTTTTATTAGCTTTTCTTTTTGTATTATATTTAGAACAGCAATAGCAGCAGCACATACCACTGGATTTGCACCAAATGTTGAAGCATGAGATCCGTAGTCAAAAACTTCTGCAATTGTATCTTTTGTAAGCATTACTCCTAAAGGCAATCCACCACCAATTGCTTTTGCAAGTGTCATTATATCAGGAGTAATTTTATAGTGTTCATAAGCAAACATTGCACCTGTTCTTCCAATACCTGTTTGCACTTCATCAAAAATAAGTAGTAAATTATTTTTATCACAAAGTTCACGTAATCCTTGTATAAACTCCTGAGTTGCAATATTAACTCCGCCTTCTCCCTGAATTGGTTCAACCATTATACCTGCAGTATTTTCATCTATTAAATTTTTTGCAGATTCAATATCATTAAAATTTGCATATTTGAATCCTGGTAGTAATGGCTCATAACCTTTATGAAATTTTTCCTGAGCAGTTGCAGTAAGTGTCCCCATAGTTCTACCGTGAAATGACGAGCTAAAAGTTATTATTGTATGTTTATTCTCGCCAAATTTTGTCTTTGCATATTTTCTTGTAAGTTTAATTGTTGCCTCATTTGCTTCAGCACCACTATTGCAAAAAAAACATTTTTGAGCAAAAGAAATTCTGCATAATTCTTTGGCAAGTTTTACAGAAGGAACAGTATAATAAAGATTTGAAACATGCATTAATTTATAGGATTGATTTCGTATTGCAGAAGTCACCTTAAAATTACAATGACCTATGTTATTTACTGCCAAGCCAGAAACAAAATCAAGATATTGTTTCCCGTGGATATCCCATAAAAAACATTTTTTTCCTTTAACAAATATTACAGGTGTTCTTTTATAGGTATGGATTATGTATTTGCTATCGTACTCAAATATTTCGTGTGCTTTCATTTTACTATTTCTGTGCCTATGCCTTTATCTGTGAATATTTCAAGAAGTAATGCATGCATTATTCTGCCATCTATTATATGTGTCTTTTTTATACCATATTGCAATGCTTTTATACAGGCATCTACTTTAGGCAGCATACCACCATCTATAATATTTTTCTTTTTAAGTTTAACTGCATCTTTAACAGTCAATGTAGAAATTGGAATAGCAAATTTGTTTTTTGAAGGTAGAATTCCACGGACATCTGTAAGAAATACTAATTTCTCAGCCTTAAGTGCAATAGCTATTTCTGAAGCAGCAGAATCCGCATTTATATTATAGGTATCATTGTTTTTATCTGTGCCAAGTGGAGCTATAACTGGAATAAACCCTTTGCCATCTAAAGTATTTAAGATTTCAGTGTTTATTTTTTTTACTTCACCAACAAAACCTAAATCAATTTTAGACTTTTTCTTTTCCACAAAAATTAAATTGCCGTCTTTTCCGCTTATTCCTACTGCTTTTCCACCATTTTTATTTATCAGATTGACAATTTCCTTGTTTATTTTTCCAACTAACACCATCTCAACTATATTCATTGTATTTTTATCTGTTACCCGAAACCCATTCACAAATTTAGGTTTATTTCCCAATTTTTCCATAAAACTACTTATTTCCGGGCCTCCACCATGAACTATAATAGGGTTCATACCTACATATTTCATAAAAATTATATCAATAACTATAGATTCTTTTAATGCCGAACTCTCCATTGCTTTACCACCATATTTTACAACAACAGTTTTTCCATAAAATTTTTTGATATATGGTAACGCTTCAATCAATACTTTTGCTTTTTCAATTAATTTTTCCATATTAATCTATTCAGGACGCATAGTTAGATTTTCAAATCTTGTGTATTCATCTAAAAATGCAATTTTAATATCTCCGGTTGGACCATTTCTTTGTTTTGCAATTATTATATCCGCTTCT